>NZ_JAKGCV010000173.1 GCF_021556455.1 Streptomyces fuscigenes | reverse complement strand
CTGGCGCGGCTACCGCGCGCACCGGGCCGGCCTGTGGGGCCTCGCAGGGCTCGTGGCGCTGGCCCTGGTCGCCGCGGCGGCGCCCCTGCTCGCCGGGGACGACGTGCGCAGCGTGACGGCGGCGACGGGGGCGCCGCTCGCCCCGCCGAGCGCGCGCTACCCGCTCGGGACGGACCAGTTCGGGCGCTCGCTGCTGGGCCTGCTGGTGTGGGGCGCGCGGGTGTCGCTGGCGGTGGGGCTGCTCGCCGCCGCGCTGTCGGTGGCGATCGGCACGCTGGTCGGAGTGGTGTCCGGGCACTTCGGCGGGGCGCTGTCGACGGTCGCGATGCGGGTGACGGACTGGTTCCTGGTGATGCCGACGCTGGTGCTGGCGATCGTCCTGGCGACCGTCATGTCGCGTTCGCTGTGGACGGTCGTCCTCGCGATCGGGGTGACGAGCTGGCCGACGACGGCCCGGCTGGTGCGCGCCCAGACCATCGCGGTGGAGTCCCGCCCCTACATCGAGCGGGCCCGGGCCCTGGGCGGCGGGCACCGGCACGTGATGACCCGGCACGTCCTGCCCAACGTGATGCCGCTGGTGCTCGCGCAGACCACGCTCGGCATCTCGGCGGCCATCCTCACCGAGGCGACGCTCGCGTTCCTCGGTCTCGGCGACCCGACGGTCGTCTCCTGGGGCGGCATGCTCCAGGACGCCCGGGAGGCGGGCGCCGTCTCGTCGGGCCACTGGTGGTACCTGGCGCCGCCGGGCATCGCGATCGCACTGGTCGCGCTCGCGTTCACGCTGTGCGGCCGCGCCGTCGAGTCCGTACTGAACCCGAGGCTGGGGGTGGGCGGGTGAGCGCCGGACGGACGGGCGCGGCGCCGCTGCTGCGGGTGGAGGACCTCTCGGTCGTCTACGGGACGGGCGCGGCCGCCGTGCCCGCGGTGCGCGGCGTCGATCTGGCGCTGGAGTCGGGCGGCACCCTCGGGCTCGCGGGCGAGTCCGGGTGCGGCAAGTCGACCCTGGCCCTGGCGCTGCTGCGGCTGCTGCCGCCCGCCGCGCGGCTGTCCGGGCGGATCCTGCTCGACGGGGAGGACGTCCTCACCATGCGCTGGGGGCGGCTGCGGGCCGTGCGCTGGGCGGGTGCGTCGATCGTGTTCCAGGGCGCGATGCACTCGCTGAACGCCGTCCACCGCGTGGGCGACCAGATCGCCGAGCCGCTGCTCGTGCACGGGCGCGCCACGCCGGCCGCCGCGCGCCGGCGGGCCGGGGAGCTCCTGGAGCAGGTCGGCCTGCCCGCCGCGCGGGCGGCGGCCCGTCCGCACGAGCTGTCCGGCGGCCAGCGCCAGCGGGTGATGATCGCGATGGCGCTGGCGTGCGAGCCGCGCCTGGTCGTCGCCGACGAGCCGACGACGGCCCTCGACGTGATGATCCAGGCGCAGATCCTGCGGCTGATCGAGAACCTCGTCGCCGAGCGGGGCATCGGGCTGCTGATGATCAGCCACGACCTCGCGGTGCTCGCGGACACGTGCGAGCGGCTGGCGGTCATGTACGCGGGCCGCATCGTGGAGCAGGGCCCCGCGCGGGCCGTGTACGAGGCGGCCGTCCACCCTTACGGCCGGGCGCTGTCGGGGGCGTTCCCCCGGATCGGGGACCCGGCGTCGCGGCGCGCGCCGCGCGGCCTGCCGGGCGACCCGCCGGACCCGGCTGCGCTGCCGTCCGGTTGCACGTTCCACCCGCGCTGCCCGGTGGCCCTGTCCGGCTGCGCGCACGAGGACCAGCCGCTGCGGGCGGCGGGCGAGGGCCGCCTGGCGGCCTGCGTACGAGTGGGAGAGTGAGCGATGGCCACCGCGCCGGTCATGAAGGAGGCCCCGGGCACGGGGGCGCTGCTGCGGGCGGACGCCCTGTCGGTCGCGTTCCCGGGGCGGCGCGGCGGGCCGCCCGCGCACGCCGTGGACGGTGTCGACCTGGACGTCGGGGCGGGCGAGATCGTCGCCCTGGTCGGCGAGTCGGGCTGCGGCAAGACAACGTTGGCCCGGGCCCTGCTCGGGCTGGTCGCGCCGACGGCGGGCAGGGTCGTCCACGCCGGTGAGCCGCTCGCCTACGGGGCCCGCGCCCTCAAGGCGTACCGCAGGCGGGTGCAGCTCGTGCTCCAGGACCCGAGCGGCTCGCTCAACCCCCGCCACACCGTCTACGAGGCGGTGGCCGAGGGGCTGCGCATCCACGGCTGCGCGGGCGACGAGCGGGCGGCGGTGGCCGAGGCGCTCGCCCGTGCGGGTCTGCGGCCGCCGGAGCGCTTCTTCCTGCGCCACCCGCACGAGCTGTCCGGCGGCCAGCGCCAGCGCGTGGTGATCGCCGGGGCGCTGGTGCTGCGCCCGGAACTCCTCGTCGCGGACGAGCCGGTGGCCTCCCTCGACGCGTCGGTGCGCGGCGAGATCCTCGCCCTGCTGCTGGCCCTGCGGGCCGAACTGGGCCTGTCCGCCCTCGTGGTGACGCACGACCTCGGGCTGGCCTGGAACATCGCCGACCGGGTGGCCGTGATGTACCTGGGCCGGGTGGTGGAGATCGGGCCCGTCGAGGACGTGCTGTCGGCGCCGCGCCACCCGTACACCCGGGCCCTGCTGTCGGTGCTCCCGGACACCTCGGCGGACCCGGTCGTCCTGACGGGCGAGCCGCCGGACCCGACGCGCGTCCCCGCCGGATGCCGCTTCCACGCCCGCTGCCAGATCCTCGCGTCGGGCGAGGCGGAGCGCGCGGGCGTCGCGGACGCCTGCCGCACCCGTGGCCTTCCCGTCCTGCCCGGCGCGGGCCCGCACGCGGCGGCGTGCCACTGGGCGGCGGCCGGGGGCGGCGCGGCGGGGTGAGACGCGGCGGGCGACGGCCGGGGCCGCCGTCCGGCGAGGGAGGGCGGGCGAGGGGCGGGGTGGGACGCAGCCGCTCCTCAGGCGCCGTGTGCCTCCATGGCCCGGCGGGCCGTGATCTCCGCGGGCAGGACGCGTACGAACGCGCCGGCCAGCAGCAGGCCGAGGAACCACGCGAGGAGCGGCGCGACGAACGGCAGCAGGAACAGCGCGGGCAGGCGTCCCGCCATGGCCTGTCCCGGGGTCGCGCTCTGCGCCGCCGAGGACCGTGCACCGCTCTGCTCGGGCGTGGGCGGCGCGGCCGTCTTCCGGCGGATCTGCCGGCGTGCCCTGGTCCAGCCCCAGATCCCGCCCGCGAGGCACAGTGCGCAGTACGCCACCCGGCAGACGGCGCGCCAGAGCGGCGGCATGCCGGAGACCAGGTCGAAGAAGCCGTACAGGACGAGCGCGAAGACCCCGCCGACGACGAGGACCGAGAAGCCGCTCACCGTCACGCGGCGGAACCAGTAGGCGAAGCCGCGCCGGTACCAGGTGGTGCCGACCATGGGCAGCCTCGCCGGGGCGGGCGCCTCAGAAGAGACCCGTGAAACCATTCCATGCCTTCTTCGCTGCGTGGCCGACGTCCTTGGCGAGGTTCACGTCGGACTGCCAGGACTTGGACCCGGCGTCTCCCAGACCGTGCAGCACGCCACCCACCACGCCGTGGTCGTGGATGTCCTCGCTCCAGTGCTCGTGCAGGGCCGAGTCGATGTAGTTGGTGGCGCCGATGACGACGGCTCCGCCGACGCCCGCGACCACGGCCACCGGCACCGTGATCTCCGCGGACGCGGCGAGGGCGACCCCGCCCGCGACCGCCGCCGTGCCGACGGCGAGGCCGCCGAGGGCCGCTCCCTCGTCGACCACCACCGAGTGGGTCCACGACCAGCCCTTGTCGTGGTCGTCCTTGGCCTCGAGGAGCCCGACCGCGCCGGCCGCCGCGATGTCCACGACCGGCACTTCCTTGAGGAAGTCGGGCAGCTTCTCGATGCCCTCGCCCACCCGCAGGGCCTTCGCCGCGTCGACGACCTTCGTGTTGAGCGCGTGGTCGTAGGGCAGCGCGGAACTGCCGTGCTCGCCGCGGGCGATGTCCGTCTCCAGGCTGTCCAGCTTCGCCAGCGCGTCGCGGTAGGCGCCCTTCGCGGGCAGGTCCTTGGGCAGCGCCTTGCCGGCCTTCTGGTACGCCTTGCGCTCGGCCCGCAGTTCCTTCTTCGCCTGGTCGGCCTCGTGCTTCGCGTCGTCGAGCTTGGTGGCCGCGTCGTGGCCCTTGGCCCGGGTCCGCTCGGAGTCGTACGAGTACAGGGCGCGCAGGTAGTCCGCGATGGTGAGGTTCTCGCCGTCGGTCGGGGAGTGCCCGCCGTCCTCGCCGGTCGCCTCGCCGTACAGCTTCGCCAGGGCGTCGGCGGCATCGAGGCGGGCCTGCTGCGCCTCGTGCAGGGCGGTCGCGCGCACTCCCGCGTAGTCGTCGAGCGCCTTGATGGCCTTGGACTCCTCCGCGCTCGGCGGGTTGTTGGTCATCAGCGTGCCGGGCACGCCCTTGGGACCGACCGGGACGCCCGCCCGCACGGCGACGTCCTCCGCGTTCTGCAGGCTCGTCTCGGCGGTGGACAGCCGGTTCGACAGGTCCGTGAGCACCGTGCCGACGGCGCCGACGAGTTCGGCGAAGGCGCCGGCCGCCATCGAGTCCGCCGTCCACGCCTCGCGGAACGACTCCGCGGCCTCGCCCTTCCAGCCCGCGTCGTCCACGAGCTTGTCGGCCTGGCCGCCGAGCGGCTCGACCACGCCTTCCAGTGACTTCTTGGCGCCCGTGTACGCGGTGCCCATGGCCCCGAGGCCCGCGATGTCCCCGCCCACCCAGCTGTCGGTCATGTCAGGTCCTCGAACACGCCGTGCACGTCGACGTCGTGGCGCTGGTAGGAGTCGTGGGCGTACGCGAGCTTGTCGCCGTGGTCGGCGATGCGGTCCGTCAGCTTGTCGTGCAGACCGGCGATCAGGTCGGACATGGCCTTGATGGTGCCGTCGAGGCCTCCGTCGCCCGAGCCGGCCACCGCGGGCTTCACGGACTGGTGCAGAGCACCGTAGGCCGTGGCCTGTTTGCGGAAGGTTCCGGCCATGGCGTCGAGGTCGCCGAGCACGACCTGGTAATCGGGATCCCCCATCAGCCCCGTTCCTCTCCCCCGTAGGTGTCGATCAGGTCCTGCGGCCGCCAGGTGCGGGCACCGCCCGTCACCGCCGGATCGAGCCGTACCGCGGGCAGCCCCGCCTCCCGCATGGCCTCCGCGTACCGGCCGAGGCCGACCGCGATCCACGGCTGGGCGTCCCCGAGGGCCTCGACGAGCGCCGCCAGGGTGGTGAAGGCGACCGGCACCGGCGGACCGGCGGCGCAGGCCAGGAGCTCGAAGTCGACCACCGGCGGCCCGTCGTGCCCCGGGCGCGGGTGCGCGGGCGCGAAGACCGTGGTCCCGTACGGCGGCACACCGTCGCGCGGCCGGTCGGGGGCGTCCAGGGCGACGTCGAGGATGCGCGACGCGGCGCGCTCCGGCACGGGCTGCTGGGCCACGGCTTCCCCCTCGTTGGCTGTCCGGGACTCACCGTAGAGGGACCTGGGGGCGGCCAGAACTGTCCGGAGTGGCAAAAAACCGATCAAACAGGCGGCCGGACCGGCATCGTCGCGAAGACTTGCCCGGCGGATGGCCGAGCTTTTACCGGTACGTGACCCTCCGGCGCGCGCCCGCGGCGGCCCGCCCGCCCGGCGGGACGCCTGCCGGGTGGCCAGGCGGCGGCCGGCGCCGGCGAGCGAGGGATCAGGCCGTTTTGCCGGCCGGGCCGCCCGTCCCGTGCCCCGCCGCCCCGCGCTCCGCGTCGTACGCGGCGACGAGTTCGCGGCAGCGCTGGACGTCGCCCTTCATGGCTTCGAGGAGCGCGTCGATCGACTCGAACTTCTCCTGGCCGCGGACGTAGGCCAGGAAGTCGACCGCGACGTGCAGTCCGTACAGGTCGAGGCCGACCCGGTCGATCGCGTACGCCTCCACGGTGCGTTCCACGCCGTCGAACTGCGGGTTCGTGCCGACCGAGATCGCCGCGGGCATGCACTCGCCGGACGCGGTCAGCCAGCCCGCGTAGACCCCGTCCGCGGGGATCGCGGAGTGCGGAAGCGTCGCGACGTTGGCCGTGGGGTAGCCCAGCTCCCGGCCGCGCTGCGCGCCGCGCACCACCACGCCCTCGACGCGGTGGGGCCTGCCGAGGATCTCCGCCGCACCCCGGACGTCGCCCTCGGCGACCAGCCCCCGCGTCAGCGTGGACGAGAAGGGGCGGCCGCCGCCCGCCTCGCCGCTGACGCGCAGGTCGATCACGTCGACCTCGTAGTCGTAGGTGGCACCGAACTCGGCGAGCACGTCCACGTTGCCCGCGGCGCGGTGGCCGAAGCGGAAGTTCGGACCCTCGACGACCGCGCGCGCGTGCAGCTTGTCGACGAGCACCTTCACGATGAAGTCCGCCGGGGAGAGCTTCGAGAACTCGACCGTGAACGGGAGGATCAGCACCGCGTCCACGCCGAGCGCGGACATCAGCTCCGCGCGCCGGTGCTGGGGGGCGAGCAGCGGCGGGTGGCTGCCCGGCCGCACGACCTCGCTGGGATGCGGGTCGAAGGTCACCACGACGGACGGGACCCCGAGTTCGCGGGCCCGCTCGACGGCGCGGCCGACGATCAACTGGTGGCCGCGGTGGACCCCGTCGTAGGAGCCGATGGTGACGACGCTGCGCCCCCAGTCCTGGGGGATGTCCTCCAAGCCGCGCCAGCGCTGCACTGTGACCGCTCCTCGCCCGAAATCGTGTCTGGTCGACATTCGACCAGGCAACCCCAAGACTGCCATGTCGCGGTCGCCGGGGCCGAACGCGCCCCCGGGTGCCGCCGCCGTCGTCGCACGGGAGCCCGCCCGGGGACTTCCCGCACGGCCGCCGGGCCCGCGGGGCCGCGCGCATCCGGCGGCACCGCGGGCGTCCCTCCTCAGCCGAAGACGGCGAGGCTCTTGGCCTTGCCCTTCTGCTCCTCCACGAGCGCGAGGAAGCTCCCGTCGGGGCCGAAGACGGCGACGGGCGAGGCCTCGTACGCCGGCATGTCCAGGCGGACGCCGTTCAGCAGCAGCTTGGCGCGCCGCTCGTCGACGTCCCAGCGGGCGAACGCGGACCCGGCCGCCTCCGCCACCGGCATCACCGTCAGCTCCTCCTGGAGCTGGTCCAGCGTGCGCGCCCCGTCGATGCCGTAGGGGCCGACGCGGGTCCTGCGCAGCGCCGTCAGGTGCCCGCCGACGCCGAGCCCGGCGCCGAGGTCGCGCGCCAGGGCCCTGATGTAGGTCCCGGACGAGCAGACGACGGAGACGACCAGGTCGAGCACCGGCGTGCCGTCCTCGGCGACCGCGGGGCGCACGTCGTACACCCGGAAGGACGACACGGTCACCGGCCGGGCGGGGATGTCGAACTCCTCTCCCCCGCGCACCCGCGCGTAGGAGCGCTTCCCGTCGATCTTGATGGCGCTGACCTTGGACGGGACCTGCATGATCGCGCCCGTCAGCCGCGCCACTTGGGCGTCGACGGCCTCCCGCGTCACGGCGGAGGCGTCCGCGGACGAGGTGATCTCGCCCTCGGCGTCGTCCGTGACGCTGGACTGGCCGAGGCGGATCGTGCCGAGGTACTCCTTCTCCGTCAGCGCGAGGTGGCCGAGCAGCTTGGTGGCCCGCTCCACGCCGAGGACGAGGACGCCCGTGGCCATGGGGTCGAGGGTGCCGGCGTGGCCGACGCGGCGGGTCCTGGCGATCCCGCGCATCTTGGCGACGACGTCGTGCGAGGTGAAGCCCGACGGCTTGTCGACGATGACGAGACCGTCGGGCGTCCGGTGGTGCTCGGTCATTCGGCGGCGGCACCGCCCGCCGCGTCACTGTCGCCGCGGGGACCGGAGGCCGCGGGGCCGCCGGTCTCGTCGGCCTCGTCGTCCTCGCCGGGCTTGCGGTACGGGTCGGCCTCGCCGGCGTACGTCTTGCCCGTCGAGACCTGGCGCACCTCGTCGTCCTTGGCCCGTGCCTTGTCGAGCAGGTCCTCGATGGTGCGGGCGTTGTCGGGCAGGGCGTCCGGCACGAACGCCAGCGTCGGGGTGAAGCGGACGCCGGTCTGGCGGCCCACCTCGGAGCGCAGGACTCCCTTCGCGCTCTCCAGGGCGGCGGCGGAGGCCGCGCGCTCCTCGTCGTCGCCGTAGACCGTGTAGAAGACCGTGGCCTCCCGCAGGTCGCCGGTGACGCGGGCGTCCGTGATGGTCACGAAGCCGAGCCGCGGATCCTTGATACGCCGGTCCAGGGTCTCCGCGACCACGACCTGGATGCGATCGGCCAGCTTGCGGGCCCGCGCGTTGTCGGTCACCGGTCGTCACTCTCTTCTTCTCGGTTGATCTGGGGCTTGAGGGGGGACGGGACGCGCCCGGCCCCCGTGTCCGGCCGGTGGGGCGCGCCCCGCCCGGCGTGTCCGGCTTCCCCCGTGCCGGACGGAGCGTGCCCCGCCCGGCGGTGCGGGCGGCGCGCCCGCTCCGGTGGGGGTGGCGCGCTCAGTCGTCGTCGTCGCCGTGCAGGCGACGCCGCACCGACAGGAGCTCCACCTCCGGGTGGCCCGCCACCATGCGCTCGCAGCGGTCCAGCACGTCCGTGAGATGGGCCCAGTCCCCCGAGACGACCGCGAGGCCGATCTCGGCCCTGCGGTGGAGGTTCTGGACGCCCGTCTCCGCGACGCTCACCGCGAACTTGCGGTGCAGCTCCGCGACGATCGGACGGACGACGGAGCGTTTTTCCTTCAACGACCGTACGTCGCCGAGGAGGAGGTCGAAGGACAGTGTCCCCACATACATGCGTTTCCGGATGTCCCGCCGGTCCGGGTTCGTGAGTGCCTGCCGGCGCGTCCGGCCGTCGGGCCGGACCGGGCAGGATCTTTGAACCGTACACGCAGCGGCCGGGGCCGTTCGACGGATATTTCGTCCGCCGGACGGCCCCGGACCTCATCGTGCTGCGGGAGCCTCGCGTCAGCCGCGCGGCTTCTCGCGCATCTCGTAGGTGGCGATGACGTCGTCGATCTTGATGTCGTTGAAGTTTCCGAGGTTGATACCGCCCTCGAAGCCTTCGCGGATCTCGGTGACGTCGTCCTTGAAGCGGCGCAGACCCTCGATGTTGAGGTTCTCCGCGATGACCTTGCCGTCGCGGATGACCCTCGCCTTGGTGTTGCGCCGGACCTCGCCGGACCGGATGAGGACACCGGCGATGTTGCCCAGCTTGGACGAGCGGAAGATCTCGCGGATCTCCGCCGTGCCGAGCTCGGCCTCCTCGTACTCCGGCTTGAGCATGCCCTTGAGGGCGGACTCGATCTCCTCGATCGCCTGGTAGATGACCGAGTAGTACCGGACGTCCACGCCTTCGCGCTCGGCCATCTGCGCGGCACGCCCGGCGGCGCGCACGTTGAAGCCGATCACGATGGCGTCCGAGCCCATCGCCAGGGAGATGTCCGACTCCGTGACCGCACCGACGCCGCGGTGCAGCACCCGGATGTCGACCTCTTCGCCGACGTCGAGCTGGAGCAGCGAGGACTCGAGAGCCTCGACCGAACCGGACGCGTCGCCCTTGATGATGAGGTTGAGTTCCTGCACGAGGCCTGCCTTGAGCGCCTCGTCCAGGTTCTCCAGGGAGAACCGGACACCCCTGCGGGCGAAGTTCGCGTTCCGCTCGCGGGCCGCGCGCTTCTCGGCGATCTGGCGTGCCGTGCGGTCCTCGTCGACAACCAGGAAGTTGTCGCCGGCTCCCGGCACGTTGGTCAGACCGAGCACGAGGACCGGTGTCGACGGGGGCGCCTCTTCGACGTTGTTGCCGTTGTCGTCGAGCATCGCCCGGACGCGGCCGTACGCGTCGCCCGCGACCATCGTGTCGCCGACGCGCAGCGTGCCGCGCTGGACGAGCACGGTGGCGACGGCGCCGCGACCGCGGTCGAGGTGGGCCTCGATCGCGATGCCCTGCGCGTCCTGCTCCGGGTTGGCCCGCAGGTCGAGCGAGGCGTCCGCGGTCAGGACCACGGCCTCCAGCAGGCTGTCGATGTTCAGACCCTGCTTGGCGGAGATGTCGACGAACATGGTGTCGCCGCCGTACTCCTCGGCCACCAGACCGAACTCGGTGAGCTGTCCGCGCACCTTGGTCGGGTCGGCGCCCTCGACGTCGATCTTGTTGACCGCGACCACGATCGGCACCTCGGCCGCCTTGGCGTGGTTCAGCGCCTCGATCGTCTGGGGCATGACGCCGTCGTTGGCCGCGACGACCAGGATCGCGATGTCCGTCGACTTCGCACCGCGGGCACGCATGGCGGTGAACGCCTCGTGACCCGGGGTGTCGATGAAGGTGATCTTGCGCTCTTCACCGTTGACGTCGGTCGTGACCTGGTAGGCACCGATGTGCTGGGTGATGCCGCCGGCCTCGCCCGCGACCACGTTGGTCTTGCGGATCGTGTCCAGCAGGCGGGTCTTGCCGTGGTCGACGTGACCCATGACGGTGACCACCGGCGGACGCGAGACCAGGGACTCGTCGCCGCCCTCGTCCTCGCCGAACTCGATGTCGAAGGACTCGAGCAGCTCGCGGTCCTCCTCCTCCGGGCTGACGATCTCGAGGACGTAGTTCATCTCGTCCGCGAGCAGCTGGAGCGTCTCGTCGGAGACGGACTGCGTGGCCGTGACCATCTCGCCGAGGTTCATCATCACCGCGACGAGCGACGCCGGGTTGGCGTTGATCTTCTCGGCGAAGTCGGTGAGGGAGGCACCGCGCGACAGGCGGACGCTCTGTCCGTTGCCGCGAGGCAGCATCACACCGCCGACCGACGGGGCCTGCATGGCCTCGTACTCCTGGCGCCTCTGCCGCTTCGACTTGCGACCGCGACGCGCGGGACCGCCGGGACGGCCGAAGGCGCCCTGCGTGCCACCGCGGCCACCGGGACCGCCGGGACGGCCACCGAAGCCGGGACGGCCACCGCCGCCGCCGAAGCCGCCGCCACCGGGACGACCCGGAGCGCCGCCGCCACCGCCGGGACGG
>NZ_JAKGCV010000172.1 GCF_021556455.1 Streptomyces fuscigenes | reverse complement strand
GTCGTGCCCGTACCGCCGCCGGTCGCGGGGGAGCCGGCTGCGGCGCCGCCCGAGCGCGGGGTGGTGCTGCCGCCGGTGGTGCCGGCCTTGCCGGCGCCCGCCGTGCCGCTCGACGCGGCGGTCTTGCCGCCCGCCGGGGAGTGCGCGGCGCCGGAGGCCGCGACGCCGTGTCCGGCGGGCTTCCCGTCGGAGACGTCCGCGGCTCCCGTGCCGGGGTTCGGGACGAGATTGCCGTCGGCGTCCGTCACGGACGGGACGGGACCGGTCGGGCCGACCGGGTCCGAGGCGGCAGGGCTCGCGGACGGGTCCGTCTTCACCTTCTGCGCCGGCTTTCCCTTGTCGGCGAGGCCGGGGACGCCGGGTATGTTCAAAAGCGGTGCCGTGGAACCGCCACCGACCAGTGCCGCGATCAGCGTGACCGCGTAGGCCGCGCAGAGCACGGCCACTCCCCACCCCACGCGCCGGAGTTTCTTGCTCCTGCGGCCGCTGGCGTCGACGAACACGGGACCCGGGGTTTTCTTCCCGGGAGCTGTGCCGTTTTCGGCTCCGGGCTTTTCCGGAACGCTCGCCGCGCCGGGCAATTCGGAAAGCTGCCTGCCGAGGCCGTCGAGTTCGACGGTGATGTCGACCGGTTCATGCGTACGCCCGGACCGGGCGTCTTCTCGCCATTTTTCCACTGCTTCGCACTTCCCCCACTCAATGTTTCAGGGCGCGCGAATGGAACACCGGAATGCCGTCGGCCGGGCCCCCACCCGAACCGAGCGCCCCCTACCCTCTGCACCCGGGCCATGAATGTAGCGCACAGCACAGACGCCCGTACTTCCGCTTGCGAGATTCCCCCGCGTCCGTGTAGGGGGATTACGGAGATCGCAGAGCCCTTGAAGAATGGTTCAGACCATTCCGTTTTCCGTGTCCGCACCCGCTCTGGCGTGGCGTTTTACGGCCGGGACAGTGGATGCACAGAGCGACGGGCGGTGAACCGGGGGTGTCGCACCGGTGTCCGACATCGCTGGAAAATTCATGGCTCGGTGGCATCGATCGGGCCTCTCGACCCAGCCCCGCGCGACGAGCAAGCCCTTCGGATGTGCCCGATGTGCGATCTTTGGCCTTTTTGTCATTTTCGGCGATGCGATGCGGGCACGACTCCAGGCACCGGCCCGGCACCGGGTCACGCCTCGGCGCGGCACGTTTCCCTCACAGCCGGCATCACGGGGCCGCGAGGTGGTCCGTTTTCCCTCCAGCGGGTGATTTCCGGTAGAGGGGTCGGCTTCTCGTTTTCCGGCGTTGCCGCGCACCACCGGCGATCACTCGATGAGGAGGCGTTCGGAACCACACGGACAGGCGGAGGGAATTGCGTCCGCGGCGCCGGTGGCCCGGTAACCGGGTTCGCATCAAAAGGAAGTGGTGGCCATCCGGTCGACGACATAATCGCCCGCCGCCATGCGGCACAGGCAGCGCCGGGAACAACGACAAAGGCGCCACGCCCCGCATGGTGCGGGCCGTGGCGCCTTTGCTTTTTCCTGTGGAGATGGCGGGAATCGAACCCGCGTCCAACGGTGCGGAATCAGGGCTTCTCCGAGCGCAGTCCACTGCGATTTTCTCGGCCCCGGAGATCACGTGGACAAGTCTCCGACGGGCTCAGTCACTGTTTGATTTCCCTGCAGACCCCGTGACCGGGCCTACAGGTTTAGTCCCCTAGCTGATGCCAGGATCCGGGTCGGGAACACCCCCGGGCTGACACTCCGCGGAGTCTTCGCTAGCTGCTAATTAGGCAGCAAGGGCGAAGGCGGAGGAATCGCGCTTAGAATTGGCGATTATTGTTTGCGACATATGGTTTACGAGATCATTGCCGCTTCCTCGGCTCGCTTCCCCTGCTTCGACAGCCGCTGTCGAAACCGATCATCCCCATGTTGATTTTTCAAATGTGCGCCGATCAAGCCGCGCACGGTGTGGTGCGTAGCCCATCGTACGGGATCAACGTCGCACCGTGCCAGCGTATTCCCCTGCACGGCCCACCCGTGGACCCGCGGGGCGGGCGCGGACGCCCGCCGGCGTCAGGACTGCTGGCGCCTGCGCACCGCGGAGACGGCGCGCTCGGTCTCCCTGCGGTCCTGCTTCTCCCGCAGCGTCTGCCGCTTGTCGTACTCCCGCTTGCCCTTGGCCAGCGCGATCTCGACCTTGGCCCGGCCGTCCTTGAAGTACAGGGCGATGGGCACGATCGTGTGCCCCGTCTCCTGCACCTTGGACTCCAGCTTGTCGATCTCGGCCCGGTGCATCAGCAGCTTGCGCTTGCGCCGCGCGGAGTGGTTCGTCCAGGTGCCCTGGCTGTACTCGGGCACGTGCACGTTGTGCAGCCAGGCCTCGTGGCCGTCGATCTGCACGAAGCCGTCGACCAGCGACGCCCTCCCCATGCGCAGCGACTTCACCTCGGTGCCCGTCAGGACGAGACCCGACTCGTAGGTGTCGAGAATGAGGTAGTCGTGCCGGGCCTTCTTGTTCTGCGCAATCATCTTGCGCCCGGTTTCCTTAGCCATAGTCCCGCCATTTTCGCACTCCGGCGCAACCCCTTTACGTCCTGGACGCGGTGCGCCCGCGCACGGAGCCGGCCGCCCGCCGCCCCGGCGCCCCGCCGCGGGCGGACCCCGGGGAGCGGCGGCGCGAAGGCCCCGGTCAGGCGCCTTCGCCGACGCCCGTCAGGACGGTCTCCGCGCGCTGCTGGGGGTCGGCGCCGCCCGCCACGTCGGGCACGATGCCCCGGCCGTCCACGGCGTGCCCCGAGGGTGTCCTGTAGTGCCCCACGGTCAGCTCGGCGACGGACCCGCCCCCGAGCTTCGTCGGCATCTGGATCGAGCCCTTGCCGAACGTCCTGGAACCGACCACCACCGCCCTGCCCCGGTCCTGCAGGGCCCCGGTGAGCAGCTCCGCCGCGCTCATCGTGCCGCCGTCGACCAGGACCACGACCGGCCGGCGCCGGTCCCCGCCCCGCTGGGCGTACAACGCGTGCTGCCTGCCTTTCACGTCGTACGTGCCGACGAGGCCGCCGTCGAGGAACGCGGAGGCGGCCGTGACCGCCTCGGACAGCAGGCCGCCGTCGTTGCCGCGCAGGTCGAGCACGATGCCGGCGCCCGGCGCCGCGTCGCGGACCGCCTGCCGCACCCGTGCGCCGGTCCCCTTGGTGAACGAGTCGACGGCGATGCGCCGCGCGCCCCCGGGCAGCGGCTCGACGGACACCGAGGACACGGTCAGGCGGGCCCTGCGCAGGGTGCGCGTGGTGCGCCGGCCGTCGCGTTCGAGGCCGAGCGCCACCGTGCTGCCGGGGCGGGCCGCGGCGCGGCCGGGCCGGTCCCCGCGCAGCAGACCCAGGACCTCCGTGACGGGCAGCCCCGCTATGGGGCGGCCGTCCACCGTGCGCACGTCGTCCCCGGGCCGCACGCCCGCCCGCTGCGCCGGGCCGCCGCGCTGCACCCGGGTGATCTCGACGAGGCCGTCCGCGGTGCGCCGGGCGCCCACGCCCACGCCGGTGTACGCGCCGTCGAGGGCCTGCTCGAACTCCTCGTACTCGCCCCGGTCGTAGACGGCGCTCCAGCGGTCGCCGCTGCGGCTGACGACCTGCTGCGCGGCGTCGGTGCCCGACTCGCCGCGGGCCGTGGCACGCTCGGCGGCCCCGGCGACCGCGGCGGCGTCGAGCGTCCCGCCGGGCCGGGGCGCCGCCGCGCGGGCAGGGGCCCCGTGGTGCTCGGACTCACCCGTGCGCGGCAGGCAGTCCGTGGCGGCGGCGGTGCCCAGCACGGCCGCGAAGACCAACGTCAGGGCGGCCCCGCGGCTGAAGCCGCGGGGCCTGGGGCGCGGTACGGGCGATCCCGGCATGGCGCCAGAGTCTAGGACAACGTCCGGCCGGACACCGGGCCTTGGCCCAAGAACCACGGGGGGTACTCGTCACACCCTGAGGTACTTGCGCAACGCCACGAACGCGGCAACCGCGGGCATCAGCAGGCCGATCGCCAGTACCAGCGGCAGCTTGGAGAGCACCGCGTCCCAGCCGATGAACTTGACCAGCTGCATCTTCTGCTGGAGGTCGAGCCCGCCGTCGATGAGGAAGTAGCGGCCGGTCATCAGCATGACGCACGCGACCACGCCGCCGATCAGCCCGGCGAACGCGGCCTCCATGATGAACGGCAGCTGGATGTAGAAGCTCGACGCGCCGACGAGTCGCATGATCCCGGTCTCGCGTCTCCTGCTGAACGCCGACACCCGCACGGTGTTGACGATCAGCATCAGCGCGATGACCAGCATCAGCGCCATCACGCACAGCGCGGCGATGTTCATGCCGTTCATCAGGGAGAAGAGGTTCTCCAGGATGGAGCGCTGGTCCTGCACGGACTGCACGCCGTCGCGGCCGGAGAACGCCGTGGCGATCACCTTGTACTTCTGCGGGTCCTTGAGCTTGACCCGGTAGGACTCCTCCATCTGGTCCGGCGTGATGGAGGAGGCGAACGCCGTCTTGCCGTACTGCTCCTGGTAGTGCTTGTACGCCTGGTCGGCGTCCTCGTGGTAGACGTGCTCGATGATGCCCATCTTGTCCAGGTCGGCCTGGATCGAGGCCTTCTCCTGGTCCGTGACGGCACCCTTGGTGCACGCGGGGTCGTTGGTCGCGTCCGCCTTGTTGCACAGGAAGATCGAGACGTTGACCTTGTCGTACCAGTAGTCCTTCATCGTGCCGACCTGCTCACGCATGAGCAGCGCTCCGCCGAAGAGGGCGAGCGACAGGGCGACGGAGACGACGACCGCGAAGGTCATCGTGAGGTTGCGGCGGAGACCTACGCCGATCTCCGACAGGACGAACTGGGCGCGCATGGCGTCCTTTCAGCTGTGATGCCTCGGTGCTTCGCGCACCGGTCGGGCGGGGCCGCGCCGCGCCCGACCGGCGCCGGCGGGTCAGTGCTGGTAGCCGTAGACGCCGCGGACCTGGTCGCGGACCAGGCGGCCCTTCTCCAGCTCGATGACACGCTTGCGCATCTGGTCGACGATGTTCTGGTCGTGGGTGGCCATCACCACGGTGGTTCCGGTGCGGTTGATCCGGTCGAGCAGCTTCATGATGCCGACCGACGTCTGCGGGTCGAGGTTGCCCGTGGGCTCGTCCGCGATCAGCAGCATGGGCCGGTTGACGAACGCGCGCGCGATGGCGACGCGCTGCTGCTCACCACCCGACAACTCGCCCGGCATGCGGTCCTCCTTGCCGCCGAGGCCCACGAGATCCAGCACCTGGGGCACGGACTTGCGGGTCTCGCCGCGGGAGCGGCCGATGACCTCCTGCGCGAACGCCACGTTCTGCGCGACGGTCTTGTTGGGCAGCAGGCGGAAGTCCTGGAACACGGTCCCGAGCTGCCGCCGCATCTGCGGCACCTTCCAGTTGGACAGGCGCGCGAGGTCCTTGCCGAGGACGTGGACCATGCCGTGGCTGGCCCGCTCCTCCCTCAGCACGAGGCGCAGGAAGGTCGACTTTCCGGAACCGGACGAACCGACCAGGAAGACGAACTCCCCCTTCTCGATCTCCAGGGAGACGTCACGCAGGGCGGGGCGGTTCTGTTTCGGGTAGCTCTTGGAGACGTTGTCGAATCGGATCACGATGCACCACGGTCGGCCGGGAGTAGGTGAGCGTGACCTTACGCGAACCGGCTGGGCCCGCGCAGTCGGCGTTCCTTGTTGGGCGAATTGTCGGGGATGACGCGACTTCCCGCACGTTCACGAATCAGATGGAATGGCGCGAGAGTGCCCTCGGGCGCGCCGAGGCCGCCGGAAACTGGCAGAGTGGGAAGGGGGAACGGATGCGTTCCCCCGAGCGTTGCGCGGAGAGGTAGACACGAGCGGCTCCGCCGCGCGGTGAGGAGGAGAGCGCATGACCTACGACAGACTGGTGTGCGCCAACTGCGCGGGACCCGTCAGCGAGGGCAGGTGCGCCGTGTGCCGCGCCAGCCGGGAGCGCCTGCAGCAGAGCGGCCCCTTCGCCGGCCTGAGCCTGGCGGCGGTCCTGACGGTCCTGGTCCTGCTGATGGCCGCGGTGGCCCTGGTGGCGGTCAACCAGACGGCCTGACGGCCCCGGGGCCGTCACGGTCCGCACACACGACGGGAAGGGCCCGGGCGCTGCGGCGCCCGGGCCCTTCCGCGTAGGACCGGACGTGCCGGTCGCGAGGTGATCAGGCGGCGGTGTTCCGGCCCGCCAGGCGCGGCAGGAAGCGGAAGCCCACGCCACCGGCGATCATGGTCGCCGCACCCAGGATCAGGAACGTGGTGTCCCCGGAACCCGTCTCGGCGAGCTGCGAGGTGCCGGCGCTCTGCTCGACCGGCTGGTTGCCCACGCTGTCCGGGCTCGTGTTGTCCGCGCAGTTCACGCTGTCGAGGTCCACGGTGCAGGTGCTGACGTCACCGGTGGATCCGGAGCCGCCGGTCGCGCTGGAGCCGCCGGTGCTGCTGCCGCCGGTGCTGGAGGAGCCACCGCCGGTCGTGGACGAGCCACCACCGGTGGTCGAGGAGCCGCCACCCGTGGTCGAGGAGCCGCCGCCGGTCGTGGACGAGCCGCCACCGGTGGTCGAGGAACCGCCGCCGCCGTTGGTGCCGGTACCGCCGTTGTCACCCGTGCCACCGTTGTCACCCGTGCCACCGTTGTCGCCAGTGCCACCGTTGTCGCCGGTGCCACCGTTGTCGCCGGTACCGCCGTTGTCGCCCGTGCCACCGTTGTCACCGGTACCGCCGTTGTCGCCAGTGCCACCGTTGTCGCCAGTGCCGCCGTTGTCGCCAGTGCCACCGTTGTCGCCAGTGCCACCGTTGTCGCCGGTACCGCCGTCGTCGGAGCCGCCGATGAGGCTGCCGATCAGCCCACCGGTCGAGTCGTCCCCGCCGTTGTCACCGGTACCGCCGTTGTCGCCGGTGCCACCGTTGTCGCCGGTACCGCCGTCGTCGGTGGTGCCACCGTTGTCACCGGTACCGCCGTTGTCCTCACCCGCGGTGACGCCGCCGAGGAGCCCGCCGGTCGTCGAGCCGTCGCCATCGGTGTGGGCCATCGCGGGCGTCTCGGTGACGAGCCCGGCGGCCTGCGCGGCCCCCGCGGCTGTCAGCGACGCGCCGGCCACTATCACCGCGCCGGCGGCGATGCGCGCCACGCGGACACGCGTCTTCTTGATCATCTGCTTGGTACCCCCAGTGAATTCAGTCGTCATGGGCGCAGCGCCCGGAGCAGCGGCCGCGGGGAGTACGTGCGTTGCGTCCGTCCCCCGGTCAAACGCGCCCCGGAAATACGCATGCCAGGCGCCAGCCTTACGACTTTCCATATACGCGTCAAGGGCGTTGCGCGCGTGATGGGCGGGGAAGCGTCAGTTGTCCGAGACGTCCAGACATAACTGTGACATGAAATGGAACTGCCGCCTTCGCGGCGGCAGTTCCGTTCCGTTCCTTGGTGCTGTGCTGTGGTGCAGTTCCGTGCTCGCGCCGACGGCGGACGGCGTCAGCACTGTCGACCATGTCAGCGCTGTCGACCAAGCGAGATCTACTGCTCCTGCTGCTTGCGCCAGCGAATACCGGCCTCGAGGAACCCGTCGATCTCGCCGTCGAGCACGCCCTGCGGGTTGCCCACCTCGTGGCCCGTGCGCAGGTCCTTGACCATCTGGTAGGGGTGCAGGACGTACGAACGCATCTGGTTGCCCCAGGAATTGCCGCCGTCGCCCTTGAGGGCGTCCATCTTGGCCTGCTCCTCCTGGCGGCGGCGCTCGAGCAGCTTCGCCTGGAGGACGTTCATGGCGCTCGCCTTGTTCTGGATCTGCGAGCGCTCGTTCTGGCAGGAGACGACGATCCCGGTCGGGAGGTGGGTGATGCGGACGGCCGAGTCCGTGGTGTTCACGCCCTGGCCGCCGGGGCCCGAGGCGCGGTAGACGTCGACGCGCAGCTCGGACTCGTCGATCTCGACGTGGTCGCTCTGCTCGACGACCGGCAGCACCTCGACGCCGGCGAACGACGTCTGGCGGCGGCCCTGGTTGTCGAAGGGCGAGATGCGCACGAGGCGGTGGGTGCCCTGCTCGACGGAGAGCGTGCCGTAGGCGTAGGGCGCCTTCACGACGAAGGTGGACGACTTGATGCCGGCCTCTTCGGCGTACGAGGTCTCGTAGACCTCCGTGCTGTACCCGTGGCGCTCGGCCCAGCGCAGGTACATGCGCTGGAGCTGCTCGGCGAAGTCCGCGGCGTCGACGCCGCCCGCCTCGGCGCGCACGTTGACGAGCGCCTCGCGCTCGTCGTACTCGCCGGACAGGAGGGTGCGGACCTCCATCTCGTCCAGCGCCTTGCGCACGGAATCGAGCTCGGTCTCGGCCTCGGCGCGCGCCTCGGCGTCGCCCTCGTCCTCGGCCAGCTCGAACATCACCTCGAGGTCGTCGATGCGGCCGCGCAGCGCCTCGGTCCTGCGGACCTCGGACTGCAGGTGCGAGAGCCTGCTGGTGATCTTCTGAGCCGCCTCGGGGTCGTCCCACAGGGACGGCGCCGCGGCCTGCTCCTCAAGAACAGCGATGTCTGCCCTCTTCTTGTCGAGGTCCAGAACGGCCTCGATCGACTCCATGGTCGAGGAGAGGGACTTCAACTCTTCGGATACATCCACGACTGCCACGCGTCCAAGCGTAACCGGTGGCCGGGACACCCCTTCCCGGCCGTGGGGCGCTCCCCCGCGCGCGGCGGGGCCGCGGCGGGGGTCCCCCGGCAGGTCAGTGGGCCGGCCGCGTCGTCTGCTTCGAGTCCTGGGGACTGCCGTTGTCGCCGGTCGCGAGCCAGCCGCCGACGCCGAGGGCGACGACCAGCACGCCCGCGCCGACACCGAGCGTGATGCGGCGCTTGCGCACGGCCGTCTTGTGGTGACGGGCGGACCCGGGGCGCGGCGCACCCGGTGCGCGCGGGGCGCGGGCCGTGCCGCGCGCGCCGCCCGCCAGCTCGTCGGGGGCCGGAACGCGCATGCTGGTGTGCGTGTCGCGGTTGGAGTCGGGGGTGGCGCCGGGCACGAGCGGCACGACCCCGCGCCGGCGCGGTTCGCCCGACTCCGGACCGACGCCCGCCGGGTCCCCGTCCGCCGCGGTGTGCTCCGCCCCGTCCTCGGGGTGCTCGCTGCCCGGCTCGTCGACGTCGAGCGGCGGGATGCCCGAGAGCAGCGGCAGCACCTCGTGGAGCCGTGCGGCGAGCTCCGAGGCGCGCAGCCGGGAGGCGGGCGCCTTGGCCAGGCACTGCACGAGGAGCTGCCAGAGCTCCTCGGGGATGCCGGGCAGCGGCACGACGGTCTCGGTGACGTGCCGGCGCAGCACGGCGCCGGGGTGGCCCCCGCCGAACGGCGTGAAGCCGGCGAGGAGCTCGTACAGGACCGTCGCGAGGGCGTAGATGTCGACGGCGGCGCGCGGCGGCAGGCCCTCCACGATCTCCGGCGCAAGGTAGTCGGGCGTGCCGATGATGCGGGTGGTCTTCGTGCGGCTCGGGGTGTCGATGAGCTTGGCGACGCCGAAGTCGGTGATGAGCGCGGGGTGGGCGCCGCCGGGTCCGACGCGGCCTTCCATGTCGAGCAGGATGTTCTCGGGCTTGACGTCCCGGTGGACCACGCCCGCCGCGTGCGCGGCGGCGAGGCCCTCGGCGACGTCCGCGACGATCGCGACGGCCGCCTCGGGCGCGAGACGGCGCTCCCGGTCGAGGCGCGTGCGCAGGTCGGTGCCGCGGACGAGCCGCATGACGAGTGCCAGGTCGTTGCCGTCCACGACGAGGTCGCGCACGGCGACCACGTGCGGGTGGTCCAGCCCGAGCAGGGCGGTGCGCTCCTGCACGAAGCGTCCGACCAGCTCCTGGTCCGCCGCGAGATCGTCCCGCAGCAGTTTGACGGCGACGGGACCCTCGGGTCCTTCGCCGAGCCACACCGTGCCGGCGCTGCCGCGGCCCAGGATCTGGGTGGCGGTGTACCGGCTGCCGATATTCCGTGCCAAGACTGCTCCCTCAGCGGCGGGCGTTGCCCCTCGGTCGACCCTCAAAGTACGCGGCTTTCGGGGTGTTCCGTGCCCAGGAGGACGGCAACCTTCACTTCCGGGGACGAAATCACCCCTCAGAAGTCGACATAGCTACAGGGTCGCCGCGATACGGCCGGAAAGGTCGCCCCGCGGCCGAAAAGGACCTGCGCCCACCACCGGAGGCGGCGGCACCCTCTGGCGGGAACGGGTTGCCCGGAGGTGCCGGAGGGCCGTGCGTACGCCGCCGCGGTCCGTGCGGCGCCTCGGCGCGGGGCCCGGCGCCGGACGGCGCCTCACCGCGGCGCGCGGTGGCGTGGCGGGCGGCGCGGTGCGTCGGCGTGCGCCGCCGTGCGAAAGGATCACGCCACCGTGCCGTGCCGGGAGGACCGGCACAGCACGCCGACGGTCACTTGCCGGATCCGCCGAGGTCCGAGATCCAGCCCGACACCTTGGAGATGCCGTCGCCGATCGCGCTCCAGTAGCTCTTGCCGTCGGCGATCCAGCCCTGCAGCGGCGTCAGGTCCCACACGAGCCAGCCCGCCACGAAGAGCACGACGAGGACGACCAGGCAGCCCTTGAGGCAGCCGAGGCCCGGGATGTGCATCGGGTTGGCGCTGCGCTGCCGGGGCGCCCGCGGTTCGCGCGGGGGGCGCGGGGCGGGCTGCTGGGGCGGCGCGTACTGCTGCGGCGGGGCCGCGTACTGCTGGGGCGGCGGCTGCGGCCGGTACTGCTGCTGCTGGGGCTGCCGGTATTGCTGCTGTGACTGCTGAGGCTGCCGGTACTGCTGCTGGGGCTGCTGCGCGTACGGCGCGGGCGCGCCCCCGTACGGCGCCTGTCCGCCCTGGCCCTGCCCCTGCTGGGGCCCCTGCCGGCGGTGCGGCCGGTGGCGCAGCGGGTCCTGGGACGGGTCCAGGGGCTGCACCTGCGTCTGCTCGTTGCGGTCGCGCGCCGCCTGCAACTGGCTCTGCCACGGGTGCGGCCCCTGCGGGCCGCCCTGGGCGTCGGGGCCGGTGGCGGGCATCACGTTCGTCGCGGCGGCCGGGTCGTACCCGGCCGCGGCG
>NZ_JAKGCV010000171.1 GCF_021556455.1 Streptomyces fuscigenes | reverse complement strand
GAGCAACCGCCGGTGGCGCGCTACGCACGCTACCTCTTTCGCCGCCTTCGGCCCACCTGCACGGCGCCATTCCCAGTGTTCGAACACGGTCGCAACACACCCGTGACCCGCCCGGCGGGCCCGGGCATCCGCCCGGTAGCCCGGCGCCAGGCGGCCCAGCTCGTCGCCGAGGCCCAGCAGCTCCGCCGCCGCGGAGGTGGTCGCGGCGAGCACCCGCGGCACGCTCATGCCGCACTCCGCCAGCAGCCGCAGCTCCTCCAGGTTCGTGCCGTGCGGCCCGATCCCGCTGTCCGTGCCCATGGCGACCTTCACGCCCGCCGCGATCGCCCGGCTCACCGATTCCTGGTGCGCCTCGATGACCTCGCGCGTCTTGCGCACGACCGGCTCGGGCAGCTCCATCCCGCCGTCGACCGCCCGCAGCACGCTCACCGGCGCCAGGAGCGTCGGGACCAGCCAGGTGCCGTGCTCCAGCATCAGCTCGACGGCCTCGTCGTCCAGGTAGATGCCGTGCTCGATCGAGCGGACGCCGGCGCGGACCGCGTTCTTGATGCCGTCCGTGCCCTGCGCGTGCGCCATCACACCGCGGCCCTGCATGCGGGCCTCGGTGACCAGCACGTCCAGCTCCGGGGGAGTGAACTGCGCGTGCCTGGGGTCGTCGCCGGGCGAGATCACCCCACCGGTCGTACAGACCTTCAGCACGTCGGCCCCGGCCCGCAGCAGGGTGCGCGCCACCTTGCGCATCTCGTCGGGGCCGTCGACGACGGTCTCGGGGCGGCCGGGGTGCGCGCCGAAGATCGGGGCGGACAGCCCGGACGGCAGCCAGTGGTCGCCGTGGCCGCCGGTGGTGCTGATGATGTTGACCGAGATCCGCATCCGGGGACCCTGGATCAGCCCGTCCTCGACGGCCTGCTTGACGCCGAGGTCGGCGCCGCCCGCGTCGCGGACGGTCGTGATGCCGAGCGCAAGCGTCCGCCGCAGGTTCCGGGCCGCCTGGTAGAAGGGGTACGAGAACGGGGTCAGGAAGCGCTTCGTGAGGCTCAGGTCGCTCGCCATGATGTGCACGTGGCTGTCGACGAGGCCCGGCAGCACCGTGCGGCCCGTGCAGTCGACGCGCTCGTCGCCTTCGAGGCCGGGGCCCACCTCGACGACCCGTCCGCCCTCCACCGCCACGTCGGCCGGCGCGGGCGCGCCGCCCGAGCCGTCGAATACCTGACCTCCGCTGAAGACCGTACGGGTCATGGCGCGACCACCTCACTCTTCCGGCTCCTCGCACCCGCGCGCATCGCTCGCGGCCGACGGGTTGCGGCAGTCGTCCCCCTCGCCCTCACCGAAAACGCAGAGAACGCCGACGCTGCGCGCCTCCGGGACAAGGATGGCCTTCACCCCCGCCCTGAAGGACGGGGCACTGGCCAAGATCAAAGGTAGACGATCTCAGGGACGGATGTCAGGGATGAATCGGGGCAGTCGAAGCTCACCGCACGCGGGTTCCACCACGTACGGTTGACGCATGACGAGCATCGGTGGTGCCGAGATGGTCGACTGGAATCTGGCGGTGGCTACCGCGAACCGCCTCATGCGCCCGGGGCCCGAGGTGAGCCGGGACGAGGCGCGGGAGATCGTGGCCGAGCTGCGGCGGCACGCCAAGGCGGCCGAGGAGCACGTGCGCGCCTACACCCGCATGATCCCCGAGGGGCACGCCCCCGCGGACACGCCGGTGCTCGTGGTGGACCGGCCCGGCTGGGTGAAGGCCAACGTCGAGGGCTTCCGCGAGCTGCTCAAGCCCCTCTTCGAGAAGGTCCAGGAGCGGCGCGCCGACACTCCGGGCGGCGCCGTCTTCGGCGCCGTCGGCGGCAAGGTCACGGGCGTCGAGCTGGGCATGCTGCTGACCTTCATGGCCTCGCGCGTGCTCGGCCAGTACGAGACGTTCGCGCCGGCCGGGCGCGACCTGCCCGCGGGCGAGCAGGGCGGCGGCCGGCTGCTGCTCGTCGCGCCGAACATCGTCCATGTCGAGCGCGAACTCGACGTCGACCCGCACGACTTCCGCCTGTGGGTGACGCTCCACGAGGAGACGCACCGCACGCAGTTCACGGGTGTGCCGTGGCTGAAGGACCACCTGCAGGGCGAGATCCAGTCGTTCCTCGGCGAGACCGACATCGACCCGACGACCATGCTGGAGCGGCTGCGCGAGGCCGCCCAGTCCCTCACCGGCAACCGCCCCGAGGGCGCGGACGGCGAGGACGGGGCGCCGAGCCTCGTCGAGCTGGTCCAGACGCCCGGCCAGCGCGAGGTCCTCGCACGGCTCACCGCCGTGATGTCCCTGCTGGAGGGCCACGCCGACTACGTGATGGACGGCGTGGGGCCGCAGGTCGTGCCGAGCGTCACGGAGATCCGGGAGAAGTTCCAGCAGCGCAGGGCGCGCGGCGCGAGCCGCCTCGACCAGGCGCTGCGCAGGCTCCTCGGCCTCGACGCGAAGCTGCGCCAGTACCGCGACGGGGAGCGGTTCGTGCGGGCCGTGGTCGACGAGGTCGGCATGGAGGGCTTCAACCGCGTCTGGACGTCGCCGAACACGCTGCCCACGAAGTCCGAGATCGCCAAGCCGTCCGACTGGGTCGCGCGCATCCACCGCGCCTAGGCGGTGTGCGGGCGGGTGCGCGGGGGCCCGGCCCGGTGGGGTGCCCGGCTCCGGCGGGCCCCCGTGGGCGAGGGACGTGCGCGGCGCGGCGCCCGCCGGCCGGCCGGCGGGACACGGTGGCGTACGTGCGTCTGGCATAACCGTCCGGCACATCCGGGCACGTCGGCGGCAGATGAACGCCTCGCCTATCACCCGTCCGAGGGACCGTAAGGGCTGGCTGGGCGTGCGATGCTCGGGTATTGGCTCGGTTCTGTCACCATCGACGCACTCTCAGTGACGAGAGCCGTCCCGGCCTTCCCGTGCGGGACGACCGAGCCACCCCTCCCCGTAGACACATTCACGAAGGGCACCGGACATGGGTCCCCATCCTGCGGTCGCGGCGATACGCCTGGCGGTCCGCCGCGTTCTCCACGACATCCTCACCGAACACTCGGCGTTCGCCGCGCCCGCCGGTGCGCGCGGTGCCTCGGGCGCGCCCGCCGCCCGCCGGCTCCCGGCCGTCCCCGGCCCCTCCGGCGCCTCGGCCCCCCTCGGCTCCCACGCACCGCTGGTACTGGTCGCGTGCTCGGGCGGCGCCGACTCGATGGGTCTCGCGTCCGCCCTCGCCTTCGAAGCCCCCAAGCTCGGCGTCCGCGCCGGCGGCGTCACCGTCGACCACGGCCTGCAGGCCGGATCCGACATCCGCGCCGCCGAGGTCGTCGCCCGGCTCACCGCGATGAAGCTGGACCCCGTCGAGTCCGTCGCCGTCGCCGTCGGCCGGGACGGCGGACCCGAGGCGGCCGCCCGCGACGCGCGCTACGCGGCGCTGGACGCCGTCGCCGAGCGCCACGGCGCCGCCGCCGTCCTCCTCGCCCACACCCGTGACGACCAGGCCGAGACCGTCCTCCTCGGCCTCGCCCGCGGCTCCGGCATCCGCTCCCTGTCGGGCATGGCCGCCGTGTCCGGGGCCGGCCGCCGCTACCGCCGCCCGTTCCTCCAGCTGGACCGTCAGACCGTGCGCACGGCGTGTCTCGCGCAGGCCGTACCCGTGTGGGACGACCCGCACAACGTCGACCCCGCCTACACCCGTTCGCGCCTGCGCCAGGAGGGCCTGCCCGCCCTGGAGAAGGCCCTCGGCAAGGGTGTCGTGGAGGCGCTGGCCCGTACGGCGCAGCTCTCGCGCGACGACGCCGACGCGCTGGACGCCTGGGCGGCGGACGTCGAGGCGAGCGTCCGGGACGACGCCGGGCGACTCGACGTCGAGAAGCTGTTCCGGCTGCCGCCCGCGGTGCGCCGCCGGGTGCTGCGCCGGGCGGCCATCACGGCGGGCGCGCCCGCCGGTTCGCTGTTCGCGCGGCACATCGAGGAGGTGGACCGCCTGATCACCGGCTGGAGGGGTCAGTCGGGCATCAACCTGCCCGGGCGCGTCGAGGCACTGAGGCAGGGTGGCAGACTGGTCATCCGGCAGGGCTGAGAAGCAGCTGTTCCGGGGCCCCGTACGGGGTGGGACGGCGGCTTCGACAAGCCGGCCAGCGCTCGCCGGACGACGAAAGTGACTGTGGTGGACCACAAGGACCTGGGCGCCGACCTCCAGTCGGTGCTCATCACCAAGGAAGAGATCGACGCGAAGCTCGCCGAGCTGGCCGCGAAGATCGACGCGGAGTACGCGGGCAAGGACCTGCTTCTGGTCGGAGTGCTCAAGGGCGCCGTGATGGTGATGGCGGACCTGGCCCGCGCGCTGTCCACCCCGGTCACGATGGACTGGATGGCGGTCTCGTCCTACGGCGCGGGCACCCAGTCCTCGGGCGTCGTCCGGATCCTCAAGGACCTGGACACCGACATCAAGGGCAAGCACGTCCTGATCGTCGAGGACATCATCGACTCGGGTCTGACGCTGTCGTGGCTGCTGTCGAACCTCGGCTCGCGCGAGCCGGCCTCGCTGGAGGTGTGCACCCTCCTGCGTAAGCCGGATGCCGCAAAGGTCGCGATCGACGTGAAGTGGATCGGGTTCGACATTCCGAGCGCCTTCGTCGTCGGATACGGGCTCGACTACGATGAGAAGTACCGCAACATGCCCTTCGTGGGGACCCTTGCGCCGCACGTCTACGGCGGCTGACCAGGCGCGGAGTCCGGTTCCCCGGTCGCGTTCGCCCCTCCGGGGGACTGATGCGGACACCTCATTGTTGACCCGGGAACCACTCCACCCCTCCCTGCGTTGGAGCAGGGGAGGACGGGTTTGTCACCAGCACCGTGCGGCCCTGAGTGCCGACGCTGGGGTACCGTCCGAAGAACAGTCTTTTCTCACAGCAGCATTTACCTACGGGCAGGAGGGACGGGGCGTCACCGCCTCGTATGGATGGACGTGAAGCGATACTTCCGTGGGCCGGTCATGTGGATCGTGCTGGCCGTCCTCGCCGTGGTCGTGTTGATGAATGTCGTCTCCACAGGAGGCGGCTACAAGACGGTGGACACCGGCCAGGTCGTTCAGGCGATCGACAAGAACCAGGCCGAACAGGCCAAGCTGACCACTGGCGACGATCAAGTCATCAAGGTTGATCTCAAGAACGGCCAGAAGGTCGCGGGCAGCGACAAGATCCAGGCCAGTTACATCGGCAGCCAGGGCTCCGCGCTGGCCAAGGAACTCCAGCAGAAGTTCAACGCCGGGCAGATCAGCAAGGGGTACACGGTCTCGCCCTCGAAGCAGAGCCCGTTCCTGTCGGTGGTGCTCTCGCTGCTGCCGTTCGTGCTGCTGGTCGTGGTGTTCCTCTTCCTGATGAACCAGATGCAGGGCGGCGGCTCCCGCGTCATGCAGTTCGGGAAGTCCAAGGCGAAGCTCATCACCAAGGACACCCCGAAGACGACGTTCTCGGACGTCGCCGGCGCCGACGAGGCCGTCGAGGAGCTCCAGGAGATCAAGGAGTTCCTCCAGGAGCCCGCGAAGTTCCAGGCCGTGGGCGCCAAGATCCCGAAGGGCGTGCTGCTGTACGGCCCGCCCGGAACGGGCAAGACGCTCCTGGCCCGCGCCGTCGCGGGTGAGGCGGGCGTGCCGTTCTACTCGATCTCCGGGTCCGACTTCGTCGAGATGTTCGTCGGTGTCGGTGCCTCCCGGGTGCGCGACCTCTTCGAGCAGGCCAAGGCGAACGCCCCGGCGATCGTCTTCGTCGACGAGATCGACGCCGTCGGCCGGCACCGCGGCGCGGGCCTCGGCGGCGGGCACGACGAGCGCGAGCAGACCCTCAACCAGCTGCTCGTCGAGATGGACGGCTTCGACGTGAAGGGCGGCGTCATCCTGATCGCCGCCACGAACCGGCCCGACATCCTCGACCCGGCGCTCCTGCGCCCGGGCCGCTTCGACCGCCAGATCGCCGTGGACCGCCCGGACATGCAGGGCCGCCTGGAGATCCTGAAGGTCCACCAGAAGGGCAAGCCGGTCGCGCCCGACGTCGACCTCGGCGCCGTCGCCCGCCGTACGCCCGGTTTCACCGGCGCGGACCTGGCGAACGTGCTCAACGAGGCGGCGCTGCTCACGGCCCGCTCGGACCAGAAGCTGGTCAACAACCACTTCCTGGACGAGGCCATCGACCGTGTTGTGGCGGGCCCGCAGAAGCGGACCCGGATCATGTCCGAGAAGGAGAAGAAGATCACCGCGTACCACGAGGGCGGACACGCCCTGGTCGCGGCGGCCTCTCCCAACTCCGACCCGGTCCACAAGATCACGATCCTGTCGAGAGGCCGTGCGCTCGGCTACACGATGGTCCTGCCGGACGAGGACAAGTACTCGACCACGCGCAACGAGATGCTCGACCAGCTGGCGTACATGCTCGGCGGGCGCGCGGCGGAGGAGCTGGTCTTCCACGACCCGACCACCGGCGCGGCCAACGACATCGAGAAGGCCACGACCACGGCCAAGGCCATGGTCACGCAGTACGGCATGACCGAGCGTCTCGGTGCGATCAAGTTCGGCGCCGACAACAGCGAGCCGTTCCTCGGCCGCGAGATGGGCCACCAGCGCGACTACTCGGAAGAGGTCGCGGCGCTCGTCGACGAAGAGGTCAAGAAGCTCATCGAGACGGCGCACAACGAGGCGTGGGAGATCCTGGTCGAGAACCGGGACGTCCTGGACAACCTCGTCATGGCGCTCCTCGAGAAGGAGACCCTCGGCAAGGAGGAGATCGCCCAGATCTTCTCGACCGTCGTCAAGCGGCCCATGCGGCCCGCGTGGACGGGCTCGTCGCGGCGTACGCCGTCGACCCGCCCGCCGGTGCTCTCGCCGAAGGAGCTCGCGCTGACCAACGGCGCCGGCGCCAACGGCAGCGGTGCCGCGTCGCTGACGAAGGGCACCGACACTCCGACCGAGCAGCTCCCGGAGGACCGCCGGCCCGACAACGGCTGACGCCCTCCGGGGCCGGAGTACTCCGGTCCGGAATGTCTGCCGCGCCCCGCAGGTTTTAGGACACACGGCCTAGCCTGGGGGGCGCGGCATTTTTCTTTGCAGAGGAACGAGGAACACATGACGGACCCGGTGACGCTGGACGGCGAGGGCCCGATCGGCGTATTCGACGAGAAGCGCGCCGAGAACGCGGTGCGCGAGCTCCTGACGGCGATAGGCGAGGACCCCGACCGCGAGGGGCTGCGGGCGACTCCCGGTCGCGTCGCGCGCGCGTACAAGGAGATCCTCGCGGGTCTGTGGCAGGAGCCGGAGGACGTCCTGACGACGACGTTCGACCTCGGCCACGACGAGATGGTGCTCGTCAAGGACATCGAGATCGTCTCGCTGTGCGAGCACCACCTGCTGCCGTTCCACGGCGTCGCCCACGTGGGCTACATCCCGGCCGTCACCGGCAAGATCACGGGCCTGTCGAAGCTGGCCCGCCTCGTGGACGTCTACGCCCGCCGCCCGCAGGTCCAGGAGCGCCTGACGACGCAGGTCGCGGACTCGCTGGTCCGCATCCTCGAGGCGCGGGGCGCGATCGTCGTGATCGAGGCGGAGCACATGTGCATGTCCGTCCGCGGCATCCGCAAGCCCGGCTCGAAGACGATCACCTCCGCCGTGCGGGGGCAGCTGCGCGACGCGACGACGCGCGCCGAGGCGATGAGCCTCATCCTCGCGCGCTCCTGAACCGCCGGCCGTCGGCGGCGCCCGGGGGCGCGCCGCCCGGCAGCCTCTTCCCCGCGCCCGTGTGCTCGCGCCCTCGCCGCACGTGCCGGTCCCGCCCGGGGCCTGAGGCAGCGCGTCGTGTTCCCACCGGACGTACGCGGGACGGCCGGGCGCGCGGACCGGGCCCTACGCCGTCCCGGCGCCCGCGAGGCGCCGGCGCTCGCCGTCCGGCCCCGGCCCCGGTCCCGTCAGGCGCGCGAGCCGGTGTTGCGGTGGTTGTCGTCCTTGTCGTCCGGGAGCTTGCACACGCGCTCCAGGAAGATGGCCGCCGCGATGATGGCGATGCCGGCCAGCAGCGAGAACCCCGCGTAGATGGCCTGGTCGCGCCGTGCCGGGACGGACAGCTGGGTGAGCAGGAACACGCCCGTGCCCCCGTAGAGCCCCGCGACCAGTGCCGCCACCAGCGCCGCGGCCTGGCCGAAAACCACCGCCCGCGCCGCGACGATCGGGTCCACGCCCTTCGCCTCGGGCCGCCGCTCGCGCTGGGCGCGCAGCCGCGCCCGGATCGACAGGGCCGTGGCGACGAGGATCACCGCGATCGCCGCCAGCACGATCGGCGCACCCGCGGGGACGCTGGGCAGGGTGCCCAGCGAGTCCCACAGGCGCGCGCCGCCCCATGCGAGCACACCGACCGCCACCAGGAGCCCGGCCAGGACGCCGATCCGCAACTGCCTCACCCGGAAAGCCGCCCTTCGATGTTGATGCCGCCAGGTCAGTGACGAGCCTAACGACTATTCGGGGAGACGGAGTTCCAGGTCGACACGGGCCAGCACGCCGTCCCGCCCGACGACCGTCAGCAGTTCCGTGACGGCGCCGCGGCCCGGGACCTGCGCCTCGGGCTCCACGTCGTGCCACGGCGCGAGCACGAAGGCCCGCTGGTGCGCCCGCGGGTGCGGCAGCGTGAGCACGGGATCGTCCGACACCACGTCCCCGTACGCGAGGATGTCGACGTCGATGGTGCGGGGGCCCCAGCGCTCCTCGCGCACCCGGTCGAAGGCCTCCTCGATGGCCTGGCCGCGCTCCAGCAGGGACGACGGCGGCAGCGTCGTCTTCACCAGCACGACCGCGTTGAAGTACGAGGGCTGCGTGCCCGGCTCGACGCCCCACGGCTCGGTCTCGTACACCGGCGAGACGGCCTTGACCCGCACGCCCGGGGTGTCCTCCAGCGCGTCCACCGCGCCCTGGAGCGTCTCCAGGCGGTTGCCCAGGTTGGAGCCCAGCGCGATCACCGCGCGCTTCGGGTTCGACAGCGTCACGTCGGCCGCGTCGACCTGGGCGATCACCGCCGCCGGTACCGGCTGCACGGTCGGATCGCTCCGCACCCCGGCCCGGCCGTCTGCGTCGTGCGTGCTCATACTCGGCTCCGGGTGATCGTGATGGTCACGTCGTCGAAGGGGACCGTGATCGGCGCGTCCGGCTTGTGGACCGTCACCTCGACCTCCGAAACGCCGTCGTGCTTGAGGCACTGCTGGGCGATGCGTTCGGCGAGCGTCTCGATCAGGTCGACGGGATCGCCCTGGACGATCTCCACGACCTCCTCGGCGACGATGCCGTAGTGCACCGTCTTCGCCAGATCGTCACCGGCGGCGGCCGGGCGGGTGTCGAGGCCCAGCACCACGTCGACGATGAAGGTCTGGCCCTCCTCCCGCTCCCGGGGGAAGACACCGTGGTGCCCACGGGCCCTGAGGCCGCGCAGCGCGACACGATCCACGCGAATCACTCCTGATGTCGTCGGTCGTCGGCGCCCCGGCCGCACGCGGGCGGTCCGGGCACCCGCGTTCGAATCTACCGTCGGGCCCGGACCGCTCCTGCTCGCGGGGCCCGCCGGTAGCCGGGGGTAGCGGCGCCCCTACCCCGTGCTCGGGGCAGCCAATCCCTCCTGGTGACCTACCCACTCAGGAGGGTGGCTCCTCCGACTCGTCCTGATCGGTTTCGGCCAGCACGGGTGACGCGTGGTGCGACCACAGCTTCCAGCCGGTGTCCGTGCGGCGGAACACGTTCGTCGCCACCACGAGCTGCCCCACCAGCGGGCCCAGCTCCGAGCCCTCCTCCGGCGGGGCGCCGCTCAGGATGTTCTCCGTGCAGGTGACGATCGCCGTGCCGCCGGCGACCGCGATGGTCACGTCCGTCAGGAAGAACTGGATGTACTCGGTGTTCGCCATGATCAGCGCGTACGAGCGGAGCACCTCGCCGCGGCCCGTCAGCACCGGCCAGCCGGGGTGCACGCAGGACGGCGTCACCTCCTCGGCGCCCTCCGCGCCGTCGTCGCCCTCGCCGAGCCAGAGCGCCGAGAGGGCCCCCAGGTCGCCGCGCTCCAGCGCCTCGTAGAAGGCCGTGTTCGCGCGGTCGACGAGCTCGCTGTCCGTGGGCGCGGTGCCGCGGCCCTCGCTCACCTGGCCGCACCCTCGATCGCGCGGGCGACCCGTACCGCGTCGGCCGTCGCCCGCACCTCGTGCACCCGCACCGCCCAGGCCCCGTTCGAGGCGGCGATCGCGGAGACCGCGGCCGTGGCCGCGTCGCGTTCCCTCGCGGGCGGCGGCGCGCCCTCCCCGCCGGCCAGGACCCGGCCGAGGAAGCGTTTGCGCGAGGCCGCGACGAGCAGGGGCCGGCCGAGCGCGCTCAGCTCGGCCTGGCGGGCGATGAGCTCCAGGTCGTGCGCCGCCTGCTTGGCGAAGCCGAGGCCCGGGTCGACGACCAGCAGCTCGGGGCTGATCCCGCCGTCGACGACGGCCTCGATCCGGGCCCGCAGTTCGGCGGTCACCTCTCGGACGACGTCCTCGTACACGGCGCGGTCGTTCATGTCGGCGCTGAAGCCGCGCCAGTGCATGACGACGAACGGGACGGCGGCCGCCGCGACCACGGGCACCATGGCCGGGTCGGCGAGGCCGCCGCTGACGTCGTTGACGAGGACCGCGCCGGCCTCGACGGCCCGCTCGGCGACGCTCGCGCGCATGGTGTCGACGGAGACGACCACGCCCTCCGACACCAGGCCCCGCACGACGGGCAGGACGCGCCGCAGCTCCTCGTCCTCGTCCACGCGGCTCGCGCCGGGACGGGTGGACTCGCCGCCGACGTCGACGAGGTCGGCGCCCTGGGCGACGAGGTCCAGCCCGTGCTTCACGGCGGCCGTCGTGTCGAAGAAGCGCCCGCCGTCGGAGAAGGAGTCCGGCGTCACGTTCACGACGCCCATCACCGCGCACCGGTCCCAGTCGGGCAGCCCCTGGACCGTGCCGCGTCCGCGCGTCGTCTTGCTCATGCTTCCCACCCTAGAGGGTGCCCGGCGCGGGCTCCCCGCGCAGCGGCCGGGGCCGGGGCCCGCGGCCCCGCCGGGCGCCGCCGCCTGCTCAGCGGGTGCGACCGGTCCGCGCCG
>NZ_JAKGCV010000170.1 GCF_021556455.1 Streptomyces fuscigenes | reverse complement strand
CCCCCGCCCGGACCGCCGTGGCGCGGCGGCGGCCCGGCTCCGCCCCGACGGCAGCCGGCGACGACCGGGCCGAAGCGAACGGCGTGTCCGGCCTCCCCGGCGAGTACTGGTTCCTGCTGCTGTCCTCCGCGGCCGGAGCAGCCCTGCTCCCCGCCTCCCGCGACCTCGCCACCCTCGTCGTCGCCCTGGAGATCGCCTCGCTGCCGGCCTTCGCGCTCGTCGGCATCCGGCGCGGCGACCGGCTGTCCGCCGAGGCCGCCCTGAAGTTCTTCCTCTCGTCAGTGGCCGCGACCGCGGTCATGCTCCTCGGCGTGAGCTTCGTCTACGGCGCCACCGGAACCCTGCACCTCACCGCCATCGCGTCCGGCCTGCCCCACGTTCCGGGGCAGCTGCAGGTCCTCGCCAAGACCGGGGTCCTGCTGACCCTCGTCGGCTTCGCCTTCAAGGCGGCGGCGGCGCCGTTCCACTTCTGGGTGCCCGACACCTACGTGGGCGCGCCCGTACCGATCGCCGCGTACCTCTCCGTGGTCAGCAAGGCCGTCGGCTTCTCCGGCCTCATCCTGGTCGCCGTGGTCGCGTTCCCGCCGTACGCGCACCTGTGGGCTCCGGCCCTCGCCGTGCTCGCCGCCGCGACGATGTCCGTCGGCAACGTCGCCGCCCTGCGCCAGTCCGCGACCCGCGCCCGGGGCGCCGTACGGCTGCTCGCCTGGTCGTCCGTGGGCCAGGCCGGCTATCTGCTGGTCCCCATCGCCGCCGCCGGATACGGCGGGGAGCGCCGCGTCGGGTCGACCGTCGCCTACGCCCTGATGTACGCGGCCGTGAACCTCGGCGCCTTCGGCGTGGTCGTCCTGGTCACCCGTACGAGGCCGCTCAACCGGATCGGCGACTACCGCGGCCTCTACGCCCGCAGCCCGCTCGCCGCGCTCGCCCTGGCCTTCTTCCTGCTTTGCCTGGCGGGGCTGCCGCCCGGCATCATCGGCCTGTTCGCCAAGGTCACGGTGTTCTCGTCTGCCGTCGGGGCGGGCCTCGGCTGGCTCGCGGCCGTGATGGCGGCGAACGTCGCCTGCGCCCTGTACTACTACCTGCGCTGGGCGGCGCTGCTGTTCCGCACGCCGGAGGGGGCGCCCACGGGCGGCGGCGAAGCCGCATCGGCACGGGCGGGGACCGTAGCGGCGCCCGCGGGTGGCGACGGGGCCGTTCCGGCGCCCGCGGGCGACGACGGGGCCGTTCCGGCGCGTGCGGGCCACCACGGAGCCGTTCCGGAGCTCCCGGCGCCTGCGGCATCCGTCGAGGAGGCGCGCGCTCCGCGTCCCGTCGTAGCCGCCGTGGCGCTGGCCGCGCTCGCCGGGATCGCCCTGTCGGGCGCGCCGCAGCTGGTCCTCCGGTTCACCGACATGAACCTGTTCTGACCGGGCACGGCGCGGCCGCCCCGCCCCGCGGAGAGTGGGAACCGGATTCTCCCGCCTGGCGTTGACCAGTACGGAAGGGTCCACTTGTAAGGAGTGGAGCAGCAAAAGCGAAGGGTTCCCCTGCCGCAGGACTTGGAGGGCCTACCGTGCACCGCCGGCACAACGGGCTGAGGACCGCCGTACTCCTCGGAGGACTGTCCGCGCTCATCATCGTCATCGGCAGCTTCTTCGGCCGTACGGGATTGATCGTCGCCGTCCTCGTCGCACTCGGCACCAACGCGTACGCGTACTGGAACAGCGACAAACTCGCGCTGCGCGCCATGCGCGCGCGCCCCGTCAGCGAATTCGAGGCACCCGAGCTCTACCGGATCGTGCGGGAGCTCTCGACCGCGGCCCGCCAGCCGATGCCGCGGCTGTACATCTCGCCGACGCAGGCGCCGAACGCGTTCGCCACCGGACGCAACCCGCGCAACGCCGCCGTGTGCTGCACGGAGGGGATCCTGCAGATCCTCACGGAGCGCGAGGTGCGAGGGGTGCTCGGACACGAGCTGAGCCACGTCTACAACCGCGACATCCTGATCTCGTCCGTGGCCGGGGCACTGGCCTCCGTCGTGCTGTTCATGGTCAACTTCGCCTGGCTGATCCCCATCGGCCGCTCGGACGACGACGACGGCCCCGGCATCGCCGGCTTCCTGATGATCATGCTGCTCGGGCCGCTCGCCGCGTCCGTCATCCAGCTGGCCATCAGCCGTTCGCGCGAGTACCAGGCGGACGCGTCCGGAGCGCAGCTCACGGGCGACCCGGAAGCGCTGGCCAACGCCCTGCGGAAGCTGGACGCCGGCACGAAGCAGCTCCCGCTCCCGCCCGAGCCGCGCCTCGAAGCGGCGAGCCACATGATGATCGCGAACCCGTTCCGGCCGGGACAGGGCTTTTCGAAGCTGTTCTCGACGCACCCGCCCATGGCCGAACGCATCGCTCGCCTCGAACAGATGGCAGGTCCGAGATCATGAAGACAATCCTCAACATCATCTGGCTCGTGCTGTGCGGCTTCTGGATGTTCCTCGGATATCTGGCCGCCGGCGTGCTGCTGTGCATCACCGTCATCGGGATCCCGTTCGGCATCGCGGCGTTCCGTATCGGGACGTACGCGCTGTGGCCCTTCGGCCGCACGGCGATCGACCGGCAGGACGTGGGCGCCGGCTCCCTGGTCGGGAACGTGCTGTGGGTCGTCCTGGCGGGCTGGTGGCTCGCGCTCGGGCACATCTTCACGGGCATCGCGCTGTTCGTGACGATCATCGGCATCCCGCTGGCCCTCGCGAACTTCAAGCTGATCCCGCTGTCGCTGATGCCGCTCGGCAAGGAGATCGTCCCCACGGACCAGGCGTTCGCCCAGACGCGCTGGTGAGAGAGGGCACCGCCGCCCCGATGGAACGGTGACGGGCCGCCGGGGCGGGGGGGCGGTCGTGCGGCCCGCGCGGGGGGATTGTCAGTGCCCCGGTCCATGATGGTCACACGAGGTTCACGGGCGCCGCGCAACCGGGCGGCGTCCGTCCCGCGTCTTCCGAGGGGACAACACCGCAGCAAGAGGGCTCGGCGCACGTGTCCACGTGCGCTGGGCACGGAGAAGAAACGGGTGCACGGCATGGGCATCATCGGCTGGATCGTCCTCGGCCTGATCGCCGGAACGATCGCGAAGGTCCTGCTCCCGGGCAGGGACCCGGGAGGCATCATCGGCACGGCCGTCACCGGTGTCGTCGGGGCGTTCCTCGGCGGCTGGATCTCGGCCAAGTGGCTGGACCACCCCATCAACAAGAGCTTCTTCGACGGTCCGACCTGGATAGCCGCCATCGGCGGCGCCCTAATCCTGCTGATCGCCTACCGCCTGGTGTTCGGCAACTCCCGCGACCGCCGCTGACGCCGGTCGTCGCCGGACGTCGGCCGTCCCTTCGGGATGCGCCGAGGCGGCGACGGGAGGGCCGGGGGCCTCGGCTCCCGCTTCGGGGACGGCACTCGGCAGTCGGCACTCGGCAGTCGATGAGCCGGGTGCCCGCCGGAGCGGCCGTCCCGTCCCGCAGTGGGAATCCGGCGCGGTCGCCGGCCCGGGGTCGCCTCCCGCGGCCGCGTCCGGCCGGGGGAGCTGCGGCCCGCCGGACGCCGCCGCCCGGGCCTGCCCGCCGACGGCGGAGGGACCTCACGTTCCGAGGCCGGTCTCCCGGAGCGTGATGTTCAGCCGTCCGCCGCTCATCCCCGTCCCGGCCGCCGCCGTGCCCGGATACACCTTCGGCACGGCGTGATGGGCGAGGCGGGACGGTCCACCGAACACGAAGAGGTCCCCCGACCCCAGCTCGACGTCCGTGTAGGGGCGACCGCGGTCCTCGGTGTTGCCGAAGCGGAACAGGCACCGGTCGCCGATGCTCAAGGAGACGACCGGGGCGCGGGACTTCTCGTCCTTGTCCTGGTGCATGCCCATCTTCGCGGTGCCGTCGTAGAAGTTCACGACGGCGGTGTCCGGGCGGTACGGCTCGGGCGCGTACGACTCCGCCCCGGGCACGCCCTCGTAAGCGGCGGCCACCGCCTCGCGCCCGAGGTCGCCCAGCCACTCGGGGAAGTCCACGACGTGTTCGCCGTTCACGTCGCCGGCCGCCCGGGTGTACCGGTAGGGCTGCCAGTGCCAGCCCACGCACACCGTCTGTACGGACATGACGCCACCACGGGGCAGGCGCGTGTGCCGCATGGGGACCGGCCCGGCGGCCCAGGCGCGGCAGGCCGCCACGAGTTCGCGTTGCCGTTCGAGGGTCAGCCAGCCGGGCACGTGCACGGCGCCGGGGGCCACGATCGCGCGCGGCCGGGGAAACAGCTCGCCCGTCGCACCCGCACCCGTTTCGGCGATCATGCGGGCAGCGAGCCTTCCAGCCCGAGCAGCCGCTGCTTGCTCTCCAGACCGCCGGCGTAGCCGCGCAGCGCCCCGTCCGATCCGATCACCCGGTGGCAGGGCCGCACGACGAGCAGCGGATTGCGGCCGATGGCGGAGCCGACGGCCCGTACCCCGGCACCGCGGGCGCCGACCAGGGCGGCGATCCCGGCGTAGGTGGTCGTGGTGCCGTACGGGATCGCGTCGATCGCCTCCCAGACGCGGCGCCGGAAGTCCGTGACGCCGGGCCCGTCGGCGTACGCGATGTCGAAGCCGGTGCGCTCGCCGGCGAAGTACGCGCCGAGCTGCCGGGCGATTTCGGCGAAGGCCGCGTCGTCCCGTACCCAGCCGTCCTCCACGACGGCGGCACCCTTCTGACCGGGCAGCGAGAGCGAGACGAGCGCCGTGCCGCCGGGGGCGTCCGCCGCCGGACGTCCGACGAGCAGCAGCTCACCGAGAGGGCTGTCGACGGTCGCGTAGACGTAGGCGGCCTCCGCGCCCGCGGCCACCGGGCCCGCGGCCACCGCAGCCGCGGGCTCCACGCCTGCGGCGTCGACGCCCGAGGGGGAGCCGGGGGCGGCGGTGCGCGCGGATGAGGCGTGCGAGGCGTGCGAGGCGTCGGGGGTGGGGGATGCGGCTGAGACGGCAGGGGCGCCCGAGACGGCGGGTGTGGTGGAGTCGGCGGGGGCGGCAGGCGCTGCGGTGGCGTCCGAGGCGGGGGCGGGCACGCCGGGGGAAACGGGTGCGAGCGGGGACGCGGGGGCCTCGGGGGCGGTGCCGCGTGCGGTGGTCGGCGTGGTCGGGCCGCTGCCTGTGGTCGTGGTCATCTCCGACTCCTTTCCTCGGTCTCACCCCGAGTCTGGCCCGCCCCGGTGCACGGGACCGGCGGTATTCGGACATGCAGGCCGATGGCCGCCCCGCGCCCGAGGGCCTGGCCGCCCGGCCGTCTGCCCCCGCCGCCGCCCGGCCCGAGCGCACCGCATGAGCGGGGGTCGCGCAGGCCGTTGCGCGCGGCGGCCTTCCGACGGTACGCCCGGGCCGATGGCCACCCGGCCCGGGCGGGAGCCAGGGCCGGCGGTGGCGGCGTGGCGTCAGCGGTAGTTGACGAACTGCAACGCGAAGTCGAAGTCCCTGCCCTTGAGCAGGGCGATGACCGACTGGAGATCGTCCCTGCTCTTGGAGCTGACGCGCAGCTCGTCGCCCTGCACCTGCGCCTTGATGCCCTTGGGGCCCTCGTCGCGGATGATCTTCGCCACCTTCTTGGCGTTGTCCTGCGAGATCCCCTCCTCGATCGAGGCGAAGATCTTGTACTCCTTGCCGGAGAGCTGCGGCTCGCCCGCGTCCAGCACCTTCAGGGAGATGCCTCGCTTGATCAGCTTGGACTGGAAGACGTCGAGGATGGCCTTGACCCGCTCCTCGGAGTTCGCCTCCATGAGGATCTTCTCGCCGGACCAGGCGATCGAGGCGCCGACGTTCTTGAAGTCGTAGCGCTGCGAGATCTCCTTCGCTGCCTGGTTGAGGGCGTTGTCGACCTCCTGCCGCTCGACCTTCGAGACGATGTCGAAACTGGAGTCGGCCATGTCCTTGTGGCTCCTTGATGTCGGTGTGGGTCCGGCGCGTCGGCTGTGGCCTCGCCCGGTCACGGCCGCACTCGAACCGACCGCTCCGGGCAAGCCTAGCCACCCGGCCGTGCGGGACGTGCGGATCAATCCGGTGGCGGAGCACCCTTCGGGATCAGGTATCGTTTACGACGTCGCAGCGGGGTCTCGCCCAGGTGAGCCCGGCGCAAGCGACAAGTCCCATGGCGGTGTGCCCGAGTGGCCAATGGGAGCGGACTGTAAATCCGTCGGCTTAGCCTACCCAGGTTCGAATCCTGGCGCCGCCACGCGGAAAAACGGCCCCTGAACTGCGCGATGCGGTTCAGGGGCCGTTTCGCTGACCGCACCGGTTCGAGGGGGAACGGCCGTGGACGTCGTCTCGTGGGTTTCGGCGGGAGTGGCACTGGCGGGCGCCTTCGCCACGGCGATCCTCGGGTACTGGCAGCAGCAGCGGCTGCGGACCATGGAACAGCGCAGCCTGATGGATTCCTACGGCGCGTCCCTCGCGTGGGCCGCGTACGACTTCCAGACGAGGCTGTTCAACATCCTGAACGGGCACGCCGTGGACCGGGCACCGGGGGAGCGCGGCGGTTATCTGACGTCGTTCCTCGTGGCCGGGACTGCCCAGGAGGCCGAATACGCCCGGCGGAGCACGGTGTTCGTCCTCGCCGAGTACCTGGGCTGGGTGGAGATACTCCGGCGCGACGTCCAGTTCCTCGACCTCGGCAACTCCGCCACGAACCGCAAGGTGATGGGGCAGATCTCGGCGGTCGCGCACTCGCTCAGCAGGATCTCGCCGGACAGCAACGAGCTGCGCCTCTTCCGCGCCGAACAGCGGGCGGTGGGGGAGCTGATGGTCCATCCCGACGGCGAGCCCGAGCGGCGCCGGTGCCTCGGTTTCGCCGAGTTCTGTGCCCGGCTCGACGGTGACGAGGCGTTCCGCGGCTGGTTCCGACGCCTGCTGGACGACGTGGACGGCCTGGCCGCCGACACCGGGCCGGCCGTGCCGCGCCTCGGGGAGATCCAGCGCCAGCTCGTGCTGCTGCTCGATCTCCTGGACCCGAGGGCCGAGCGCTTTCCGCAGTTCCGGGCGGTCTTCGACGGTGGCCGTACGGTGGCGGACCCGGCCGCGTCGGACTGAGCCGCCCGGTCGCGCCGGGCCATATCGCATCGGGCCGCGCAGAGCCGTACCGTAACCGGTCCTTCCGTACCGGTCCTTCCGCCGGGAATCGCGTGGAGTCGTACCCGCGTTGCCGGACCTGCCCGGACGGTCCCGCCGAACTCCCGGGCCGAGCTGATCTCTTGACAAGTCCATGCAAGAAGTAAAGGCTCTCTGAGAGCGCTCTCAGCACGGGTCGCCGCCCCACTCGGCAGCCCAGTCGTGCTGAGCGCGCCCACGTTCCAGGTCGGACGAGGCCGCCATCTGGCTGGGCGGCCGCCGTGTCCGCTTCGCACCTCCGCAGCCAGGGAGGAAGACATGCCCCCCACACACCTGACCCCCACCGCGCCGCGTCCCGCGCGCCGCCGGGCCGCCGCGCGCCTGACCGCGGCCGTCACGATGGCGCTCGCCCTGTTCGGCGCGGCGGCCACCGCCGCACCGTCGACGGCGCTCGCGGCGAACGCGCCGCTGGACTCGGCCACCGCGGCCACCACGGCCACCACGGCCACCACGGCCGGCGAGAACCCGCCCGACTCCTTCTGGGGCGACACGAGTTCCATCCCGCCCGCGCAGAACGTCCTCACGGTCAAGGTCCTCAACCGTACGAACGGCCAGTACCCGGACGACCAGGTCTACTGGAAGTTCGGCGACGAGGAGCACTCGATCGCCGAGCAGCCCTACGTCGACATGCCGGCGAACTCCGCCGGGCGGATGTACTTCTACCTGGGCTCGCCGGACAGCAAATACCAGGACTTCATCGAATTCACCGTCGGCGACGGGGTGTTCAACGGCAACACGACCCGCGTGGACGCCTGGGCCCTGCCCCTGGCGATGCGGCTGCATGCGAGCGACGGCTACGACGTCCAGGTCGGCGACAGCTACGACGTCTTCCAGCAGAGCAGGGACGCCCTGTTCCAGGAGTTCAAGAGCGAGGTGCCGACCGAGTTCCAGGGTCTCGCCGACGTCCAGGCCCCGTACAGCATCCCGGCGCCCGGCAGTTCGCCGGACTTCCGGGACGGCGGCAAGTACGCGGACTACTTCACGAGCTACGCGCAGTCGGTCGGCGTGAACGAGTCGACGTCCAACATCACGGGCTGCGCGGGCTCCCTCGCGAACAACGCGCAGATGTGCGCCGCCCTCAACCGGCACGTGGCGCAGCTGCCCGAGGACCAGCAGTCGGACCCCGGCCAGTACTACAAGTCGGGCCCCGCGAACTACTACGCGAAGTTCTGGCACGACCACGGCATCAACGGTCTCGCCTACGGCTTCCCGTACGACGACGTGGCCGGCCAGTCCTCCTTCGTGTCCCACGCCGATCCGCAGTGGCTCGAAGTGGCCGTCGGCTTCTGATCCCTGCCGGCGACGGGCGGAACGGCGTCGCGCCGGACCGGCGACGACAGCGGCCCCTGCCCGTACCGACCCGGTACGGACAGGGGCCGCGGCCCGTCTCATCCGCCGGTGAGGCCCACCGTCGGAGAGGCGGCGGGTCTCACTGGCGGTCGGCCAGGCGGAAGGCCAGTTCGGTGCGGTGGCGGCGCGGGTCCGGCTCCTCCCGCGGATCCGTGAGGTACGACTCCGTGCGCGATCCCCACCGCTGCGTGCCGCCGGATTCGGTCATGTCCCAGACGTGCCCCTCGGCATCCGCCCATTCGAGCATCCGGCGCGTCGCCTCCGGCAGGTCGGCGGGCGGGCCGAGGTGCACGGCGACCGCGTACCGCCCGCCCGGCACCGTCCCCGCGCGCATGTCGCCGGTGGCCCGGGAGGTCAGCTCCGCGGAGGCGAGCGGGACGCCGGCCTCGACCTCCATCTCCGCGACCGCGTCGAGGGAGTGGTAGCGCAGGAACGGCGGCCCCGCGAGGCGCATGCCCCGGTCTTCCACCCAGCCGACGAGTTCGGGCAGCCGGCGCGCGACCTCGCCGACCGTGTCCATCGTCACAAGGCGCCGCACGCCCACGTACGGCTGCCTCGCGCGCGTCACGACGCGGGGGTGCCACGGCGAGCGCGGCCACCACCCCGTCGCGACATCGTTCCTGTCCGTCACCTGTTCCATGGAGGCAGTGACCGGGCGGACGCCGAGAACTCATCGCCGCTGGGGCGCCGACTTCACCGGCGACGGGTCGAATCCTGGTCAGCCCGGCCGGAGAGTCCTCCTGGGTCCGGGCCGAACCCTCGTCAGCCCGTCCGATCGGCCTCGTCCGGCCGCGCCCGCAGCCGCGCTCCTCGCTCGTCGGCCCGGGTCGGCCGGCCGTCCTGGTCCGGCCCGGGCCGCGCCCCTCGTCGGCCTCGGCGCCGACGCCTCAGCGGTTCCCGGCGACCGAACTCACGGCGTCCGCCACCGGCGTCGTGCCGTTGATCAGCTCCAGCGTGAGGCCCGCCGTCCCGGGCGTCCGCAGCAGCTCCGCGATCACCGCGGCGACGTCGTCCCGCGTCACCTCGGCGCGCCCGGTCTTCTCGGCCAGCTTCACCAGGCCCGTACCGGCGTCGTTCGTCAGTGCGCCCGGGCGTACCACCGTCCAGTCGAGGGCCGACCTGGACGACACCGCGTCGTCGGCCGCGCCCTTCGCACGCAGGTACACGTCGAAGACCTCGTCGCCCTGGTGGGAGGAGTCCGCGCCCGTCGACGAGACGATGATGTACCGGCGTACGCCCGCGCGTTCGGCGGCGTCCGCGAGCAGCACGGCGCCGTCGCGGTCCATCGTCTCCTTGCGTGCGGCCGTGCTGCCCGGGCCGGAGCCCGCCGCGAACACCACGGCGTCGGCCCCCTCCAGGGCCGGGGCGAGATCGTCCACCGACGCCGATTCGAGGTCGAGGACGATCGCCTCCGCCCCCGCGGCCCGCAGGTCTTCCGTCTGCTCGGGTTTGCGGATGATGCCCGCGACCTCCTCACCGCGCCCGGCGAGCAACCGCTCGAGCCGCAACGCGATCTGACCGTGTCCTCCTGCGATGACAGTGCGCATGATGACGACGGTACGTCGGCCAGGCGCCGCCCGCCCCACGACAACACGCCGCCGCACCGCCCGCCTCGGGACGGCACACGCTCGCTTCCCCAGGCCGGAGCAGGCCGGAAACAGACCAGAAAGGGCCAGGCCATGGCAGAACGGGGCCGGGCCCGGGCGATGCGGCGGCCCGTACCGTCAGCCCGGTCAGCCCGGTCTGCCCTGGCGCGGCAGGGCGGAGCTCGCGCCGCTGTCGGAGTCGCAGTACTCCCGCACCGCGCTCGTCCGCGCGACCACGCGCCCCCGGTGGATCACCATCCGGCTGTACGCCTGCGACAGCACGCCCGCGAGCCCCTCACCGCGCACTGCCAGCAATTCGGCGGGAAAGCCCGCCTCGACGCGGACCTCCGGCAGCCCCATCGCGGCGCGGGCCGCCGTGCTCACCGCCCCGTACGCCTCCGCCGCGTCCAGCCCGCCCTGCGAGGCCAGGAGGTACGCGGCCTCCAGGGGATCGCCGCGCCCGACCGGGTTCGACGCGTCGCGCAGCGCGCCGCTGCCGGCGGTGAGCCGGACACCCGCGGCCCGCAGCGGCCGTACGGGGGCCGCACCCCACGGCCCCGCGTCACCGCAGCCGCCCTGCGGCAGGCAGGTCACCGCCACACCTGCGGTCGCGAGCGCCTCCGCGGCGCGCACCGCGACCTCCCGCGGCAGCCGGCCGAGTCCGGCGCACGGCCCGACGGTCAGGGCGGTCCCGTCCGAACGGCCCGCCATCGTCGCGAGGTCCGTGAGGAGCGCGGGGTCCGCGGCGTCCGTGTGCAGGTCGGCGGGGCGGCCGAACTCGGCGGCGAGGGCGAGCACCGCCTCGACGTGGCCCGCCGGGTCGGGGTCGAGGTCGGGGCGTCCGCCCACCACGTCCGCGCCCATCGTGAGGGCGTCCCGCAGCGCGGCGAGCCCGGCGGCCCCGGCCGGCCCCGTCAGCACCCCGGGCACGGCGACCGTCGTCACCTCGCACAGGCCGCGCAGCGAGAGCCGGGCCTGGAGCACTGCGTCGAGGCGGACGAGCCGGTCGGGTCCGCCGACCCGCACGTGCGAGCGCAGGGCCGTGGCGCCGTGGCCCAGCTGCATCAGGGCGGCCTCGGTGGCGCGCCGCCGCACGTCCTCGGCCACGGGCACCGCGCCCGCTCCGCTGCCCGG
>NZ_JAKGCV010000016.1 GCF_021556455.1 Streptomyces fuscigenes | reverse complement strand
GGGTGCGGCGCGCCGGAGGCGGGCGCTGCACGGGAGCGTGCGCGCGGGGCTCCCGTGGCCCGGCCCGCGCGACGGCGACCGGAACCACCACCCGGCGCGAGAGCGGACCGCCGCCACAGCGGAGCAAGATCCGACCACTGATCCGGAGCGGGCATCAGCCGGGCGGGGGCCGCGGGACCCTACCGGCCCTCGCCGTCCTCCTTGCCGTCCTCGCCGTCCTCGCCGTCCTCGTCGGACGGCGGACGCCGGGCCGTCGGGCGGCGCGGGCGCTGCTCGGCCCGCCGCGTGGGCCTGCGGTGCGGCTGCTCCTCCGAGCCGGATTCGCCCTCGGAGGGCCGATCACCGGACCGCTGAGAACCGCGTGTCGCAGGCCGCCTGCGCGGACGCTCCTCCGCGTGCTCGGCAGAACTCCCGCCCTGCCCCACGGCCTTGCGCCGCACCTTGCGCCGCTCGCCGCTGGTGTCACCGCCGCCGCGGTGCGTGCTCTCGGACGCGGCCTCCACGGCCGGACGGGCTTCGTCGGTTGCCGAGTCCGCCGTCCGAGACAGATCCCGCTCCGTGTCCTCAGCAGCGCCGCCCGCGTCCTCGGCGGCGCCGCCCGCGGCCTCACCGGCCGCGCCCGCCGCATCACCCGCCGCCTTCCCCGCGGAGCCGGCGGCCTCGCCCGCCGCGTCCGTGGCGCCCTTCGCCGCACCCGCCGCGGTGTCCGTGGCGTCACCGACGGCGTCGCCCACGCTGTCGGTCGCCTTGTCGGCGGTCTTCGCGGCGGTGTCGGTCACGCCCTTCGCGGCGCTCGAAGCCGTCTCCGTGACGTCCTTCGTGGCATCGGCGGCGGCGCCGCCCAACTGCTCACCGGCGTTCCCCACCCCGCGTCCGACCTCGCGGCCCGCCTCCCCGACGCCACGCCCCACCTCGCCGAGCGCTTCACCACTCGCCGAGCCGACGTCCTCGACGGCGGAACCCACCGACGACGTGATCTGCTCGAGGATCTGCGGGTTGCGGTCGACCGACTGCAGCAGTCGCTCCACCACGGCGCCCACGGTGTCGAGGCGCACCTTCAGCAGGGCCTGCGCCTCCACGCCCTTGATGTCGAGCTCGACCCGCCCGAGCGCCACATCGGCGCCGACGTCGAGCTTCAGCAGGTCGAGGACCTCGGCGTGCAGCGAGACCTTCGCCCGCAGATCCTCGACCTGCAGGTTGATCTCGTCGATGTTGAGGGTGGGAACGTCCAGCAGCACATCGGGCTCGGAGTCGGCAGGGCGGGCCTCAGCGGCCTCGTCGTCGACCAGTTCGGAGTCGACGGGCTGGGACTCGTCGGAGGGTTCGTACGCGTCCCGTATCTCGGAGTCGTCATCCACCCCAACACCATAAAACGGACAATCGCCCCCCGCCCCGCGAGCCCGCACACCCCAGCCCCGCCAGGGCCGGCGCCCCTCCCCCAGCTCCACAGCCCCCGACAGCAGCGACCCCGAGTTGCGATCCAACGCTCCCCGTGCCCGCCCGGGACCTTCCCCGGAACGCGCCCCACGGAGCCGGCGTACCACCCGCGACGCCCGCAACCCCGGCCCCCAGCACCCCCACCGAGTCACGGCCGAACCCTCCCCAGCCGGTAGGCTGTCCCTCGCCCCGACGCGGCTGCGCCGGGGCGAGGTGGGTTGCCCGAGCGGCCTAAGGGAACGGTCTTGAAAACCGTCGTGGCAGCAATGTCACCGTGGGTTCAAATCCCACACCCACCGCAGGTAAACGGCCCCTGACCAGGCAAGACGGTCGGGGGCCGTCGCCATGCCCGGTACCCGCCCGGCACCGCTGTCCCCCCTGGTTTCCCGCTCTTGCGGGCACAGATGGGGCACGCAGGGGGCACGGAATCCGAAGATCAAGCCCGGTCACCGGCCGTCCACCGACTACCGGTTGATCGGAATCTCGTACACGATCTCGCAGTGGGCCGCGGGCACCACGATGTCCGCCGTCTCGACGGGCTGCCCTTGGTCGCTGTAGTACGTCCGCCGGATGTGCGTGACGAGCGCGGCTTTCTGGATGCCGAGTAGCGACGCCTCTTCGGCTGTCGCCTGCCTGGGCTCCGGCTGTTCCACGGCATGGGTGACGGTCACACCGATCACGGCCATGCGGTTCACCACGCCCGCTCCTGCGTGCGGCCCTCCTTCGGGGAGGACGACGAGCGACCCGGCGGTGAGGTCGTAGGGTTCCCAACTCGTCGACAGCTGGACCGGCCTGCCGTCCGCGAGGAACTCGTACACCGTCCGGACGCACAGCTCGCCCTCGGCGATCCCGAGCCGCGCCGCGATGTCGGCAGGCGCCGGCACCTTCGCGTCCGTCCGGCTCTCCCAATCGCCCTGCCTGCCCACGGCCTTCATGTCCGCCCGGAACGGTGACGCACCCGGCTGCTCCCGCGCTGACGACCGTACGACGCGCACCCGCTGCCGAGGCTCGGCGACGTAGGTGCCCGAACCGGCTCGCCCCTCCAGCACGCCCTGGGAGATCAGCAACTCCTGTGCCCGGCGGACCACGTTCTCGCCCACTCCGCATTCCTGGCCGATCTGGGCGCGGGACGGCAGGCGATCCCCCGGCTCCCATACGCGCTCCGCGATCCGCTGCCGGAGTTCGTCGGCGATACGGAGATAGGGCGGTTGCTCAGGCATGTAGAAAATCTAGTCCACTAGCTCTAACCTAGTTAACTAGCTTCACTCAAAGTGATCGCTGGTGACGGAGGCTGCCCTGTGCCCGCTTCGGGAGTTAGCGCGGCGGCCATCGCCGCCCGGCTGTCCGCCCTTGGGCTTCACGCACGAGTGGAGGAACACCCTCGACACACGTCGGTCGAGGCGGAGCTCTTAGACACGCTCTCCGCCGAGACATGGCAGCAGGTCGTGGACGTGGTGGCCGAGGCCGATCGATTCGGGCTCCTCGCCACCAGCATGAACGGCCGCACCCTCTGGGCGGTCGTACGCAAAACGGTCCCCACGACGGGCGATGTCGGGGGACCGGGCCGTCAGCGATAGGAGCTGATCAGCGTGTTCGACCGTATCCGCCGTGCCGTCTCCCGCACCAGAGTGCGGAGTTCCAAAGGCCGGCACAGCCGCCCTCTCACGCCCCCCGAGCCTCTCTGTGCCCCGTCCTCGCCGTCATCCGCTGCCGTGTCCGCCCTCGCCCTGAGTTGGGGTTCCGGCCAGGCGACGAACCCGATGGCGCTCGCGGGTGAGGACGTCGCGCTCGTCCGCCCGTATCTGCTCGCGTGGGAAAGGCGCGTGCGGCCCCGCACGGTGGTCGTAGCCCCGTACCTGTCGAGCGACGCATGGTCGGCCCTCGTGGGGGTCCGCTGATGCCGCCTCGTCGACAGCCACACGTCACGGCCGCCGTGTCCATCCCGTACCGATCGACTGCTTGCCGGATCGGCACGCACGCCACCTGCACGGAATCCACCCCGGCCCCGGGCCCGGCCGATCTCCCGGTGTTCTACGAAGCGTGCATGTGCCCGTGCCACTCGGGGCCCGCCCCGATCACGCCCGTGGAGGTGACGCGGTGAGCGCCTGGACGTCCACGGGGCCGCTGGTCTCCCACGTCGAAATCACCGCGACCACCGTGCAACGTGGAGACGTCATCCAACTCCGAGGCCGAGCCTGCCGAGTGCGGGATCTCGTCCAGCCCCGCCGGGGAGCCAAGCAACTGGTCTTCGAGTCGGGGGAGCTTCTGGCCATCCACGCGCGTACGAGGTTCGCCGCCGTGCGGACGTGGAGAGGGCGGTGACCGGGCCCGTGCCGCCTCGCCACCACGCCATCGCCGACGACCTCCGGCAACAGATCACGACCGGCCGCATGCACCCCGGCGAACGGCTGCCCTCCGAAACCGCCTTGGCCGACCGATACGGGGTCAGCACCGTGACCCTGCGACGTGCACTCGCGACACTCCAGGGGGAAGGGCTCGTGCAGAAGATCCACGGCAAGGGCAACTTCGTCCGTCGCCCGGTCCGGAAGATGCTGTACGTCAGCGGCTGGGGAACGTTCGACCCGTGGACCGCCGCCGAGCCGGCCTTGCGCGTCACCGTACGCAGGACCACGGTTCAGGCCCACGGCCACATCGCGACCCTCTTGAAGGTGCCCACGGGCAGCCCCGTCTCGGAGTTCTCCTGCCTGAGCCTCCAAGGGGAGTCGCCGCACGGTCTGGCCCGCATCTATATGCCGTGCGACCTAACGCCGGCCGGATCGCTCGACGACGACTCCGCGCATCGAAGGGCGTTAGCACGATTCGCCGTCCTCGGTCCGCTGCCGCAGGCCGCCGTCCGGGAATCGGTATCTGCTCGTCCCCCGACACCGGACGAAGCATCGGCCCTCCGGATCGGCTCGACGGCGGCGGTGCTCGCCATCACCCGCATCGCCACCGACTCCAGGGAACGCGTCGTCGAAGCTGCGCTCCTGACCTTCCCGGGAGATCGCGTCGACGCCGTCTTCACCTCCCACCATCTGATCGACGAGAGGCCTACCCAAGATGACAACCTCGAATGAGCTGCGGCTTCTCCCGTGGTCGGGTCCGGAGGGCAAATCCTGCTACTTGAGTACCGACGACCGGGGTGGCTACCTGTCCCGCTTGGCGGACGACGTCGAAACGGTGCAACTCGGCATTGCGGCCGAACTGCTGGAACAGGCATCCGAAAGCCTCGGCGACGAGGACGCGGACGCTGAGGACATGCGGCGCCTGGCGAAGGAACTGACCGCGGTGCTGACTGACGTCCTCCGCGTCGCGACGAGCCGCGGTCACCTCTTGGCGGCCACCGAATCACAAGGGATCTGAAGGTCTGCCACGGAACAGCGCGGCCTGCCAACACGGGGAGGGTGGCCCGAACACACATCCGGGCTCCCCTCCCCGAAGCGGCCTTCCGTCCGATCGATCCTCCCCCGTGCGCCCGTCAGAACCTCAGCCGACGACAGTCAGCCAAGCTGTTTGGTGACGTCGACCAGGGCAAGCCGCGCTGGCGGGGCCTAGCGATGATGCCTTGCGACTGTGACTGCTTCGTCCCGAAGCGATGCAGGCGGGAGAGCGACCTGCGGTCGGACCGCTGTTGACCTGGGGACACGGTCCCTGAGCGTCTGTGGTCGTCCGTGTGTGTTGCGGTTGTAGCGCAGCTAAACGCTCACTCAATCGGGCAGCTTCGCTTCCGGCCAGGTGGAATGAGGGGATAGGTGCCCTCGGCCTCGTCCGTGTCTCCGTGCTCGTCGACAGTGATATCGAGCAACCCCTTCCTGCGTTCAACGCTCGACGTCCTCTACGCGGGGAGCGCCCACGACCGAGTATCGTCTCGTCACACTGAGACTGGAAAATGGAGGATAAATGGCCTGGAATGAGGTTCCTGCGAAGGATGACCCAAATCTATCATTCCAAGCTTATTATGTGCATCCTAATGTATTGCAGAACATGCTCAAACCGGTAAGTCGAGCCGTTTTTCAGGGCACTTGGAATTTGCCTGACAGGAGGGATTCTGGGGGGCTTCGGAAGGCGGATTTCGTAGGTCATGTCATTGCCGATCTAATCCGAGGGCTGGGGTTCGCGGAAATCTCGGAATCCCCTCCGAATCAAGGTGACTGGTTCACTCATGCGGGAGTCACTCGATATTCTCCCCGCGATGCACATTCGGATAATGCTGTCATTAACCTTCCTGGCGGTAAATCGGTCATGGGGGTGGTGCGGCATGATTGCCGTATCACCAATTCGGCTTCCGTTAATATGTCAGGGAATGACGATGTCTCATTCGTCGTAGGGCGGCTGCTGACGAGAGAGAAATTCGATCTAGTGGCGGCTGGATACCGTGAGCCGTTCGCCTTCCTCTCTCGGGGGTTCGATATTCCCAGAGTCCTTGATGTGACTCAACGTGGGGATTTGTCGCAGATGGTTGACAGTAAGTCCTGGGCGTCGCGCTTCAACAGTGTTCGACTCGACATGCCCGATTCAGAGTCGCTCGCTGTGGCTATCGATGACGTTGTGGGGAGATTCGCGGCCGCGGTGGGCAGGGAAGGTGCTTGGAAACTCCTCTACGGGCGAGATGGCCGTCCATTGCATGAGTCGCATCACCAAGGCATGTTCAGGATTTTCTCACAGCTTCTCTTCGGGGTGCTGGGTATACATGTAGAGCCAAATGCGGATCATGGGTCCGGTCCTACGGATTTCACGCTCAGGCTGAATAATTCGGTAAACATCGTCGAGTTTAAGAAGGACGACAAAAGAGAGGAGATTAAACACGGATTGGCGATACAGCTACCGAATTATATGGATTCAGCAAGGGCGGATCGAGGCACTTATGTGGTGATGTGCCACAGTCGAGAAAAGGAAGAGGTTTATGAACTCTTGACGGAAGTGGTGGACTCCGATCCAACGCTGCCGGAAATTGACTGCTATGTCATCGATTGTCGACCTAAAGTGTCAGCCTCTAAGGCAAGATCGCGCTACTCGCGCGAGTGATGCGTCCGGGCCCGTTGGTGTCAGGCGCTGGTGTCGGGCCAACCGACGCCCTCTTGAAAGATCGGGTGTCAGTTCTTCTGGAAATGAGCCGGGGTCCCGATGGCCTGGGGCCCAGTGGGCGACCAATGCTGTGACCTGCGGCTGAGCCGTCGACGATTGTCGGTGTTGGTTGCCGTTGTGAGCCCTGGGGTGGCCCGCAGACGGCCCGATAAGGGTGCTCGTGCTGTGTGGTGACGTCTTCTCAGGAAACGCATACATCACCAACGCTTCATATGTAGAGTTAGCGCATGGAGCATTCCTTCCGCATCACTCCGGCGACACTCGACGTCATGGAGGCCTTTCTTGCCGCCTCTGGTGAGCTGCATGGCTTTGCGGTGGCCAAGGCTGCCGCACGGCCGACAGGCAGCGTGTATCCCATCCTCGCCCGCATGGAGCAGGCCGGATGGTTGGAGAGCCGCTGGGAGACCGGGCACCCGGACGAAGGTCGTCCTCGACGTCGTTTCTACTCCCTAACGAAGGACGGAGCCGCAGCTAGTCGGGCCGTCGTGCTGGAGCGACGAGGGCAACTTGCCCCCACTCGGAGCCGCGGCAGGCTGCGGCCAGCGCTACGGCTTACGAGTCGTTGGGGAGGTGCCTGGTGAGCGCTGCCGAGATTATCGTTCCCCTCGTGCTGGGCGTGATCGTCAACGAGGCTGTCGATGTGTGCCCCTGGCTAGGGCGGACGCTGGTGCGTTGGTCTGCAAGGCGCATCACCGACGTGGCGATGGCCGAGCGTTACGAAGAGGAGTGGCTTGCTGGCCTCGAAGGCCGCCCGGGGAAGTTGCTGCAGCTGCTATCCGCGATCTCGATCGTCGTCGGGGCGTCCTGGAGGATGCGAGACATCTTTCGTGCAGCAGATGCAGGCGATGCGCGAAGGCGTAGGCGCTGGCCACGCCCCCACATGAGGCTAGAGTTTCCGAGAGGTGGGCTTCGCCTCTACTGGGGCTATGTCACGTCTCTGCTAGCGGTGGTCGCGTGGATCACTGGGCAAGGATCGTGGATGGGGGCCCTCACGCTCACGAGTGTGAGCCTGCTGTACTTCGCCTTTCAGGTGCCGACCACCTGCGGTGTCTCGACTGGGTCTCGGGTGGCGTGCCGTAACACCTCGCGTGGTCTCCTGCTGGGGTGCCGTATTCGTCAACACCGGTGGGCTTGGCTACGAGAGCTGCGAAGCACTGTTCGCTAAGTAGTCGGGAGCTCCGTGGATCTGCTTCTGCTCTGCGCTCCTGTTTCCTGCGGCAGCCCTTCCTCAACCCACCACTCTCCCCAGCTCCCATCCCGTCCGCCTTCGACCCACACACCGTGGAGCGGGCGTGGTTCAGGGCGTCAAGGTGGAGCGCGCCACTGTACGAACGACCTTGACGCCCTGGGCCGCGTCTGTTCGGCTCTGCCTGCGTCGAAGGTGGTCGGGATGGGAGCCCCCGACGCTCGCCCTAACGATGCCAGCACTCGCAGGACGGGCCCTCCCACCCCGGACGCATGAGCGCCCCCGCCGGAGGCATGTCCTTGTCGGTGAGTTGCTGGCGCCCCTTGGATCTCGACTCGTAGCCTCGGCCCTATCCCTCGTGGGCGCGCGTCGGCGGACGGTGCGCGGCGCGGGCCGAAGGCAGGAGCGAAGCGCGACCGGGAGCCGGGAGCGCGCCCGGCGGAGCGGAGCGCAGCCGGGGGCCTTGATGAAGTAGAGAAAGTCTTATCCCGCTGACATCAGGCGCCTGCCGTCGTGACTGCGGATGTGGGGGTCGTTGCCGTCCAGGGCGTCCAGGAGCCTGACCGCGTAGACCTCGGACATGCGCTCCCTGACCTCGTCCGGGGTGAGCCAGGAGACCGCCGTGGACTCGCTGGACGTGCGCTCCGTGCCCCCGGCCGGCTTGCACCGGAAGACCAGGGCTACGACGCCGCGGGTCATGTTCTTGTAGACGCCCGTGAGCCCGTCGACCTCGACGCGGATACCTGTCTCCTCCAGAACCTCGCGGGCGACGCCGGCCTCGGGGGTCTCGTTGAGTTCCAGGATGCCGCCGGGGAGTTCCCAGGTGCCGTTGTCGGCTCGGCGGATCGCCAGGAGACGGCCGTCCTCGCGCACCACCACGCCGGCTACGGACACGGAGTGCAGGGGAGGCGTGGTCGCGTCCTGTGATTGACTCATGTAAAGGAGCTGCCGTCCGGCCGCTTCCAGGCGCGTTACCCGGGGCCGGACGGGCTGCTTCGTCCCGCAGAACGGACCTTCGCCACCAAGACGGATGCCGACCGCTGGTTGATGCGGAAGCGCATCGAGATCGAGGAGGGGAAGTGGATCGACCCAGCGGAAGGGCAGACCACTGTGCGCGACTGGTCGGCCCGTTGGCTGGCGGCCGTCTCGCCGCAGCTCAAGCACAAGACGCGGGCCTCGTACCGGTCACTGATCAATTCCCTGATCGTCCCGGAGCTCGGCGACCGTGAGCTATCCGCGCTCCGGCCGATCACGGTCGCCGAGTGGGTGGGCGCGATGAAGACTCGGGGACTCAGCGCGTCACGCATCCGGCAGGCGTACCGGGTGCTCTCGCAGATCATGAGGGCGGCCGTCGACAACGAGATGATCCCGCAGACGCCGTGCCGGGGCGTGAAGCTTCCCCGGATGCCGCAGACGGAGCCGCACATCCTGACACCGCTCGAAGCCTCCCGGATGGTCCAGAACGCGGCGGCTCCCCACGACCTGCTGATCGCGCTTCTCGCCTACGCGGGGCTCCGGGTCGGGGAGGCGTTCGCACTGCGGCGGGTGGACATCGACGTCGCGGGCGGCTTCGTCCTGGTCGACGAGAACTTGGCTGAAGCGAACGGGGAGTTGGTCTTCGACACCCCCAAGACGCACCAGAAGCGGTTGCTCCGGGTCGGGCCTTCGCTGGCGGAGCGATTGGGCCGGCACCTGGAGGCGCTGCCCGCAGGGGAGGACGTCCTGCTGTTCACCACTCCGGCCGGAAAGCCGCTGCGCTACAACCAGTGGCGCAAGGCGTACTTCGACCCGGCGGTCTCGGCGGCGGGGCTGACGGACGTGACCCCACACGACCTCCGGGCCTCGCATGGCACATGGGTCGCCGACCGGTACGGCGTCATGACCGCCGCGCACCGGCTCGGCCACTCCAACGCGAGCGTCACCACGCGGCACTACGCCCGACCGGTCGCCGGTCGCGACGACCAGGTGGCGGAGGCAGCGGACCTCTGGCTCAGCGGGTCGGGTACGGACGACGGCTCTGCGGATGCCGTTTCAGACTGATCACCGTGGCGCTCCACCCAGTTCAACGACCCCCGATCATGAACTGGCCGGGGGCCGTTGGCTTGAGTTATGGCTAGAGTCTCCTTCACCGATCTCGGCACTCCGCAGGAGGGGGCGGCATGGCCAAGTCAGTCTTCTACAGCTTCCACTACGAACGGGACGTCCACCGCGTACAGCTGGTGCGCAATTTCAAGGCGCTTGAAGGGCAACCAGTTTTGAACGCTCAGAAGTGGGAGGAAGTACGGAGGCAGGGCAACCAGGCAATCAAGAACTGGATCCATGAGCAAATGGCCTACAAAAAGGCCGTCATCGTGCTGATCGGCAAGAATACGGCGAGCCGGCCGTGGGTGATCTACGAAATCGAGAAGGCGTGGGCTGACAAGAAGCCCCTGCTAGGTATCCGTATCCACGGGCTCTCCTCATTCGGAAGTATCGATACTCCGGGTGCGGATCCTTTCGCGAAGGCCGCTGGTGTGGGCTCGATACCGATCTTCGATCCCACCTCCATGGACTGGTATGGGCGGATCGATAGTCAGGCGACCTACAACAAGCTGCTCAACAACCTGGAAGTTTGGTCAACTCAGGGCGTGATCAAGCGGTCATGGTAGGCCCGTCTCGTTGCCCTTTCTGTGCGATCATCGCAGGGGGCGATACCAGCGCCAGGCTGGTGTACCGCAATGACAAGATCACTGCCTTCTTCCCCTTGGATCCCGCGACGCGGGGACACACTCTCGTGGTGCCAAACCGCCACGTGGCGGAGCTCACGGATCTGACGGTTGCCGAGAGCCGCGACTTGGGCGAAGCGGTCCATCGAACCACGCGAGCAGTCCGCTCAGCCTTGTCACCTGACGGGTTAAACGTCATCCAATCGACTGGGGAGGTCGCTACCCAGACCGTACCTCACGTGCATTTCCACGTGGTGCCTCGGTGGCAAAACGACCGTATAACCCTGCGTTGGCCCACAGGTCCGGCTGAGGATGGTGCGGCTCAGGACCAGACCCTCATCGCCATTCGGAGAGTCCTTCCAGATGAAACGAGCGTTGTCTCAGCCGAGGATCGTCGACAACATCTGTCGTTCATTCAAGCGGTGATTACCCGTATGTCCCAGGCATCGTCGTCTTCCAAGTCGTGGCTGCTCCCGATCGTAACCGCCACCTATGGGTATTCGATCACCAAGAATTCAGTCCTGGTTGGGTTGATTGGCTGTCTAGCGGTACTCGTCTTCGGTGTCCTCGATGCCAACTACCTAAAGCAAGAGCGTGCATTCCGGAAGCTCTATGATGAGGTTGCATCCGGTCGTCCCATCCCGGCGTTCTCCATGAACCCCGCGCTTGCTTCGCCAGCTGGTGGCAGAGTCAACTACTGGCCCGACAAGCCCGACGTGCGCTCATGGGCGGTAGCACCGGTGTACCTGCCACTGATCCTGGCTGGCCTGGGGATCGTTGTCTGGTCGCTCTGCCACTGATGCGACGCGTGCGACGATCATTGTTAGTCCGGTTGCCGGGGTGATGACTGGTCTGCGAAGCGGCAGACTTCCGCCTCGTAGGGGGCAGCCACGAGCCTGGGGCACGTAGCGGGCACGACGACAATGATGACGGCCCCAACGGGACGTCAGGGGCCGCCTGACCTGCGGCGGAGTCGGGAGGCCCCACGATCGCCGAAAGATCTTGAAAACCGTCGTGGCAGCAATGTCACCGTGGGTTCAAATCCCACACCCACCGCAGCAGCTTAACGAAGCAGCAGGTCACGAGGGGTGCTCCCAGCTTGGGAGCACCCCTCGGTCGTTGAGGCTGTCTCACTGCTTCTCGCCCGTGGACGGGAGTGGATCAGCCTCTGTCCCCCAGGTGTCCGCCAGAAGCCGTGCCGCGGGATGCAACTTCCCCACGTCATCAAGGCACCCGCCGCGCACTGCGCGGCGCGCGGCCCGTCGTCCGGGCCTGCGCTTCTGTCTCCGCCCCGCGCCAGCCCGGCTGCCGTCCGCACGCCTGACAGCTCGGGGTAATGGGTGAGGACCCGCGATGCGGCCGAGGCGGCGCGAGTGCGGCTCAGGACGTTGCCTCCGGCGGGGGCGCTCAGGCTCCGGGATGGAGAGGGCTCCGTGGGCGGGTGCCGGCCGGTGGAGTGTGGCGGTGGGGAACTCCCATCCCGTCTGCCGTCGACCCAGTCAGAGCCGAGCAGACACGGCACTGGGTGTCCAGGTCGTTCGTACACCGGCGCGCTCCACATAGACGCCCGGCACTGCGCCCTGCTCCAAGGTGTGTGGGCGACGGCAGACGGGATGGGAGCTGGGGGTGTGGTCGGTGACGATGTTGTCTCCATGCCTCATGGTGACCAGTCGCGGCAGCCGATTGCCTTTCAAGGGGAGACGCCAGCCGGACCTGACCCGGCCGACGCCTGAAACCTCCCCTTCCGCTCGCCGGAGTGCCAAGATGGCGGCGATCACCCTGTGCCTCGTCAGCTAGCGGAGGAACTTCGAGTGACGACGAATCCTGCACCGTCCATCCCCATAACCTCAGAGGAGATTAAGCACCTAGAGATGATTCAGGCCGTTGTCACGAGGCTCGCCAACGGCTCATTCCTCATAAAGGGATGGACGTTGACCGTGGCTGGAGTCTTCTTCGGGCTCGCTGCCAACAACCTCAGCTGGAAAGTAACAACAGCCGGGATGGTTCCACTCTTCGGGTTCTGGCTGCTTGATGGTTACTACTTGAGGCAGGAGCGCCTGTTTCGAAAGCTCTACGACGATGTTCGGAAACCTCCTATGGCAACTGAACTATTCTCCATGAATACACTTCCTTACCACTCGCAAGTCCCTTGGTGGAGAGTGATCCGTTCACACACTCTTGTGAATTTCTATGGGGCATTGTTCTTGGTGGATTGCGCTTTCACAGTCGGAGCTATCGTGAAGTTACTGAGATGAACCGGAATTTCGTGACTAGCCACCATTGCGGATTCGAACGACGCCTCCCACCCACTCCGTGATACTGTCGGAGATATGTGAATAGACGTTCTGGCTAGACAGGTATGAGGGGTCGTACGCCTTCACTTATCCGGCACGTAATGAAAGCCGTAAAAGACGCTGCGTGCCACTCGGATCCCTCGCCTTGACTGCGCATTGAAGGAGCCCCTGCATCGGCACCTAGCCGCCATCAAGGCACATGACAGGGAAAGGACAACAGCCCTCTGCGATCGGCGTCGAGCCCAGGTGGCGACCGCGCGGCGAGAAGCCAGGTTTCGAAAAGGTTCCCTGATTATTGAACGTTGAGCCGATTGGTGAGTGGTTTTGAGCGGCGGGGCAAACTGCATTTTTTGTGCGATTGTTGAACACAGGGAACCGGCGCTTCGAGTATTCGAATCCAGTAGCGTCCTCGCCTTCCTCCCTCTGGCGCCAGCCGCGTTTGGGCACACTCTCATTATTCCAAAGAGGCACGTGGGGGATCTCTGGGAGATTACCAAAGAGGAGATGTCTAACGTGATGGAGGTATCTTTGGTGATCGCCCACGCGATCAAGGAAGCAATTTCGCCGGATGGTTTGAACCTGATCAATTCATCCGGCGCGGCCGCAACCCAGACCGTCCCTCATTTCCACGTTCACTTGATGCCGCGCCGGAAAGGGGATTCAATGGGGAGGATTTGGCCGGAGAGTCCCAATTGGAAGGAGGGTGATTTGCTTAAAATGGCGCATATGATTCGAGTAAATATTGAAATATAGCGGAGGGAAATTTGGTGATGGCGTGCCCTTTCCGACCTGACGGTGCGGGCGGGTGCTTGGCGAGCTATACGATCTGGTGAAGCTCCTGGTAGATGAGTTCACGGCCAAGTTCACGCGTGCTTGCGCTGAAGCGACACCTACGCCCAGTCGGCCGCCGCGCATCGGGATTGCGGCCGTCTACCGCTACGTCTGCGAGGCGAAAGAAGGCCTGGCTGCGCTTGCGCCCAGCCTGGCCCAGATTACGAGGACCGCGAGCCGGCCGGCCTTTGCGATCCTCGACGGCACCTGCTGCCAATCGACCGGTTCGCCGTCCGGACCCACGGGATCGTCGACGTACTCGCAGCCACATGGCTGAACTGCTCGGCAGGCAAGGCGTACCAGGGCGCCGGCCCCTGGGGCCGAGACCCTTTCCTGGACTGCCGTCTCAAGCGGCGGCAGCGGTGGCACATCAGCATCTACACCATGATCCGCTGGCTCGGCGAGCAGGCCATGGCTACTTTGAGAAGGTCCGTCTACTCCTGCGGAAGCTCTGCTGCAGCACGAACAGGATTACCGACGTGTTGTAGGCCGTTCTTGCTCTTCACGACGCGAAGCGTGGGTTTGAAAACCCTTACTGCCTGTCTTTCAGCATCTTCGTCAGTACAGCGGCATGCTCGGTTGCTTGAGATACAGCATTTCCGTCAGGAGCGAAGGTGAGGTAGCCCAGGCCGCGTACAGGATCAGTGGCCGATGGAGGAATCTTGCTCGACCAGATTGGAATCACTTCACCGTCGGCGAAACGGCTCGTGTACATCCCAACCTCAAAAAGTGGCCATCGCTTTGTCCCGTACATTTCCCCAAGAACAGCGATTACGAAACGGGATCCTGAGGCATAGATGGGCCCCATGTAGGTCTCAACATCCTGCCCCAAAAAGCGATGCTGCTCGGCCATGTCATAGAAGACGGTGTGGCCGAGATCCTCAAGGGCATCTCTTAGGCTTTCGGCGAATGCGCGATCTTCGCCTGCAAAGGAGAGCGCAAAGTCATAGCTCTCCTCGTAGTCAACCTTCGTGAATCCGACCTCTCGGATGAAGTCTGCCCAGGAGATATTTCGAAGGTAAAAGATCAACATGGGATTTTCGACAGATAGAATCCCGGTATCTGAATCAAAGTGAAGGATTTCAGAAATTCCATCACTGTTGGTTAGATTCTCAAGGTATCCACGTTCAGAAACGAGGCCGACGCTGGCCTTTTCGGACGGATGCTTGCGCATCTCGTCCAGAATCGAAATACTCCACGACTCCGATTCTGAGAGCCAGCGCAAAATGTGAAGGTACGGAGCTCTACCGCTCGGTCGAAACTTAGTTCCGCGAGCAAAGCTTCGGATGACGCCGCCAAATCGGTCTCGCTGCCTAGAAACGACTCGCCGCTGAATGGCCGAAAAGGAGGTGCCTACCTGGGTGCGCTCCTCTGGCTTCTCTAGAATTTCCGCGAGTACGCACGCCTCCATGCAGAGAAGTTGCGCCAGGTAAAAGCTCCCCTTGGACTTTTCCACGATGAGGTCTCGGGCCCCAAAGCTGACGTTTAGTGCGGCCTCACCCGAAGTCACCAATTCCTCGATCTTCGAGTCTGGCTCAACTTCAAATCGAACTACATCGATCCTGTTGGAGAGGTCCGGAGAGGCCTTGATTAGTGATCGGCCCGCCTCGTTGATTCCGATAATTACGATCTTGCGGTGCGGGTCTTCTGTGTCGGCCATAATTTTCAGCAGGTCGGAGATTTGCGACTTTACCGAATCTTGGAGGCGATGGAAGTCGTCGATCACCACGGTGCCGAATTTTCCAAGCTCGTGGAGAAGCTCGATATACTCCACATCGCTCGGAGATCGCGCCGATAGCTGAACGACTTCTTCGTTCATTTGGTTATCGCGAAGGGCTTTGATGACGGCGGTGCTTTTCCCGATACCTGAGGGGCCCTCAACGATTACTCCACGTCCAGGGGATCTGAGTGCAACTTTGAGGCGGTTGTATTCAGAGGGCTTGACGAATGTGTGAGTCGGAACACCTGAGATTTTGAAGACGTCTTCGACTCGTACCAAGGACATTCAAGCTCCCTGAGAATTTACGTAGGCGGCGCACATGCTGCCGTTGATGCAGTAGATTGTACTTGCCCATAGGGAGCTTAGGCCTGCGATCTCGTAGTTGGGCAACGGATAAGCCCCGAAATCGGCCAGTCCTGGGCTTCTTGGTTGCCTGAGGTGCCTCGCTGTTAGCCGAAGCCGCCGCGGGAAGCCGGGAGGGCGCGTCGGATCCTTCGTACGCGGAGCGATCCGGCGTCGTGAGGCGGTGACCGCGGCTTATAGCCACGCGGAGCGCGTCCCGCACGGGTTCCGTGAGCTCCTTCGCCAAGAGGCGGGGCTCGGCTCGGCCCGACTTTGAGTAGGCGATTACCTCCATGGCGTGCTTCAGAAGTTCCTGTCCGTCGTTGAGTTGGGTGGCTTCGGTGCTGTCGGGCAGGTGAGTTAGCAGTAATTAGCCCATCGAGCGATTGTGGGCACTGCGCAGGCACTGTAGGTTCCCGCTCACGGATCGATGTAGCTCAGGGGGCAGGGATGTCCGGATACGGCCGCGCGGACAGCGAGTGGGACGAGCTGGTACATGACGGTCATGGCTTTCTCGTCGAGCGAGCAAAGCTGGGCAGGCTCACGTCGTACACCGAGCTCAACGTGACTCTGGCCAGGCGAACAGATTGCCGTCCCTTCGACTTCGAGCGTGTTGACGAGCGGGCCGCGATGGGGCATCTGCTGGGACTGATCGTGGAACGAGACCAGGAGATAGCCCCCTCAGACCCGCCTCTCATGCTTTCGGCCCTGGTGAACTACCTGGGTGCCAACGACGCTGGCCCTGGCTTCTATCAGTTGGCCAAGGAGCTCCAGCTTCTACCCATCGCATCGGCAGATGAGAAGTTCGACTTCTGGGTCAAGCAAGTGAAGCGGCTCTACGAACGCCATGGAGCGGGACCAGCGGTGGCCTGAGATCAAGCACCCTGAGTGTCTAATTGCGTGACAACGCCGACAGACAGCGGGGGACACCTGCACATATCTGCGGACCATCGCAGCAGGTAAGAGGCGCACCGGCCCCCAGGCCGAGCGCCCCCAAGTGACGCTCCGAGTGCACGCAGGGGCGCTAGTCGAGACTCAGGTGGGCGGCCACGCCTTTGTATAGCGCGGCGACCTCCGGCGGCGTTCCGTGGGGGTAGCGGGCAGCGAAGAGGGCGCCGACCCGTGGCTTGCTGGTGGTGTCCCTCTGGGCTTGGTCAAGGATCTGGGGATCCAGGCGCCTTAGGTAGGCCTCCAGTTCGCCGGACTTTTGGCGGTCGTCGCCGAACTGGTTTGCGAGGGTAAAAACGCCTGCCGTCCTCCAGTAGTTGGTCCAGGCGGTGAAGTCGTTGGCATCGGTGGGAGGGTTAAGGGGCCGAAGTTCCTGCTTAGCAAGTTGTTTGGCGTGCCTATCCGATACACGTGTATCAACTCGAAGGGTCCGTGAGGACCTGCGACCCTCCGGCATGCCGCAGCGCCCCGCACGGCCGCCTGCAACCTGAACCCCCATGCAAGTTGGAACGCGTGTTGGTGGCACACCTCATGTTTTTCGCTGCCCACCGGTTAGAAGTTTGCAGGTCAGGTGAGAAGGGGTGTTATTCGCTGAGCGGCACACCTTCTGCGTGCGTCTTGTCGCACTCTGGCTCGCGAATATCCCATCCTTGACCAGCGCGTGCGGCCAACCCACGGCCAGGACTTACGGCCCATCGGCCCCGCCCTCGTGCTCCGCGAGCCCTTGATCGATCAGGGCGTGCATCTTGGCTTCCTCGGCGTCCGACTGACCCAGATCCGTGCGTCGTTGTCACCCGCCCGAAGCACATATGCGCGGACCCCCCCATGTGCGGGGGAGCGTCGGCCCCGACCGGCGCCGAGGACGCCCGCACCTGCTGTTTTCCGCGCCCGTGGGGGATGGCCCCTTCGATTCGCGCGACTCGCGGTCAAAGCCACCCGCCCCCACTCTCCGCGAAAGCGCGATGCTCAGCCGTCGCCGGATCGCGCCGGGGCTGCCGGATGGGAAGTCGTAGGCCACCGGCCCGGCGCGCGGATGGGGCCGTTGGCGTAGGCGAACTCAGCCGAACGAGCCTGCAACCATTCCGGGCGACCGCAGGTCTCCCTGTCGCAGTCACAAAAGGGTGGGAACGGGCGGACGGGGATTTCCGGGATGCGCATCTCGGTCGACACGGCAGGGGGGCTTGTCGGCGTGTGTGCGGCCGGTTGACGTCCGACCGGATCAAGGGAGCGCCCGATGGGAGACATCGCGGCATGTTCCTGCACGACACAACATCAGGAGGAACACGTGCGTAATCGCATTGCGATTGCTGTCGCCGCCGCGGGCGTCGCGGCGGCCACCATCGTCACTGCGGGGGGTGCGCAGGCTGACACCAGTGTCACAGTGCGTTCCGGCAATTTCGTGTCGGCTCTCTCCGACACCCGCGCCAACGGGCACGTCACGGTGGGCGACAACGGGATCGGCGTTGCGACGGTGGGGACCGACAGCACCGCCAAGGCTGCCGAGTACTGGTCGTCCCCGATGGCTCTCGCGGACACCGGTACTCCTTCGCTCGGCTGGACGGGTACGGCCGCGGAGCCCGGTATCCAGCTCGTGACCGACTTCGACGGCGACGGCAAGGCGGATGCCATCCTGGTCGGCGAAAAGGTGTACGGGGGCGACTGGTGGGTTTCTGATTCCGCCGCGCAGTTCGTCAAGGACGGGGCACCGGAGCACACCGGCGGTTCCGGTTCGGCGAATCACGGGACGCTCGCCGAATGGCGCACCGCGTTTCCCAAGGCGCGGGTGCTCGACACCGGCTTCTCGCTCGGTTCCGGCGTGACCGGTTCCGGCATCATCTCGAAAGTGGTCGTCGGAGGCACGACGTTCACGTTCGCCGGGAAGGACGCCCCGGCGACCATTCCCACCACCGCGCCGACAGGTGTCACGGTGACGTCCACCAACACGAGCGTGGCATCCCTGAAGTGGACCGCCGTTCCCGGCGCGGAGTCGTACTTCATCTACAACGGCGGTTCCGTCGTGGGCGCGTCCACCGGCACGACGGCGAACGTGTCCGGGCTGAAGAGCAATACCGGATACGACTTCTCGGTTGCCGCGGTCGGTGCCGGTTCGGCCGGTCCGAAGTCCGGTGTGGTGCACGCGGTCACCAAGCCGTTCACGTTCACCGCGCCGAAGGGCCTCAAGTGCACGGCCAAGGCCACGGCCCTGCACTGCACCGCGACCGCCGTCACTGGTGCGAATCGCTACGGCTGGTACGTGAACGGCATCGCGCACGGGTCTTCGGACGCCCCTGCGTACGACATCGTGAGTCTCGCGAAATCGACCACGTACGCGATCAGTGTCGCGGCTGACAACGACACGCAGAGTCCCGGTCCGCAGTCCGCGCGCGTCAACTACAAGACCCTCGCGAAGTAGTACGACAGACCCGGTTCGAGGCGGTGCCGGCGAAGATCGGAAACAGGCACCCCCGGTTCTGAGAGGTGCCGGGTCACGGCGGCGTGACCCGGCCGCCCGACCGGTCCCGTGCCGTCGTCCCGCGGTACGGCACGGGCGGTCACGTCCCCGTCATCGTGACGGCGGCAACCCGGAGCGCGAGGCCGCCCCGGTGCGAGGCGGGGACCGCTTGCGGTCTCGGCGGTGGCGCGCGCTCGAGTCCGCGGACGCGCTGTAGTACCTCCGCCGGAGACGTCACGAACGCCGCTACCCGGATGCCGAGCAGCGACGCTCGTCAGCAGTCGCCTGCCTGGGCTCCGGCTGCTCCTCGGGCGTCGCCTGCCCGGGCTCCGGCTGCTCCTCGGGCGTCGCCTGCCCGGGCTCCGGCTGCTCCTCGGGCGTCGCCTGCCTGGGCTCGGGCTGTTCCGCGGTCGTCATCTGCCCGGGCTCCGGCTGCTCCTCGGCCCGAAAGAGCCCCGGAAAGCGGGCCCACAGGACCGGGCGGGGCCGGACGGTGCCGGTTGGCCCCGGGAGGACCTGGCGGTGCGCGGGGTCTGGTGAAACATTTCCGGTCCCCCGGTGCGTCAGTGAGGATGTGAGGGTGAAGAGCGGGACCGGGCGCGCGGGTCGGGTGGACGGCTTCAGGGAGTTCGCGGCGAGCCGCGCGGGGCAGCTCTTTCGCTCGGCGTGCCTGCTGACCAGCGGCGACGTTCACCTGGCCGAGGATCTCGTGCAGGAGACGCTGGGCCGTATGTACACCGTGTGGGGGCGTTCCCACGTGGAGAACCCCGCCGCCTACGCCCAGTCCGTGCTGGTGCGCTGCTTTCTCACCTACCGGCGCCGGCGTTCCGCGACGGAGCGGCCTCTCGGGGAGTTGCCGGAGGGAGCCGCGCGGTCGGCCGGCGACGCCGATCTGCGTATCGCCCTTCTCGACGCGCTCGCCCAACTCGCGCCGAAGGACCGGGCGGTGGTGGTCCTGCGGTACTGGGAGGACCGCAGCATCGAGGAGACGGCCGAGGCGATGAGCGTGAGCGCGGCGGCCATCCGGACCAGGTCGGTGCGCGCGTTGGCCAAGCTGCGCGCACAACTCGACGGCGAGTACGTCGAGTTCGTGGCGTCCTGAGGGGCGCGAACAAGAGGCCGGTCGGCCGTCGGCCGTATCCCGTTGTGTCCGTTGACGTACGTATGAGCAGGGGAGTGACTTCAGCATGCCGGAAGAAGAGGAATTCCTCGACGATCTCGGCCTGGCGATGCGCCGGACCGGCGACGCGTTCAGTCCTGCGGACGGCGGTGGGCTGGTTGAAGGGGGGCTGGCCAGGGGCCGCCGCAGGGTGGCGAGGAGGCGGGTGGCCTCGGTCGCGGGGAGTGTCCTGGTCGCGTCGGCGGTGGGGTTCGGCGGCGCGTACGGTGCCGGGCTCGTGGGCGCCGGGGGAACGCCCGCCGCTGCGCGCGCCGCCGCCCCGTCCAGCGTGCCCGCCACTCCCGCCGTCTTCACCGGGCAGCAGATGATCGCAGCCCTGCGCAGGGTGATGCCGGCGGGGTCGATGACCGGGGTCGAGGCCACCGGCGTGGACGCGCCGGGGGGCCCCGCGGTCTCGCTGGTGTTCGACGACCACAAGGGGCCGGCCGCGATGAGTCTCGTGATCGAGGGGGCGAACGGCGACGGGAACGCGACCGCGAGCGACCGCGTCACCTGCCCCGACAAGGGCGTCGTCCCGTACGAGGACTGCTCGACCAGCACCCTCCCCGACAAGTCCCGGCTCATGATCATGAAGGGGTACGAGTATCCGGACCGGCGGGCGGAGACCAAGCTGTGGACCGCGACCCTGGCCACACCCGACGGAGGCACGGTCGAGGTGCAGGAGTGGAACGCACCCACGGAGAAGGACTCCCCGGTCTCGCGCCCTGAACCACCGCTGAGCGCGGCGGAGTTGCGGAAGCTCGTGGATTCCGATGCCTGGCACGAACCCCTCAGGCAGCTGGCCGGGCGGCATACGCGCTCCCCCGAGCCGCCGCCGGTCGCGCAGGGCCCCGACGGGGCCGCGCTGAGGAAGACCGTGCGCTCCCTGCTGCCCGCCGGCGTCAAGGTCACCGGTCAGGGCACGGGCGACGACGGCGGGTACACCTACCTCCTCGTCGACGACGGCAAGGGGGTGACGCGGCTGGAGATCAACGTGCAGCCGGACATGTCGGACGCCCGGAGCGACCTCTTCGGCGCGGGTTCGACGACGCTCCCCGATGGGACGGACGTATCGAGGAGCAAGACCCCGGGCGAGAAGGGCGGCTCCGGCATGGTGATGTGGAAGGCCGACACGCTGCGGCCCGACGGGCTGCGCGTCGTGGTCTTCGAGAGCAACGGCGCCCAGCAGTTCGGCCCGAAGACGCGGACCACGCCCGCCCTCAGCCTCGATGAGCTGACGAAGATCGCCACCAGCAAGCAGTGGCTGAAGTGGAGTCGGACCTCTTGAGGCTGCCCGGTACGGTTCCGGTGACCGTCCCTGGTCGAGCGTCCGCCTTCCCTGCCTGGGTGGACGCCTCTGGTTGAGCGGTCGCCTTCCCTGCCTGGATGGCCGCCTCTGGTTGAGCGGCCGCCTCCGAGACCGGTCGAGCGCCCCATCAGGGCTTCTGGGAAAAGGAGTTGACGCGGCAGACGGCCCCCGGTCTGATCGGACGGGCCCCGGGCTCCACCGGGGCGAGCGACAGAGGGAAAACGGGGAGAGTCATGAGGAAGACGCTTGCGGTACTCGCCATGTCGGCGGCCGCGGTCGCCGCAACGCTCGGAGTGACCACGGCGGCGAGCGCGGCCACGCCCATCAAGATCTACCAGCCGCGCTACGGGACCCAGGCGGCCTGCCAGGCGCACCCCATCCATGTGACGGGCGCGGCCTGCAAGTTCATCAGGACGTCCAGCGGGGTCGACCTGCCGACGGGCTGGTACTGGGTCGTCGGCTGAGGGGGCGGCCGGCCGCGCTCCGCGGGGCTGGATCCGGTCGCGCGCGCCGTGCGCCGACGCCTTGGCCCGGTCGTGTGCCTGTCCGCCGGTCAAGCCGATTGCCCGCCCGCGAGCCCCGCCGGACTCGGGCGCGGGGTACGCGGCGATGCCTACGGGTGGGCGGCGTTCGCGGACACGGGAGTGCGTCCGTCCAGGCACCAGGCGAGGGCGGCGGGCCAGGGGCCGTAGCCGTCGGCCGGGGTGATGTGCCCTGCGGCGGGCAGGACGTCGCATTCCAGACCGCGTTCGGCGCTCCAGGCGTGGGGGTCGGCGGGCGCGTACGGGTCGGTCGCCGAGGCGACCACGCGCGGCGGCTGCGCCGACGCGGCGGCGAGGAGCACGGGGTCGACGCGCCCGGGCCCGAACTCCTCGTTGCCGTTGGCCGCCGTGAACGACTGCTCGCCGAGCGGGGACACCAGCAGCACCCGGCTCACGCGCAGGTCGGCGGGGAGTGACTGCGCCGCGCGGAGCCACAGTGCGCAGCCCAGGGAGTGGCACACCACGACGCGCTCGCCGTCGCCGAGTTGGGCCAGCTCCGCGTGCAGGAGATCGACCCACTCGCGCACCGAGGGTTTGTCGGGCGAGGGGAACTGCGGGTAGAGCACCTGCTCGCCGCGTCGGCGCATGGCCTCGGTCAGCCACCACATCCAGTGCCCGCGCGGGCGCCGGTGCTGCACACCGTGGACCATGAGGAAGCGGCGCGAACGCGCAAGCGGGCTGGGCAGGTCCGGCTCGTTCATCTGTCTCCGTCGCCACGGCCGCGGTCGCCGGGTGGCGTCTGAACTCGTCGTGACGGGTAACGGGCGGAGCGCCGGCCGGGCAACGCGCGCGAAGGTGCCGGCGCGGGCGTTCCTACGGCTTGCGCCGGCCGAGGACGCAGAACTCGTTGCCTTCGGGGTCCGCGAGGACGGTCCACGACTGCTCGCCCTGGCCGACGTCGACGCGCTTCGCGCCGTGCGCCTCCAGGCGGGCCACCTCGGCGGCCTGGTCGTCGGGCCTGAAGTCGAGGTGCAGGCGGCTCTTGGCCTTCCTGGGCTCGTCGATCCGCACGAACTCGATTCCCGGCCTGACCTCCGGTGCCGGGCGGATCTCGAACTCGTCGTCGGAGGTGAACACCACGACCCAGCCGAGGGCGTCCGCCCACCACTGACCCAGGGCCGCCGGGTCCTGCGCGTGGACGATTACCTGTTCCCATTCCAAGGCCATCCGCGGAGTCTAGGCCGCCGGGCGACGGCCCTGCCAGCCATAAAAGTGCCCCTTCGAGTGCCCCTCGAAAGGGCCGCCTCGCCCTCCCTCCCCAGGCGCTCCCGCCGCCTTGCGCAGGCGGCCCCGCTCCCCTGCGCGGGCGCGCCCCGCCATGCTCCGCCCTGCTCCGCGATGCGCAGCCTCATCCGTGTCCGCGACGCGCAGTCCCGTCCCCTGTCCCCCGTGCCCTGTACGCGGGGCTCCGGCCGCTACTTGCCCGCACCGACCGGGTCGACGGTGATGGAGGGCGACGAGTCGCTGTCCGCGGGGACGTTGACGCTCTGGGCCAGGGCGTGCGAGTTGGTCTCTCCGGGCGGTGTGACGACGAGGCTGGTGAAGGTGACGCCCGAGCCGCCGCTCTGGTTCGGCGGGTAGTGGAGCACGGCGCGGGCCTCGTTGCCGGGCGCCACGGTGACGTCGGGCGCGGCGACGCCGCTGCGCGCGGCGCTGACCGTTCCGTCGCGGCCCTTGAGGTCGATGCCCGGGAAGCCGTGCATCGTGCAGGACGCGACGCCGGTGTTCTTCATGTTCACGATGATCTCGCCCTCGGCCATGCCGCCGGAGGTGGTGAAGGAGAGGTTCACGGTGCGGCAGGCGCGGGCACCGGACGCGCCCGTACCGGCGCCCGACCCCGTCCCCGTCCCCGTACCCGTACGGGAGGACGTCCCGGCCGCGGAGGAGCCGGATGAGCCGGAGGAACCGGACGAGCCGGAGGAGGCCGACGACCCCGAGGTGCCGGCGCCGGCGGCACCCGGCGCTCCGGACCCCTTCGCCGACCCGCCCGACGTGCCGGGGGCGGCCGAGACGCCCTTGCCGGTGTCCGAGACCCCGGTGCTCGCGTTCGCGGGTGAGACGCCGTTGCCGCCGCAGGCGGTCAGCGTGAGGCCGGCGGCCACGGCGACGAGGGTCAGGGCCGAGATCTTCCGTGCGCGCATGTGCTTCTCCGTGGGTCGGTGGGCCCGCCCGTGCCGGGCAGGTGGTTTCGTCCGGTGCGATCCACCCGGTGTGCGGCCGGTTCACGGCTTTCCGGCGCCGGGACACGCCCGTGACACCGCGGTGGGCCGGCCGTGACGCGCGGAGGCGGCATACGGGTCGATACCGGGAGCATGCGCGGGTACGGGGGAGCCCCTGCCGTCGCGAGTCGGCGAGCGCGCGAGCCCACGAGCGTGTGCCGTCGCGAGTCTGCGAGCGCGTGAGCACGTGCAGCCGCGAGCCGGTGAACCCCTGGGAGGCGATTGCGCAAGTGCGCAAGTCGGCCCATGGCGAGTGGGGGGCTCGGCGTCGGGGGCTGTCCGGCGGGCCGCCCTCACGTGCCCTCGTGCGCTGTCGTTCGCACGCTGTTGACCTGCGGAGATGTCGTTGAAAACGCGTAATGTTCAGATTTCTTGCGATTAATCCTGGTCCGCTGGGTTTTGAGCCGCGATGTGGATACCCGGTACTCGAACCGCGAACCAAGGAGGGAACGCGATGATCACACAGGAACAGATCCCCGCGGTCCTGGACCACCCCGTCTACGATTCGGGCGGGAACAAGATCGGTAGTGCGAAGCACGTCTTCTACGACGACGCCACGGGGAATCCCGAGTGGGTCACCGTGAAGACCGGGATGTTCGGTTCGAGCGAATCGTTCATCCCCATGCACGACGCCAATCTGGTCCAGGATCACCTCGAAGTCCCGTACGGCCGCGACCAGGTCAAGGACGCCCCCAACGTCGACATCGACGCCGGCGGCCACCTCTCCGAGCAGGAGGAGCACCGGCTGTACGAGTACTACGGCATCGACGGGACCGCCGCGCAGGTCCGGCAGCAGGGCGGCAAGGACGCCAAGACCGAGGGCCCCGACGCCAAGGGCGGCATGGCGGCCATGGGCGGCGCGGGCGCGATGGGCGCCGCGGCGGCCGGTCGCCGGGACGCCTCGGCGAGCGGCCGTTCGGCTGCCGCGGACGAGGACAGCGCGATGCGTCAGTCGCGCTCGGCCATGGGCGGCACGGCGTCCGGCAAGGGCCTCGGCAAGGACATGGACGCGCCGGGCACGGCGGGCACGGCACGCGGCTCCATGGACACCAGTGGCAGTGCGGGGAATCTGAGCGGGGGGCTCGGCACCTCCCGCGAGAAGGACCGGGCCGACGACATCGCGATGACCCGTTCCGAGGAGCACATGCACGTCGCCACGGAGCGGCACGAGGCCGGCAAGGCACGGCTCCACAAGTACGTGGTCACGGAGGAGGAGCAGCAGACGATTCCCGTGCGCCACGAGGAAGTCCGGGTCGTGCGCGAGCCCATCACGGACGCCGACCGCGGCTCCGCGATGCGGGGCGCCGAGATCTCGGAGGCGGACCGCGAGGTCACGCTGCACGAGGAGCGCCCGGTCGTGGAGATGCGCACCGAGCCGGTGGAACGCGTCCGGCTGACGACCGAGGAGAAGGTCGAGCAGCAGACCGTGAGCGGCACGGTCCGCAAGGAGCGGATCGAGACCGAGACGGTGGCCGAGGACGGCACGAAGGGCAAGATGGGACGGGGTGACATGCCGAGTCACTGACCCCGGAACGGCGTTCCCGAGGCCCCGGCGGGCCCCGCACGGCACCTGAAGGCGCCCTGAGGCACCGGCTGGTGTCGTGCGGACCCCCGCGGCGCCGCGCCCCGCAGGTGTCCCCGCGGCACCGGCGGCCCGCGCGGTAGCGAGGGTTCCGTGGCCCGTCGGGGTGGACGGTTCCGACGGTCGGTGGCTCCCGGGCCGCCGACCGCCGCCCGTCCCCCAGGAATGCCGTATCCGGCGAACGGGCGCCTTCGGATCGACCGCCGATCGGGACCGCCCCGAGCCGCCTGGCCCCCGTTCGTTCTCCGGCCCACCTCCGCCGGTGAACGGACGGGGACCAGGCGGTTGTTCATGTACGCGTGCTCATGTACGTCTGCTCGTGTACGCGTGCTCATGCCCGCGTGGACCGGCCGGCCGCGTACATGAGCACGCGGTCCCGGTTCAGCGGGTCCGCGTCAGCCGGCGGGCCGAGGCGATGGTGGCCCGGGCCTCGTGCTCGGCCAGCCCGGTGTGCAGGGCCGCCTCGACCAGCGTGTCCGCCAGCAGTTCGCCGAAGCCGTGTTCGTACGCGCGGCACGCGGCCCAGAACAGGCGCGTGTTGCGCTGCCCCTCGTGTGCCGCGAGCACGAAGTGCACGAGCCCCTCGCCCTGCTGCGCCGGGCGGCCCTGGCGCGCGTGGGTGCGGGGCGGGGGTGTGAGGAGGCGCAGCAGGGCGCGCGGGCAGGGGGCCGGGGCCGCGAGATCGGCCGTCCTGGGCGCGAGCCGGTAGGCGCCGCGCGTGGAGACGGAGCCGGGCCCGACCAGGTAGCCGCCGGAACCCCGCACGTCGATGCCGGGCGCGAGCCGGCTCGCGGAGTTCGGCACGACGACGTTCGGGGGCCCGCTCAGCCAGATGTGGCGGCCGCCGCTGGGCGTGAGGACCGTGACGGTCTCCGGCAGCGTGAAGAGGTGCTCGAACGCGATCTGCTGGAGCGCGGCCACGGAGTCGGGGGTCGTGCCCGTGGCGGGCTCGTGGCCGCTGATGTCGAGGTCGATGCCGATGAGGTGGAAGGGGGGCCGCCCGCACGCGATGCCGTACCCGGTGGCCCAGGGGGCCGCGTCGAACAGGGCCCGTACGCCCTCGGGGTCCGTCGTCGCGTCGTACACGCCGTGGCCGGGCAGCCCGCATTCGCCGCGGCACAGGACCGGTTCCGGCTGGCCGCGGTGGGGTGAGCGCAGCGCGGGGAGCTTGGTGGGGGACAGGGGGAAGACGGGCAGTCCGCGCTCGGCAGCGGAGAGCGCGTGCGCGAGCGCCAGTGTGGCGGTGTGCCGGGCGGTGGTGGCCATGGATCCATTTTCGCACAACCGTTCGACAAGGCGGAAGAGTCATTCGATTACGTGTTCGGATTTGCGAGTGACGTCCTGAGGGGCCGCGCACACGCCCGGGTGACGTGCCGAGCGCCTGCCGGAACGGTTCACCTCTTGTCCGGACTGATCCGTCCTGTCCGCAGAGATCTGCATTGCCCGGTTGAAGTCATGAAAGGGGTTTATCGACAAGTCCTCACGCTTGCGAGGGAATCGGCCCCTCCGGACTGGTTCGACGGGGACCGGGTGGGCAATTCTGATCTCGCGACGTCGAGAACACGACCGAGGCGGTCGGCCAACTGCCTTGGGAAAACCCGCATTTCGAGCTGTAGGCAGCTGCGAGCAGCTGCACATCCGGTTCTCTGGAGGAACAAGACATGGCAAGCATCCGTACCGTCCGCGTCATCGCCGCCGTTGCAGCTCTCCCCCTCGCCGCCGCGCTGTTCACGGGGGTCGCCTCGGCCGACAACGGCGCCGGCGCGGACGACGGATCGAACGCGACCGTCGCGACCCTCACGGGGAGCGGCGTGGGCCACAACAACTACGGCAATTCGACCACCACGCAGCAGGTCGCGACCGGTGCCGGCGCGTCGAACCAGAACAACACGGCCAACGTGATCGGCTCGGCCTTCACGGCCATCGACCAGCACAACGAGAACGTCTCCGTGGCCTTCCACCACCTGTGGTGACCAGGCCGCCGGGGGGCCGGTGCGACCGGTGACCGGGCATTGACCGGGACGTCCACCGGGTACTGACCGGTACTGACCGGGTACTGACCGAGCGGTGACAGGCAGCGGTCTGCGCGAAGGGTACGGGAGTGCCCGTCGGGTGCGCGAGCACCCCGCGCAGGCCGCTGTGCGCGTGAGGGGGCGCGGCCGGTGGACGCACCGGCGGCGCCCCGAGCCGGGGGAGAGGGGACTCGCGGGCCGGGCGGCCGGCGCGGATGTGCGCCGGGGGGCGCCGCATCCGGGGCGCCGCCCTGCCCGGCCCCGGCCCGTGCGGCCGGCGCGGATCCTGGACCTGCCTGTTCGGCCGGCACGGATCTGGACCTGCCCGCACGGCCGGCGCGGATTCTGGCCCTGCCCGTGTGGCCGGCGCGGATCCATGACCTGCCCGTACGGTCGGCCCGGGATACCGAACCGGCCCGTATCCACCGGCCGGTACCCCGCCCCGTCCCCCTGCCGGCACCCCCGTCGGACCGGTCCTCCTGCGGGACGACCCTGACGGGCCCGGGCCGCCGCCCTCCACCCACAGGAGGTGGGGTGCGCCGGAGCACTACACCCTGAGGCGGAGGCGTCTTCGGGACCTGGGGGCGATCCCCCCGGACGCCCGCGCTCCTAGCGTGGAGCGCATGACCACGTCTGTCTGCACGAGCGCTTCCAAGGCCGCGAGCCATGGCCACGCGCCGTACGCCTCGTTCTCGTCGTACGTACGGGCGCGGGGGCCCGTACTGCTGCGGACCGCACGCTCCCTGACCGCGAACCCCCTGGACGCGGAGGACCTGCTCCAGACCGCGCTCACCAAGACGTACGTCGCGTGGGAGCGCATCGAGGACCACCGCGCGCTCGACGGGTACGTGCGCCGCGCGCTGGTCAACACCCGCACGTCGCAGTGGCGCAAGCGCAAGGTCGACGAGTTCGCCTGCGAGGAGCTGCCCGAGCCGGGCACCGGGCACGGCAACGACACGGACGTCGCCGAGCACCAGGTGCTGCACGACGCGATGTGGCGGGCGATCCTCCGGCTGCCCGACCGGCAGCGGGCGATGGTCGTCCTCAGGTACTACGAGGACCTCAGCGAGGCGCAGACCGCCGAGGTCCTCGGGGTGTCGGTCGGCACGGTCAAGAGCGCGGTGTCGAGGGCCCTGGCGAAACTCCGCGAGGACCCGGAGCTCGCCCCCGTCCGCTGAGGGGCCGGCACGGACGGGCGCCGGTGCCGCTGCCCGCGGCGCGGCGCGGCCGTGCCCGCTGCCCAACCCCGCCTGCGGTGCCGGGTGCCAGGGCCGGTGCGAGTGGCGGGGCCGGTGCCCACCGCCCGCGGCGCCGGAGCCCGCCGGTCGCCCGCGGCGCCGGACTCCCTCGCTCACGCCGCCGGTTGCCCCTACCGCCGGTAGCACGCGGGCCCGCGTTCCGGGCCGTCTCGGGCGCTTTGCGGCAAGAAGGCTGGTCAGGGGTAGTGACATACCATCCGGTACGTGCGCAGAATCGTCCCGTCGCCACGACGCCGTGACAGCGCCACCGGGAGGACGCCGTGCTGAGCACCATGCAGGACGTACCGCTGACCGTGACCCGCATACTTCGTCACGGTATGACGATCCATGCGAAGTCCCGGATCGTGACATGGACCGGCGGGGGCGAGCCCCGGCGCAGGACGTTCGCACAGGCCGGGGGCCGGGCAGTGCAGCTGGCCGCCGCTCTGCGGGGCGAGTTGGGCGTGACGGACGACGAGCGCGTCGCGACCCTCATGTGGAACAACGCGGAGCACGTGGAGGCCTACCTGGCCGTCCCCGCGATGGGCGCGATCCTGCACACGCTCAACCTGCGGCTCCCCTCGGAGCAGTTGATCTACATCGCCAACCACGCGGAAGACCGCGTGATCATCGTCGACGGTTCGCTGCTGCCGCTCCTCGCACCGCTGCTGCCGCACCTGCCGACGGTCGAGCACGTCGTCGTCAGCGGCCCCGGGGACCGTTCGGTCCTGGAGGAGGCCGACGCGCAGGTCCACGACTACGAGGAGCTGCTCGCCGGGCAGTCGCCCGACTTCGACGCCTTCGACTGGCCCGACCTGGACGAGCGTGCCGCGGCCGCCATGTGCTACACCTCGGGGACCACGGGCGACCCCAAGGGCGTGGTGTTCTCGCACCGTTCGATCTACCTGCACTCCATGCAGGCGAACACGACGGAGGCGCTCGGCCTCACCGAGCGCGACCTGACCCTGGTGGTGGTCCCGCAGTTCCACGTGAACGCCTGGGGCGTGCCGCACGCGACCTTCATGGTCGGCGCCAACATGCTGATGCCGGACCGGTTCCTGCAGCCCGCGCCCCTCGCCGACATGATCGAGCGCGAGCGTCCCACGCACGCGGCCGCCGTCCCCACCATCTGGCAGGGCCTGCTGGCCGAGGTCACCGAGCGGCCCCGCGACCTGTCGTCCATGGCGCGCGTGACCATCGGCGGTTCGGCGTGCCCGCCCGCGCTGATGGAGGCGTACGACAAGCTCGGCGTCCGCCTCCTGCACGCGTGGGGCATGACGGAGACCTCGCCGCTCGGCACGACGTCCGACCCGCCGGGCGGGATCGCCGCCGAGGACGAGTGGCCGTACCGCATCACCCAGGGCCGCTTCCCCATCGGGATCGAGGCCCGGCTCGCGGGCCCGGACGGCTCCATCCTGCCGTGGGACAGCGCGTCGGCCGGCGAACTGGAGGTACGGGGGCCCTGGGTGGCCCGCGCCTACTACGGCGGCAGCGACGGCAAGGAGCTGGCGCCCGAGGACAAGTTCAGCGAGGACGGCTGGCTGCGGACCGGCGACGTCGGCGTGATCAGCCCGGACGGCTACCTGACCCTGACGGACCGCGCGAAGGACGTCATCAAGTCCGGCGGCGAGTGGATCTCCAGCGTCGGACTGGAGAACGCGCTGATGGGCCACCCGGCGGTCGCCGAGGCGGCGGTGGTGGCCGTACCGGACGACAAGTGGGGCGAACGCCCGCTGGCCACCGTCGTGCTGAAGGCCGGCGCGGCGGTCGGCTATCCGGAGCTGCGGGACTTCCTGGCCTCGCGCGTCGCGAAGTGGCAGGTGCCCGAGCGGTGGGCGACGGTGGCCTCGGTGCCGAAGACCAGCGTGGGCAAGTTCGACAAGAAGGTCATCAGGCGGCAGTACGCGAACGGGGAACTGGACGTCACGCGGCTGTAGCGGCGCCGGGCACTGAGCGCCGGACGCGGGTGTCCGACACCGGGTGCCGGGTGCCGGGTGCCGTGTGCCGGGCGCTCGGCGGGTCCGGGCGTCACGTCTGCGAGGACGTCTCGTGCGGACGCGACTCGCGCGCACCGGCGTCCCGCGTGCACGGGCGTCCCACGTACACCGGCGCCCCACGTGCACCGGCGTCCCACGTGCACCGGCGTCCCACGTGCGCGGGCGTCCCACGTGCGCGGGCGTCCCACGTGCGCGGGCGTCCCACGTGCGCGGGCGCCTCGCGCTGCCGGCGGCGCGGCGCGTCTTGCCGTGGCCGCGGGGGAGGGACGAGGATCATCGATCAGGTCCCCCCGCCCTCAAGGAGGCGCCCCGTGAGTGACCCCTGGAGCCTGTTCGGAACGACCGCCACCGGCGTCCTGACCACGCAGAAGCGCGACGGACGTCCCCAGTTGTCGAATGTCGGCTACCTCTGGGATCCCGAACCCCGCATCCTGCTGATCTCGATCACGGACGACCGGGCCAAGACCCGCAATCTGCGCCGCGATCCGCGCGCGAGCTTCTACGTGACGACGCCGACGTTCGGCGCGTACGCGGTGGGGGAGGGCGTGGCAGAACTCGGCGCGGTGGCCCGCCGCCCGGACGACGACGCCGTCGACGCGCTCGTCGCGCACTACCGGGCGCTGCGGGGCGAGCACCCCGACTGGACCGAGTACCGGGAGGCGATGGTCGCCGAGAAGCGGCTGCTGCTGCGGCTGCCGCTGACGCACGCCTACGGCTGGGTGCCGGACGCGGCCTGAGCAGACCCTTCACCGTCCGGCACCCGTCCCCGTTCCCGTCTCCGGGCCCGGAGGGGGCGGGAGTTCGGGGGTTCGGGGCTCGCGCGCCGAGGTCCCGGCGGTCGGCCCCGGCTCCTCGGGCGGCGCGTCAGGCGGCCGCGCGCTCGTCCGCGACCCGGCGCCGCAGCCCGGTGCGGCCGATGGCCGGCGGGTTGTAGGCCATGTCGAGCGTCCCGACATCCGTGCCGGGCGGCACGATCGCGTCGATCCGGTCGAGGACGTCGTCGCTCAGGACGGTCTCGACGCCCGACAGGAGGTCGTCGAGGTGCTCCATGGTGCGCGGCCCGACGAGCGCGGAGCTCACGCCGGGGTGGGCGATCGCGAAGGCCATGGCCAGGTGCGTCGGCGGCAGCCCCGCCTCCTTCGCGAGCGCGAGCAGCTGCTCGACCGCGTCGAGCCTGCTCTCGTCGCGCAGATGGCGGAAACCGAATCCGGCCCGGTGCGTGTCGGCCGTGCGCCCCTTGCGGTACCGGCCCGTGAGCAGGCCGCCCGCCAGCGGGCTGTAGACGAGCACGCCCATGCCGTACCGCTCGGCGACGGGCAGCACCTCGCGTTCGATGCCCCGGTTGAGGATCGAGTACGTCGGCTGCTCGGTGCGGAAGCGCAGCAGGCCCCGCCGCTCCGCCGTCCACTGCGCCTCGACGATGTCCGAGGCGGGGAGGGAGGAGGTGCCGAAGGCCCGGACCTTTCCGGCGCGCACCAGGTCCGTCAGGGCGGCGAGGGTCTCCTCCACGTCGGTGTCCGGGGCGGGGCGGTGGAGCTGGAAGAGGTCCACGTGGTCGGTGCCCAGCCGGCGCAGCGAGTCGTCGAGGGCGCGGACGAGCCAGCGGCGTGATCCGCCCTGGAGATTGGGGTCGTCGCCCATCGGGAGGGCCGCCTTCGTGGCGAGCACGACGTCGTCGCGCCGCCCGCCCTTGAGGGCCTTGCCGACGATCTCCTCGGACTCGCCGCGGGAGTAGGCGTCGGCGGTGTCGATGACGTTGATGCCCGAGTCCAGCGCCCGGTGGATGATGCGGACGGACTCGTCGTGGTCGGGGTTGCCCATGGCGCCGAACATCATCGCGCCCAGTGCGTAGGGGCTGACCTTGATGCCGGTGCGGCCCAGTGTGCGGTACTTCACGGTTCTCCTTGGGGGTGAGGGCCCCGCCTGCGACGGTCCGGGGAGGGCCGCCGCGTCTGGTGCGGCGCGGTGCCCCGGCCGCGCGGCGGCGGATGCCGGGAGGCGCGGCGCGGTGACGCGGTACGGCGGACCGCCGAGGGCACGCAAGCGGAGCGAGGTTCCGATTGAAAGATACGGAACAACGCTCCGATTGACAAGAACTGCAGGTGGAGGGTGGTGCGACAGGGGGAGGGCGGGTGCTGCGGCCCGGGGCGCCGACTGCCTAGGTCGACCCTGGCGAGCCCAGGACCGTCTCCCCCTCCGTGCGCGGGATCGTCCCGCCACGGCCGGGTGCCAGGGGTCAGGGGTCAGGCGCCAGAGGGCCAGACGCCAGGGGTCAGGGGTCAGGGGTCAGGGCGAGGGGCGGGCTGACGGGAGCGGGCGGGCTGGGCGCGGAGCCCGGAGACCGCCGGCCGGGACCGGAGCGGGAGCCGGTGTCGGAGCCGGGGCCAGAACCGGGACCGGAGCCGGCGCAGGGGTCCGGGGCGCGGAGGTGTGCGTACGCGCGCCCGGGAGGCCGACCGGTGTTCCGGCCGGCCCTCGTGCGGGGTCGCTCAGTTCGTGCCGATCTTCGCCAGCAGGTCCACGATGCGGGCCTGCACCTCGTCGCTCGTGGAGCGTTCCGCCAGGAACAGCACCGTCTCGCCCGAGACCAGGCGCGGCAGTTCGGCGGGGTCGATGCCGACGGACGTGTAGACGACCAGCGGCGTGCGGTTCAACTGCCCGTTCGCGCGGAGCCAGTCGATGATCCCGGCGCGCCTGCGCCGTACCTGCATGAGGTCCATGACCACCAGGTTCGGCCGCATCTGCCCGGCGAGCGCGACCGCCTCGTTGTCCTCGGCGGCACGGGCGACCTGCATGCCGCGCCGCTCCAGCGTCGACGTGAGGGCGAGCGCGATCTCCTCGTGCTCCTCGATCAGCAGGACGCGGGGCGGGTGCTGCTCGCTGTCGCGCGGCGCCAGCGCCTTCAGCAGCACGGCGGGATCGGCGCCGTACGCGGCGTCGCGGTTGGCCTGGCCGAGCCCGGCCGTCACGAGGACGGGCACCTCGGCCGCGACGGCCGCCTGGCGCAGCGACTGGAGCGCGGTACGGGTGATGGGACCGGTCAGCGGGTCGACGAACAGGGCCGCCGGGAAGGCGGCGATCTGCGCGTCGACCTCCTCGCGCGAGTGCACGACGACGGGCCGGTAGCCCCGGTCGCTCAGGGCCTGCTGGGTGGAGACGTCGGGGGCGGGCCAGACGAGCAGGCGGCGCGGGTTGTCGAGCGGCTCGGGCGGCAACTCGTCGTCCACCGGGCGCGGCTGCGGGCGGTTGGCCACCTCGACGGCACCGCCGGGACCGTCCAGCGGCTGCGGTCCTTCTGCGCCCTCGTCGGGTGCGTCGATGGCGTACGAGCGGCCCTGCGGGCGCCCGCCGCCGGTGCCGCCGGGGCCGGTGCCGCCCGCGCCGTTGGCCGACGGCGGTGGCATGGGCACCGAGGTGCTCCCCGAGGGGGTGGCCGGTGCGCCGGGCCGCGGTGCGCCGGGCCGGTCGGCGGTGTCGGCGGCCGGTTCCGTGCGGGTGCCGAGCTTGCGCCTGCGGTTCGCCGCGAGGGGGCCGGTGCCCGAGCCGGGCG
>NZ_JAKGCV010000169.1 GCF_021556455.1 Streptomyces fuscigenes | reverse complement strand
CGTGAATGCTTTCCCCGTCATCGGGGTCACACCACGAGAGCGGGACCACGGGAAGGAATAATCCCCGCGGTCCACAGCGTCCTCGCTGTGTTGTGTTACTACAAAGGAACCTCGTCCACCGAAACCATCCGACCCCACAAGGAGGCCAGATCGTCCGGCTTTAATGGACGGGGTATCAACATATCTGGCGTTGACTTTTAGCACGCTGTTGAGTTCTCAAGGAACGGACGCTTTCTTCGGATTCCCTTCCGGGTTTCCTCCGGGCGTTCCCTTCGGTGTTTCCAAACTCTATCAGGCTTTTTCGTCTTCCCTGACCACCGCCCCGCAAACATGCGGAAGGGGGCCCGGTTCGGGCGATACTGCGAGAGAGAGATCCGCCAGCCGCCTTCTCACGGAGCGAAGTCGCTCCGCCGTTCCGGTGCCGGGCAGGGGTGTGACAGTACAGCCGCCCGCTCAGCGCAGGCAAATCGATGATCCACTCCCGTGCCCGCCCGCACATACGGAAGCGTCCCTAACCATGACTTAGGCTCTGAACAGCACGCCGTCCTACTACTCACAGTGACGGCGGATCCGTTCTCACTCCGCCCACTGGGAGGTCCCATGACCGTCGTGTCAGCCCCTCTGCCCGGTACCGCCATCGGCCTCGCCGCCGTTCCGGACCCCGTCTTCGCGGGTGCCATGGTCGGGCCCGGCACCGCCATCGACCCGGTGCGCGAACCCGGCGTGGCCGTCTCCCCCGTGGACGGCATCGTCGTGTCCCTGCATCCGCACGCGTTCGTCGTCGTGGACGCGGAGGGCCACGGCGTGCTCACGCACCTCGGCATCGACACCGTGCAGCTCAACGGCGAGGGCTTCGAGCTGCTCGTGAACAAGGGCGACACGGTCACGCGCGGCCAGGGCGTCGTGCGCTGGGACCCCGCGGGCGTCGAGAAGGCGGGCAAGTCGCCGATCTGTCCCGTCGTGGCGCTCGAGGCGACCCCCGACTCCCTGGGCGACCTGGTCGAGTCCGGCGAGGTCGCGGGCGGCGACACCCTTTTCGCCTGGCAGTGATCCGGTCACCCCGGCCGCTGCTGTACAGCTCATCAATCGCGATGCGGGGGCCATCGCACAATCGGAGACGGTGACATGGAGACAACGCTGCGCGGCGTCGGTGTGAGCCACGGAGTGGCCATCGGCGAAGTCCGGCACATGGGGACCGCGGTGCTCGAACCGCCCGCCAAGCAGGTGCCGGCGGAGGAGGCCGAGCGCGAGCAGGGGCGCGCCCGGCAGGCCGTCGAGGCGGTCGGGGCCGACCTGAACGCGCGGGGCAACCTGGCCGGGGGCGAGGCGCAGGCGGTGCTCGAGGCGCAGGCCATGATGGCGCAGGACCCCGAGCTCATCGCGGACGTCGAGCGGCGCATCGCCGTGGGCAGCAGCGCCGAGCGCGCTGTCTACGACGCGTTCGCCGCCTACCGCGCGTTGCTCGCGGGTGCGGGCGAGTACCTGGCGGGCCGGGTCGCCGACCTGGACGACGTGCGGAACCGTATCGTCGCCCGGCTGCTGGGCGTTCCGATGCCGGGGGTGCCCGACAGCGACGAGCCGTACGTCCTGGTCGCGCGGGATCTCGCGCCGGCCGACACGGCACTGCTCGACCCCGCGCTGGTGCTGGGCTTCGTCACCGAGGAGGGCGGGCCCACCAGCCACAGCGCGATCCTGGCCCGCGCGCTCGGCGTGCCCGCCGTGGTGGCGCTGGCCGGCGCGACGGACCTGGCCGAGGGTGCGTCGGTGGCGGTGGACGGCAGCACGGGCGAGGTGTTCGTCGAGCCTGACGCCGAGCAGCGGGCGCGCCTGGAGCAGCAGGCCGCGGAGCGCAAGGCCGCTCTCGGCTCGGTGACCGGCCCCGGGGCGACCTCGGACGGGCACAAGGTGCCGCTGCTCGCCAACATCGGCGGTCCCGCCGACGTGGCCGCCGCGGTGGAGGCCGGCGCCGAGGGCGTGGGCCTGTTCCGCACGGAGTTCCTCTTCCTGGACGACAGCGAGCGCGCGCCGTCCGAGGAGAAGCAGGTCGAGGCGTACCGGGCGGTGCTGGAGGCGTTCCCCGAGGGCCGGGTCGTGGTGCGGGTGCTGGACGCGGGGGCCGACAAGCCGCTGTCGTTCCTGACGCCGGCGGACGAGCCGAACCCCGCGCTGGGCGTGCGGGGGCTGCGGAGCCTCCTGGACCACCCCGAGGTGCTGCGGACCCAGCTGACCGCGCTGTCGAAGGCGGCCGAGGGGCTGCCGGTCTACCTCGACGTGATGGCCCCGATGGTGGCGGACCGTACGGACGCGAAGGCCTTCGCGGAGGCGTGCCGCGAGGCGGGGCTGCGGGCCAAGTTCGGTGCGATGGTGGAGATTCCGTCGGCCGCGCTGCGCGCGCGCTCCATCCTCCAGGAGGTCGAGTTCCTGTCGCTCGGGACCAACGACCTGGCGCAGTACACGTTCGCCGCGGACCGGCAGGTCGGCGCGGTGTCGCGGCTGCAGGACCCGTGGCATCCGGCGCTGCTCGACCTGGTGTCGCTGGCGGCCGAGAGCGCACGCGCCGAGGGCAAGAGCTGCGGCGTGTGCGGTGAGGCGGCGTCCGACCCGCTCCTCGCGTGCGTGCTCACCGGGCTCGGTGTGACGTCGCTGTCGATGGGCTCCGCGTCGATCCCCTACGTACGGGCGACGCTCGCGAAGCACACGCTGGCGCAGTGCGAGCGCGCGGCGGCGGCCGCGCGGGCCACCGACTCGGCGCAGGAGGCCAGGCAGGCCGCGCAGGCCGTGCTGTCGGGAGAGTCGCACGCGTAGGCGGGCGGCGGGCGCGTGCGCGCACGTCGCCGCCGGCCGGGGGCCGGGCACCGCGGGGCGGTGGCCGGCCCCTGCGCCGTGTGGCGGGAGGGACCGCGGGACGGTCCGGACGCCTGCCGCGGGACGGGCCCGCCAGGGGGCGGGGGCCACCCCGCGGGCGGCTGGCACGACGGTGCGTCAGTGGCCGAACTCCTCCTCGCCCGGGCCGAGGTCGAATCCGGCGCGGTAGTCGACACCCGGCTCGGGGCCGATGGGCTCCCCCGTCTCGGCGTCCGTGCAGTAGGCGTTGAAGACCTCGGCCGCCGAGAGCGGGAGGAGCCGGCCGCGGCTCAGGCGCCATCCGTGGAGCCGGTCGGGGACCGCGTCCGCGACGGTGCGCATGACGATGCCGGCGGGCGTGTCCAGGGCCACGGCGACCGCGAGGACCGTCGCGAACTCGGCGGCGGGCCCGTCGTCGAGGAGCGGCGGCCCGCCGGGCTGTTCGGCCCGCAGGACCCCGACGAGCGGGTCGTCCGCGGCGGGCGCGCTGCACACGAGCTGGTGGACGCCGGGGCCGGCGCGGTCGAGGAGCCGGCGCAGCAGTGCGGAGGCGTGGTCGAGGGCGGCCCGCCCGATGTCCTCGTCGCAGTGCGCGCAGGAGCCGAGGCCGGCGAGGATCGCCGTGGCGTACGCCTGCGTGGCCCTGCGGACGGCGGTGTCCACGAGCATGGGCAGCAGGATGCCGAGGGGTTCCCCGGTGTAGGGAACGACGGCGCCGCCGCCCGCCGCGATGTCCGCCGTCCAGCGGGCGCGCCGGGCCGGGCAGTCCGGGTCGCTGCCGGTGGCGGCGCAGTCCCACTCGTAGTCCTGCGGGTCGAACAGGGCGACGCGGGTGTGGAGTTCACGGGCGGCCAGCTGCTGCAGGACGCTGCCGGTGTGCCGGAGGTAGGTGGCGTGGTCGTCGAAGACGAACGTGCGGTACGCGCGCATCGCCGCGAAGTCCTCCTCGTCGGCCAGGAGGCCGACGGTGCTGGGGACCTCGCGGCGCAGCGCCCTGCGCAGGCCCCTCGCCGTGGGCCTGCCCCCGCCCGGTCCGTGGCGGTCGGTGTGAGCTGTCATGGACTCCCCCTGGTGTCGCGTGTCGCGTGGCCGTGGACGCGCGCCATCACACCGGTGACGTCGCACGTTCACTGTTTCACTCAGCGTAACGAGGGGGTCCGACATCGGGGGTGCCGCACGGTGGATGCCGCCCCCGGCGGCGCGGCGCGGGGGTCAGCCGCGGTCGCGCGCGAGGCGCTCGTAGAAGCGCAGGAGTTCCAGGTCGTCGACGGAGCCCGGGTTGACGGCCCGCTCCAGGGGAGTCCCCTGCAGCAGCCGTTTGACGGGGACCTCGATGCGCTTGCCGGTGAGGGTGTGCGGGACGGCGGGGACCTCGATGATGTCGTCGGGCACGTGCCGGGGCGACAGATCCGTCCTGATGGCCTGCTTGATACGGCCGGTGAGCGCGTCGTCGAGCACGGCGCCCTGCGCGAGGTGCACGAACAGCGGCATCCAGTAGCCGCCGTCGGGCTGTTCGAGGCCGACGACGAGGGCTTCGCGGATCTCGGGGAGGCGTTCGACGGCCTCGTAGATGTCGGCGGAGCCCATGCGGACGCCCTGCCGGTTGAGGGTGGAGTCGGAGCGGCCGTGGATGACGACGGATCCGCGGTCGGTGAGGGTGATCCAGTCGCCGTGCCGCCAGACGCCCGGGTAGGTGTCGAAGTAACTGTCGTGGTAGCGGCTGCCGTCGGGGTCGTTCCAGAAGCGGACCGGCATGGACGGCATGGGGTTGGTGACGACGAGTTCGCCGACCTCGCCGACGACGGGCCGCCCCTCGGCGTCCCAGGCCTGGAGGTCGGTGCCGAGGCCTGCGGCCTGCAGTTCGCCGATGTGGACGGGCAGGGTGGGCACGGCGCCCGCGAAGCAGCTGCAGACGTCCGTGCCGCCGCTGACCGACGCGATCCACAGGCCGCCGCCCGCGTCGGCGAACTCGTCGTGCAGCCAGCGGAAGCCGTCGGGCGGCAGCGGTGAGCCGGTCGTGGCCACGCAGGCGAGGCGGGAGAGGTCGTGGTCGCGGCCGGGGTGCACGCCGGCCTTGCGGCAGGCCATCACGTACGCGGCGGAGGTGCCGAAGAGCGTGGTGCCGGTGCGTTCCGCGACGTCCCACTGCGCGTCGGTGCCCGGGTGGGCGGGACTGCCGTCGTAGAGCACGACCGTGGCGCCGACGAGCAGGCCGGAGACGAGGAAGTTCCACATCATCCAGCCGGTGGAGGTGTACCAGAAGAACCGGTCGTCGGGGCCGAGGTCGCAGTGCAGGCCGAGCTGCTTGACGTGTTCGAGGAGGATGCCGCCCTGCGACTGGACGATGGCCTTGGGCAGTCCCGTCGTGCCGGAGGAGTAGAGGACCCACAGCGGGTGGTCGAAGGGGACCTCCTCGAAGACCGGTTCGGTCTCGCCGGCCACGAGGTCCGCCCAGTCGAGGGCGCCGTCGGGGGCGGGGGTGCCGAGGAGCGGTACGTGGACCACGGCGCGCAGCGTGGGCAGTTCCTCGCGGAGCTGCGCGACGACGTCCCGGCGGTCGTGCGTCCTGCCGCCGTAGCGGTAGCCGTCGACGGCGAACAGCACGACCGGTTCGACCTGCTGGAAGCGGTCGAGGACGCTGCGGGCGCCGAAGTCGGGGGCGCAGGAGGTCCACACCGCGCCGACGGCGGCGCTCGCGAGCAGCGCGACCACGGCCTGCGGGACGTTGGGGAGGTAGCCGCTGACGAGGTCGCCGGGGCGGACGCCGATCTCCCGCAGGTGGGCGGCGAGCCCGCCGACCTGGTGCCGCAGCTCCTGCCAGCTCGTCAGGGTCTGCTCCTGCGTCTCGTCGACGTGCAGGAGAGCGGGCAGGCCGGCGCGGCCCGGCTCCTCGCCGGTGCGCAGGGCGTGCGCCGCGTAGTTGAGGGTGGAGCCGGTGAACCATTGCGCGCCGGGCATCGTCCGATCGCCGAGGACCCGCTCGTAGGGGGTGGTGAAGCGGATGCCGAACCACTCGGCGACGGCACCCCAGAAGGTGTCGAGTGCGTCCACGGACCAGCGGTGCAGGGCCGGGTAGCCGCCGTCGGCCGGTGCTCCGTGGTGCTCGGCCGCCCATTCCTGGAAGCGGGTGACCTGCGCGGCGGCGACGCGCTCGGCGCTGGGCTGCCAGAGGGGGGCAGGGGTGGGTTCTGAGATCACGGTGCGGCTCCCGACCTGGCTCGACGCTGAGTGTGTGCGGGTGCGCGTGCCCGGGCGCACGCGGTCCACGGCTGACAGGGACGATGCCATGTGATCGTCTTTCGCACCAGGCTCGGCCGCGGTGCCCTGCCGCGCACGGCCCGCGCGGCCCCGGCGACGCTCCCGGAACGCACCCGGGGCCTTTTCGAAGGTGTACGGCTCGCAGCCCTGGGTGAACGGCAGTTGAACGCAGCACACGTGGCGCGCGACGGATGGCAGGCTGATCAGCATGGACGGTCGTGAGCTGGTGCGTTCGATGAGGGAGGCGGGCCCGGTGCCGTCACTGGCGGGCGCCCGCACGGCGTGGCGGCACCGGCGCACGGACGCGCGGGCGCTGCCGCCCCGCCTCGCCGAGCGTGCGCGGGTGCCGGGACGGGTGCGGGGGGCGGAACCGGGGCCGGGCGGCGGCACGGTGCGCTTCGCGCGGGCGGAGCTGCACATACGGGTGGCCGTGGGCGGCGCGGTCTTCTGGGGTTGGGACGGCGCACGGCCGGAGCCCTCGTACGCGCTGGCGGGGCCCGCGCCGGAGCCGGATCCGCGGGCCGTGCTCGAACCGGACACGGACGGCGGCTGGCGGGTGGTCTCGGAGCGGTTGACGGTGGCGGTGTCGCGCGAGGGCGGTGTGGAGGTGCGCACCCCGGGCGGTGTGACGCTTCGCCGGGACCTGCCGCCGCGCTGGTGGGAGGCCGCGGACGGGACGGGCGCGCGCTGGTCGCAGCGCTCGCAGGTCGCGGCGGACGCGCGGTTCTTCGGCCTGGGCGGCCGGGCGTCCGGGCTCCTCCTGCGCGACGGGGTGTACGGGCTGTGGAACGGTGCGCCCCGGCCGTCGGTCAAGCAGGACGCGGCCCGGCTGACGATGCCGGTGCAGTTGGTGGTCGCCGACGGCGGCACGCACCTGGCGTTCCACGACAACACGTGGGAGGGGCGGCTCACCCTGCGCGAGGGGCGGGAGGGCGCCGGCTCGGGGCACGACCGGCCGGGCACGAGCGAGCTGCGCGTGGAGGGCGGCCCGCTGCGCTGCTGGGTGATGGCGGGGACGCCGACGCGGGTCCTGCACTGCTGGACCCAGCTGACGGGAGCACCGGTGCCGCCGCCGGCCTGGGCGCTCGGGCCGCAGCTCGCGCACCGGGGGCCCGGCGGGGAGCGGGAGGTGCGCCGGGTGGTCGCCGGCTACCGGGAGCACGGCCTGCCGCCGGCGGCGGTGCACCTGGACGCCGGCCGCCCCGAGCGGCGCCGGGGCTCTGCCGTGGAGGGCGGGCGGTATTCCGATCTGCCCGCTCTGGCCGAGGAGTTGCGGGCCCAGGGGACCCGGCTGGTGTCGGTGGTGGAGCCGGCCGTACGGGTCGATCCCGGCGACCCGGTGTACGCGGCCGGTTCCGCGTCCGGCGCGTTCGTGCGCGATCCGGCGGGGCGCGAGGTGCGGGCGGCGGCCCGGGCCAGCCTCAGCGCGTACCCGGACTTCACGTCCCCGCCGGTGCGCGCGTGGTGGGGCGGGCTCTACGAGGAGTACCTCGCGCAGGGGTTCGGCGGGGTGTTCCACGAGGGGAACGAGCCCGCGACGCTCGCCCCGTTCGGCGGCCGGACGCTGCCCCGCTCGGCGCGCCACGCGCTGGAGGGCCGCGGCGGCGACCACCACGAGGCGCACAACGTGTACGGGCTGGCGATGGCGCGCGCCGGGTTCGAGGCGCTAGGCCGGCTGCGTCCGGACGAGCGGCCGTTCTCCTTCTCGCGGTCCGGCTGGGCCGGGATGCAGCGCTACGGCGGGACGTGGTGGGACGAGGACCCCGGCGGGTGGGAGGGGCTCCGGGCGGCGCTGGCGCTGGTGCTCGGCCTCGGGCTGAGCGGGGTGCCGTACTCGGGTCCGGACGTCGGCGGTTTCGGGAACGGTGAGCCGGACGAGCTCGTGCTGCGCCGCCTGCAACTGGCGGCGCACCTGCCGCTGCTGCGGCTGTGCGGGCCCTTCGTGGAGAGGCCGGGGCGGCCGTCCGGCGCGGGCGGGGAGGTGCTCGGACACGCGCGGACTGCGCTGGCGGAGCGGGAGCGGCTGATGCCGTACCTGGTGACGCTCGTGCAGCTGGCGGGCCTGACCGGCGCGCCGTGTGTGCGGCCCGTGTGGTGGAACCGGCCGCAGGACCGGGACCTGCGGGCGTGCGAGGACGCGTTCCTGCTCGGCGACGCGCTGCTGGTGGCGCCGGTGCTGGAGGAGGGCGCGCGGCGGCGCTTCGTACGGCTGCCGCGGGGGCGCTGGTACGACGTCGCGGACGAGCGCGCGTACGAGGGGCCGGGGCAGGTGCGGATCGCGGCGCCGCTCTCGCGCGTCCCGGTGCTGGCCCGCGCCGGGTCGGTGCTGCCGGTGCGGGACGAGCGCGGCGGCATCGCGCTCGAGGTGTGGGCGCCCGCGCCTGGCCGTACGGGGGGCGGCCTCGTGGTGCGGGACCCGGGGGACGGCTGGAAGGAACCCGCGACGGAGCGCTACGCGACGCGGCTGCAGGGCGGCGAGGTGCGGGTCGCGCGGGTGACCGAGGAGGGCGGCGAGCCGCCGCAGTGGCCGGTGCTGGTGCGCGGCGCGGGACGCTGAGGGCGGCGCCCCGCCGGTGCGCGGCGTGCGGGAGCGGGGCGTGGCGGCGCCCGGCTCCTCGGCGCCGCGCTCCCGCGTTATACGACGGGCGCCCCGTAGTGGCCGCCGAACCAGTTGCGGATCGCCGTCGTGTGCAGGGGGAAGGCGAGGTCGCACGCCTCGTGGAGGAGGTGGGTGCCCGAGGTCTCGGCGGTGGGCCGGGACGGGGGCAGCAGGTCGGCGCGGCGGGCCGGCAGCAGGCCGAACAGCAGCAGGTGGCCGCCGGGTGAGCTGAGCGCGTCGGCGAGGCGGACGTCCTCCTCGGCCGCCTCGATCCCGGTCTCCTCCATGAGTTCGCGCACGACGGCGTGCTGCCACGTCTCATGGGCCTCGATGAAGCCGCCGGGCAGGGCGAGGCCGCCGCGCTCGGGCTCGATGGTGCGGCGGATGGCGACGAGCGCCGAGCCCTGCTCGTCCGTGACGGGGAGCAGGGCGACGGCGACGGGCAGCGGGTTGCGGTACGCGGTGGTGCCGCACGCCTGGCAGGTGCGCGGCCAGCCGAGGCCCGTGGAGTAGGGGGTGCCGCAGCTCGCGCAGTGCGAGTCCGGCACCGGGGTCTTCGTGAACCTGTCAGGTGGGGGCATGCTCGCGTGGCCCGGCCGCCAGGGTCATGGCGTGTTCCACGACCGTCACCAGGACTTCCTTCACCGATTCTCGGTCGCGGGCGTCGCACATGACCAGCGGGACACCCGGATCGAGGTCGAGCGCGTCCCGTACCGTCTCGGCCGGGTAGCGATCGGCGCCGTCGAAGTGGTTGACGGCGACCGTGAAGGGGATGCGCCGCCGCTCGAAGTAGTCGACGGCCGCGAAGGAGTCCGCGAGACGGCGGGTGTCGGCGAGTACGACCGCGCCGAGCGCGCCCTGCGCGAGCTCGTCCCACAGGAACCAGAACCGGTCCTGGCCGGGAGTGCCGAAGAGGTAGAGCACCAGGTCGCCGCGGAGCGTGATGCGGCCGAAGTCCATGGCGACGGTGGTGGTGGTCTTGCGTTCGACGCCGTGCACGTCGTCCACCGGCCGCCCCGCCTCGGTCAGCATCTCCTCGGTGCGCAGCGGTCTGATCTCGCTCACCGCGCCGACCATCGTCGTCTTGCCCACCCCGAAGCCGCCGGCGACGAGGATCTTTAAAGTGACGGGGTGGATGCGGCGGACCTCCCCGCCCGTGGGGATGGCCGCCGCGCCCGGCCGGCGGGGGGCCGGTGCGTCGGAGCCGCCGGACGGGCCGGTGTGGCCGGCCCTGCCTGACGAGCTAGAGCGCCCGAAGGCCATTGATCACCTCGCGGAGAATGTTCACGTCCGGCAGCTCGGCCGGCGGAACGGGGCGGGATACGTGGACCAGTTCGTCCTCGACGAGGTCGCCGACGAGGACCCGGATCACCCCGACGGGCAGGTCCAGGCCCGAGGCGAGTTCTGCGATCGACTGGGGTGCCTCGACGCAGCGTTCGACGATGTCCAGATGTTCGGGCGAGAGGCTCCGGTCGAGGCCGGAGTCCTCGGCGGCCGGCTCCGGGACGACCAGGGCGATCAGGTCCATCCGGTGCTGGCCGTCGGTCTCGGTACGGCCGCGCGTCATCGCGTACGGCCGTACCACGGGCCCGGCCTCGCCGTCGTACCACGCGTGGGGGTCCTGACCAGTTTCCTTCATGCGCCGGTGCTCATCCCCCGGCGGGCAGGCCGGTGCGGGGGGCCGTCGCGAGGTGGGTGCCGACGCGCTTGACCATGAGCGTCATCTCGTAGGCCACCTGCCCGACGTCGGAGTCGGAGTCGGCGAGGACGGCCAGGCAGCTGCCGTCGCCGGCGGCGGTGACGAAGAGGAAGGCGCCGTCCAGCTCGACGACGGTCTGGCGGACCTGGCCGACGTCGAAGTGGCGGCCGACGCCCTTGGCGAGGCTGTGGAACCCGGACGCGACGGCGGCGAGGTGCTCGCCGTCCTCCCTGCTGAGGTCCTTGGACGCGCCGGTGGGGAGCCCGTCGCCGGAGAGCACCAGGGCCTTGCGAATGCTGGCCACGCGCTCCACCAGCTCGTCGAGGAGCCAGTCGAGTTCGCGTCCGCCTCCGGCTCGGGCGGCGCCTCGTGGTGTGTACGGTGCGGTCATCGACCGTTCCCCTCCGATGTCGTTCCTGGTGTTCCACCGGTCGGTCCCCCGGCACGGCCGGCGGACTCCTCGGCTTCGTTCTGACGGCGACCGCGCTGCCAGCCGTGCTGGAGCGAGGCCATCCGGGAGCGTACGGCTTCCGCGTCGCGTTCGGCGTCCCCGGGGTCCGGGCGACCGCTCGCGCCGGGCCGCTCGGCGGCGGCATCCCGCAGCTGCGGGGCGAGGTTGGCCTGCCGCACGCGGCGGGGCAGGCCGCCGGGGGTCTCCCCGCGCCAGGTGCGGGCAGCCCCGCCCGCCGTGTCGCGCAGCGTGCCGGCCGGCGGTGTCGGGCGGTCCGGGTGGGTCCTGCCGGGGTCCTGCTCGCGCCCCCTGCCCGGGTCCTCGTCCAGGCGCCTGCCCCGGTCGGCGACGAGCTTGG
>NZ_JAKGCV010000168.1 GCF_021556455.1 Streptomyces fuscigenes | reverse complement strand
GTCCTCCTCGTGGACCAGCCGGGCATCGGCGCCCGCGCGGTGGCCAGGGTGGTGGCCGCCTACGGGGGTTCGCGCGGCGCGCTGGCCTCCGCCGCGTACGGCGGGCGCCGGGGGCACCCCGTACTGCTCGGCGCGGAGCACTGGGCCGGCGTCGTGGAGCAGGCGGTGGGCGACCGGGGGGCACGCGGCTACCTGCGGGAGCACGAGGCGGCGATCGAGCTGGTCGAGTGCGGCGACGTGGCCGACCCCTACGACATCGACACGCCGGAGGACCTCGGGCGGCTGGCCTGACGCACCGCAAGGCACCGTCGGCGCGGGCCGGTTGGGCGCGGGGGCGGCACTGCGGGCCGCGCCGGCGCCGCCCCGGGAGTCCCGCCGTCAACAAAGCATTGAACTTCCACCATGAGGAAACTACTATCCACTGGTCAGAAGCCCTCGATGCCCGGAACGGTGCGTACCGCCTTCGCCGCCCTACGTGGCACCCGGTGCCATCGCCCCGGCGTCCGGGAGCCGCCGGACCGCCGAAGGAGTGCCCCATGCCCGCACCAGCGCCGTCACCGCTGGAGATCGTCGCGCCCGCCCCGCTGCCCCGGCAGGAGGAGGTGCTGACCGAGGAGGCCCTCACCTTCCTCGCCGAACTGCACGCGCGCTTCACCGACCGCCGCGACGAACTGCTGGCACGCCGTGTCGAACGGCGCGCGGAGATCGCCCGTACCAGCACCCTCGACTTCCCCGCGGAGACGGCCTCGGTCCGGGCCGACGACAGCTGGCGGGTCGCCCCGTCGCCGCGTGCGCTGGAGGACCGCCGGGTCGAGATCACCGGGCCGACCGACCGGAAGATGACGATCAACGCCCTCAACTCGGGGGCCCGCGTGTGGCTCGCGGACTTCGAGGACGCGTCCGCGCCGACCTGGGAGAACGTGGTCACCGGCCAGATCAACCTGATCGACGCCTACGAGCGGCGCATCGACTTCACGGACGAGTCCTCGGGCAAGTCGTACGCACTGCGCGACGCCGACGGCCTCGCCACCGTCGTCGTGCGGCCGCGCGGCTGGCACCTGCCGGAGCGCCACCTGCGCGCGGCCGACGGGAAGGACGTGCCGGGCGCGCTGGTCGACTTCGGGCTGTACTTCTTCCACAACGCGCGGCGTCTGCTGGAGCGCGGCCTCGGCCCGTACTTCTACCTGCCGAAGACCGAGTCCTACCTCGAGGCGCGGCTGTGGAACGACGTCTTCGTCGCCGCCCAGGACCTTCTCGGCATCGAGCAGGGGACCATCCGCGCGACCGTGCTGATCGAGACGATCACGGCCGCCTACGAGATGGACGAGATCCTCTACGAACTGCGCGACCACGCGTCCGGGCTGAACGCGGGCCGCTGGGACTACCTGTTCTCGATCGTGAAGAACTTCCGTGACGGCGGTGCGAAGTTCGTCCTGCCCGATCGCAACGCCGTGACGATGACCGCGCCGTTCATGCGGGCCTACACCGAACTCCTCGTGCGCACCTGCCACCGGCGCGGCGCGCACGCCATCGGCGGGATGGCCGCGTTCATCCCCTCCCGCCGCGACCCCGAGGTCAACAAGGTCGCCCTGGAGAAGGTGAAGGCGGACAAGGACCGCGAGGCGGCCGACGGCTTCGACGGGTCCTGGGTCGCGCACCCCGACCTGGTGCCGGTGTGCCGGGAGGCCTTCGACGCGGTCCTCGGCGACCGGCCCCACCAGAAGGACCGACTGCGCGAGGACGTCGTCGTGGCGCCGGCGGACCTGATCGCCGTGGACTCGCTGGACGCGAGGCCCACCTACGAGGGGCTCGTCAACGCGGTCCAGGTCGGGCTGCGCTACATCGAGGCCTGGCTGCGGGGCGCGGGCGCCGTGGCCATCTTCAACCTGATGGAGGACGCCGCCACGGCGGAGATCTCCCGCTCCCAGATCTGGCAGTGGATCAACGCGGGGGTGCGGGTCGAGCACGAGGGCCGCAGCGAGCCGGTCACCCGCGACCTGGTCCGGGACCTCGCGGCGAGGGAACTCGACGCGATCCGGGCGGAGGCCGGCGACAAGGCGTTCGAGTCCGGCGAGTGGCAGCAGGCCCACGACCTGCTCCTGACGGTCTCCCTGGACTCCGACTACGCCGACTTCCTCACCCTCCCCGCGTACGAGCGCCTGCGCGGCTGACGGCGGGAGGCCCGCCTTCCGCCGGCGGTGGGCGCACACGGCGACGGGCGCTCCCGCCGCCCCCGGTGACCGGGGGTGGCGGGAGCGCCCGTCGGGGCCGGCGGCTGCTCAGGCCGTCGGCGTACCGCGGCCCTGCGAGGCGTCCGGGCGGCGATAGGACTCGCCCGTCATGGACTCCAGCGTCATGCGCTTCGTCTCGGGGATCTTGAAGCGCACGAACCAGATCGACAGGAAGGCGAACAGCGCGAACGCGCCGTACAGCCAGGACAGCCCCACGTGGTCGGTCGCCGGCTGGAAGGCGAACGTCACGATGAAGTTGAAGATCCAGTTGGACGCGGTGCCGATCGCCAGTGCCATCGCGCGCATCCGGTTCGGGAACATCTCCGCGAGCATGACCCACATCACGGGTCCCCACGACAGCGCGAAGAACACCACGAAGGCGTTGGCGCCGACCAGCGCCAGGGGACCGTACGGGTGGGGCAGCGTCACGGACTTGCCGCTGCCGTGCTGCTGCGAGAACGCGATCGCCGTCAGCAGCAGCGAGAGGAACATGCCGATCGAACCGATCGTCAGCAGGCGCCTGCGGCCGACCCGGTCGATGAAGAGCATCGCGACGACGGTCATCACCACGTTGATCGCCGCAGTGATCACGGAGGTCGTGAACGAGCTGGACTCGCTGAAGCCGACGGACTGCCACAGCGTCGTCGAGTAGTAGAAGATCGCGTTGATGCCGACGAGCTGCTGCAGCGCGGCCATGATGATGCCGACCCAGACCAGCGGGTGCAGCCCGAAGCGCGCGCCGCGGATGTCCGCGAAGCTGGTGCGGTGCTCCTTGCGCAGGGTCTGCTGGATCTCGCTCGCCTTGGCCCGGCCGTCCTCCTCGCCGGAGATGCGTTCCAGCACGCCCGCCGCGTCACCGATACGGCCCTTTTGGACGAGGTAGCGCGGCGACTCGGGGATCATCAGGGCGAGCACGCCGTAGACGGCGGCGGGGATGACGCCGACGAGGAACATCCAGCGCCAGGCCTGCAGGCCCCACCACAGGTCCTGGGAGGCACCGCCCGCGGCACCCGCCAGGCCCTTGTTGGAGCTGAGGACGACGAGCTGGCCGATCGTGATGGCGAGCTGCTGCAGCGAGCCGAGCGCGCCGCGGCCGCTGGCGGGTGCCACCTCGGAGATGTAGGCGGGGGCGATCACCGAGGCGATGCCGATGCCGAGGCCGCCGATCACGCGCCACACCAGGAGGTCGGGCACGGAGAAGGCGAGGGCCGAGCCGACCGAGCTGATGATGAACATCGCCGAGCCGAGCAGCATCACCTTGCGGCGGCCCCAGATGTCGGCCAGCCGGCCCGCGTACCAGGCGCCGACCGCGCAGCCGAGGAGCGCGATGGAGACCACGAAGCCGGAGAGGAACGCCCCGAGGTGGAAGTGGTCGGTGAGCGAGTTGACCGCGCCGTTGATGACGGAGGAGTCGAAACCGAAGAGAAAGCCGCCGACGGCGGCGGCGATGGAGACCCCCAGAGCTTTGCCCTTGCGGCTCGGCGAGCCTGCTCCTCTGACTGATTGGGCCATGTAGCCATCACCTCATGTACGTCACCCGACCACCTGTCGGGCAAATCACTATGAATCGGTCCTTGTCGTGTGGGTACATGTAAGCATTCGAAGACCCGTGGGCGCTGACGGGGGCCGCTGGGCACCGTCGGGCCGGGCACACGGGGTCGCCCCTCGCACGCTTCCATGATCCGCTGAGCGCTCGTCTACCCCGGGGGCGCGGCCGCACCGCCCGGGAGAGCTGTGAAATATGGCATCCACCGCGGCGGGAGCACGCCTCTCGGTGACACACCGTAACAGTCGGGAGCGCGGCCCCGCGCAGGCGCACGTAGCCGCCCTCCCGACGGGCCCCGTGGGAGGGCGACTTCGCGTCCCACACGGCCCGCCCGTCCAGGGTCACGCGCCAGCCGCGACCGCCGTCGGGCACCGGCACGCCCACCTCGGTGATCGCGCCGCGCGGCGCGCCGACGGTCAGGTCGAAGGAGCCGCTGCCGGCCCGGCCCGCCGCCCACGACGCGGTGATCACCCCGTCCGCCGTGGTCAGTTGCCCCTCGGCGGACCCGAGGCCCCCGGGGTGCGGCACGACGGTGTGCCCGCGGCCGCCGTCCTCGGCGGGCGCGATGCCGAGCAGCCGGTAGGTCAGGGCCGAGGTGGGCCCGGTGGACCAGCCGTGGGCGGCACTCATGTACGAGCCGGAGTAGTCCGAGGTGCCGTCGGTGCGGTAGCCCTCCCAGAACGTGCTTGCGGTGCCCTGCGGCGCGTCCAGCATGTAGCCCCATTCGAGGCGTATCAGGTCCAGGGCGGTGGCGTCCCGGCCCGCGGCGAAGTGCGCGTGCACCTCCATGCCGCCGGGGAACGGGTGGACGGACGAGTCGCCCTTCTCCGGGGTGAGCGCGCCGACGGGACTCCAGCGGGCGGCGAGGGCCGTGCTCACGGCCGCCGCGCGGGCGGGGGAGTCGGCGAGGCCGAACCACAGCGCGAGGGAGTTGCCGTCCTGCGGGTGGAGCTGGGCGCCGGGCCCGGTGGGCTTGTCGCGGTACAGGCCCGCGGACTCGTCCCAGTAGCCTCCGCCTGCCACGGCCGACTTGAGTGCGGCGGCCCGGCCGGCGCAGTCGTCCGCCGTCGTGCCGTCACCCAGGGAGCGGGCCAGGGCGGCGCCGGTGACCAGCGCGCGGTACATGATGGCGTTGGCTTCGAGGTTCTTGCCGTCCGCGTCGGTGCGGGCCCAGTCCGCGGCGGCCGTCACGTTCAGCAGCCCGTCGGTGTCGAGCTTGGCGAGCGAGAACCCGAGCGCCTTGCGGTAGGCCGCGTAGATCGAGCGGCCCCAGGCGAGGTCGCCCGAGAGCTGCACGTAGGAGGCCGTGCCGATCAGCGTCCACAGGTGGTACGCGTCGGAGTTGCCGACGAAGTCGACGGCGGGCCCCGCGTAGGGGAGCGCGCCGCTCGCCGCGTCCTGGTGGTCGTAGAGCGTGCGCAGCGAGTTGCGGACGGTGTCCAGGTCCCCGAGGGACACGTAGTCGGTGAGTACGGAGATGCCGAGGTCGCCCGGCCACACCGTGCGGTCCCGCTTGGCGCCGTCGACGAGGACGGTGTCCCCGGACTCGCCGACCGTCGCGCTGTTGTTCCAGCCCACGTCCGGCGGCCCCCACACGCGGCCCTGGTCGCGGGCGACGATGTTGGTCTGCACGGTGTACGCGCCCGCGTACCAGATCCGGTTGAGCAGGTCGTCGTCGCAGTGGAAGTGGTTGGGATAGGCACGCGGGTCGGCCGCGTTCGGGGCGAACGTGACGCTGACGGACACGTCGCCGAGGGCGACGGTGCCGCCGGTGACGTTCACGACGGTCAGGTACCTGAATCCGCCGCGCAGTTGGGACGCCGGGTCGGCCGCCGCCTCGCCGCTCGCACCCGCCAGCGGGGTGTCGTGGCGGGTGCTGAGCGTCCCGCCGGGCGTGACGGCGTAGTGGACGGGCGGCTCGTTGTTCGAACCGCCGTTGGAGCCGTCGCTGGAGGTGGCGCTCACGTAGGTCGACAGCTCGGCGTACGTGAGCCCGACGACCTGGTCCGCGTCGGTGCGGCCGGTGAACGCGAGGGTGACGAAGCCGCCCGTCTCCTGCCCGAAGTCGAAGGTGACGGACGAGCCCTGGCCGTGCAGCACCGTCGGCGCGCCGGGCCGCGGGTGGGTGGCGACGGGCCGCACGGTGCGGCCGCGGGGCGAGAGATTGAACCGATCCCACGGCCCGGAGGGGGCCTTGCCGGGCACCGGCCGAGGGCCCGTCGGCGGGGCCGCCGCGGCGCTCGCCGCGTCCAGTCCGGCCGTGCTGAGCAGGGCGGACGTCATGGCGCCCGCGATGACGGTGCGACGACGGGGGCCGTGTGCTGCTGCGCGAGTCATCATGCTCCCGGGAGGGGTGGGTTTGAACGTTTCAATGAGCGCGACTGCCGAGCAGGTTACGGCCGCGGCCGTCAGGGCGTCCAGAGGCGTGCACGGGCGGGGCCGGGGAGCGGGGTGCCGAAGTACCGCGCGGCAGGCACTCGTTGCAGGACCCCCGCGTGTCGCGGTGTCGCCCCGGCGGCGCCCGGGCGTGCCGGGCCACTTGGCTCGCGACGGCGCGCCCGGGCGCCCGTCCCCGGGCCGTGCGACGCGAAGGGCCCGTGGCCCCGGGCGCGGTGCGCGCCCGGGGCCACGGGCCCGGAACCTCGGGGCTCACGCGGCCGGACGCCCCGGGACGGGACGGCGGCCGACGCGAGCGGTGCCCGGAGCGGTTCGGCCCCGGGCGGGGTGCGTCAGAGCAGCGAGGTGTAGCCGTTCCAGCCGGCCTTGCCGATCTCGACGCGTGCCTTGAACGTGCTCGTGCCGGTGTGGCCGGTGGAGGAGTACCGGTAGAGCTGGCCGCCGGAGGTGACGGCGACGAGGTCGGCACGGCCGTCGCCGTCGAGGTCGCCGGGCGCGGCGAGCTTGGTGAACATGTTCCAGCCGGGGCCGATCAGGGACTTGGCCTGGAACGGCGAGGCCGCCGAGCCCTTGCCGGCGTAGAAGTACAGCTGGCCGGCGGAGTTGCGGGCCACGATGTCCGCGTACCCGTCACCGTTGATGTCGCCGGCGCCGACGAGCTGGTTGAACTGGTTCCAGCCGGTGCCGATCTTCGTCTTCGCGTTGAAGTGGCCGTCGCCCTTGCCCGTGTAGAGCCACAGGGTGCCGCCGCTGTCGCGGGCGATCAGGTCGCTGTTGCCGTCGCCGTTGAGGTCGCCGGGGCCGACGACCAGGTTGTAGCTGCCGAAGCCGGTGGTCTTGACGCCCTCGAAGCCGGGGGTGTCGTTGTAGAGCGTGCCCTGGTAGAGCTCCAGCAGGGGCTGCTCCTCCGTGCTGGTCAGCGACACCGGGGCGATGAGCTTGGCGCCCTTGAAGCCCGAGCCGACCAGCTCGCGCGCGGTGACCGAGCCCGTGTTGAGGCCGGAGTAGTAGTAGATGTCGCCGCCGGACGTCAGGCCGAACAGGTTGTTCTTGCCCCAGAGCAGGTTCTTGCCCTGGCCGACGAACAGTTCGCTGTTCCAGCCCGTGCCGAAGAGCTCCTTGGCGGTCAGCGAACTCGTGCCGCTGCCGCCGGGCCTGCCCGTGTAGTAGTACACGTCGCCGCCGACCTTGCGGCCGAGGATGCCGCCCTGCTGCGTCTCGTCGTCGCCGTAGCCGATGACCTGGTTGTACGTGTTCCAGCCGGTGCCGATCTTCACCCTGGCGGCCAGCGGCGCGGCGGCGGTGCCGTCCAGCCGGAAGTACCAGAGGTCGCCGTTGAGGTCGCGCGCCACCAGGGACTCGTACCCGGTGCCGGTGATGTCGCCCGCGCCCAGGAGCTGGTCGTAGCCGCCGAAGCCGCTGCCGACCTTGACCTTGGCGGTGAACGGGCTGGTCGCCTTGCCCGTGCCCTTGTAGAGGTACAGGTCGCCGGTGTGGGTGCGGGCGAGCAGGTCGCCGAAGCCGTCGCCGTTGGTGTCGCCGACCGCGACGACCTTGTTGTACGTGTTCCAGCCGGAGCCCGTCCACAGCGGGCTGCCGCCGGGGAAGCTCGCGTAGTTCCACAGCGACAGCTTGCCGGTCGTCGTCAGGGAGAGGACCTGGGTGGCCGCGGAGCTCTCGTGGCCGGGCGTGAGGATGTCCTGGTACTTGACCTTGACCGTGCCGTGCGACGCCGTGGTGCCCGCGGTGACGTTCACCTCGCCCAGGGAGCCGTTGCCGCCCTCGACCAGGGCGTCGGCGACGCCGTCGTTGTTCGGGTCGAAGCGCGGCGTGGTCAGCGGCGCGCGGGCGGCGGACCTGGCCAGCGACCGGGCGCCCTTCGCGTGCGTCGCGGCCTTCTTCGGCAGGCTCAGCGTCGGCTGCTGCCCGCCCTTCGGTGCGACCGGCGCGATGGCGTGCGGTGCGGTGCCGGAACCGGTGTCGGCCTGTGCGACGCCGGCCGGGCCGAGCGCGAAAGCGCCCGCGGCGAGGATCCCGGATGTGCAGACCGCGATCAGGCGGCCGGAACGGCGCGGACGAATGCGCGCCGGAGAGGAATGCGACACAACCCCCCCAAGGGATGTGAAAGAAAACCGCGCGCCGGATGGGTCCGTGCGGGCGGAAGTGAGAGTCCGAGTCGCGAGTGTGTCCGACTCGGGCACATCACTATAGCCTCACGATCCTCACAGGAACTCCGATATTCGTTCGCGGAATTGCCCGAACTTCCTGGTGGCGGCGATGGGTCGGCCACGGGTCGCGGCGGGCCGGTGGCGGCGGGCCGGTCGCGGCCGCACGCCACGCACGGGCCGGCCGCGCCCCACGCACACAGGGGCGGCGCCCGGTCGGCGCCGCCCCTGTGTCGGTGCGTGGCCCCGGCGGTGTCCCGGGGCTCAGGTGTTACGAGGTGCGCCGCCGGCGGCGGATGGCCGCGCCGCCGCCGATGGCGGCGAGGACGGCGACGCCCGCCGCGACCGGGACGGTCACGGAGGCGGAGTCGGAGGACTGCGAGGCCAGGCCGGAACCGTCGAGACCGCCGCCCATCGGGCCGGTGATCTTCACGTCCTTCGCCGGCTTCGGGGCCTTCTTCGGGATGGACTTGATCGTGGAGACGGCGCCCTTCTTGTCGAGGAGCACCTCGACGTTGTTGGGCTTCTTGAAGTTGAAGAAGTTGTTCATGGTGCCGGCGCGCGTGTCGAAGGACGCGTCACCGATCTTCTTCGTGGACCAGTTGTCCTCGACGAACCGGGTGATCGACGCCTGCTCGGTGAGCGTGTGGTCGATCGCGTTGGTCTTCGCGTAGGGCGAGATGACCATCATCGGCAGGCGCGGGCCGGGGCCGCAGCGGTCGGCGTAGCCGCCCTTGGCCTTGGGGCCGTCCTGGCAGGCGACACCGTCGGTCGGCTTGCCGTTGGAACCGAGGGCGGTGTCCTTCGAGCCGTTGAGCACGGGCGGGGCGACGTGGTCGTACCAGCCGTCCGAGTCGTCGTACGCGAGGACGATCGCGGTGGACTTCCAGTCGGCGGACTTCTGGATCTTGTTGATCTCGCCGATGAGCCAGTTCTGCTCGTCGATCGGGTCCGAGTTGCCGGGGTGGGCGTCCTGGTACTGCGCGGCCTTCAGGAACGACACGGCGGGCAGCTTCTGCGCGGCGAGCGCCGCGTCGAAGTCCGTCAGGTCGTAGTTGTGGTTCGCGCGGCCGTTGTGGCCGATCTCGTCGACGTTCGCCGGCGCCAGGTGGTGCGGGTTCGACGTCGACTTGTAGTACTCGAACGGCGAGTGGTGCGGGCTGTAGTCGACGACCGAGGCACCGCCGATGTTCTTGTGTGTCGCGCCGCAGACGGCGTAGGTGCCCTTCGTGCCGTCCCACGCGGTGGTGGGCCGGAAGCCGCCCTGGAACCAGCCCCAGGAGACGTTCTTCTGGTTGAGCAGGTCACCGATGTTCTGGCCCTGCATCGCGGCGAGCGCGTTGGTCGACGTGTGGTTCGAGTCCGCGCAGTCGTCGTAGGCCGGGTCGGGGTCGCCGATGACGGTGCCCACGCCCTTCTTGTCGGGCGAGGACAGCACCGAGGAACTGGGCGTCTTCGTCTGCTTCGGCTTCTCGGTGCCCGTGGACGGGTCCATCGACTCGGCGCCGTGGGTCTGGCCCGAGACGAGGTTCAGGGCGCCCGGCGTCGACGGGCCGAAGTTCGAGCCGAAGGAGTTGTCGCTCAGCGTGTAGTGCTGCGCGTAGTTCCACAGCGCGGTGGTGGTGTTGCCGTCGTAGTAGTCCATCGACAGGCCGGGCTCGCCGAACAGACCGCCGGAGCAGGTGTCCGTCTCGGTGTTCTCGACGAACTTGTTGGCCTTGCCGTTGTTGTACGCGAGCTGCTCGGGACCGTAGTTGTGGTTCTGCGAGCAGGTCAGGGCCTGGTCGGGGGTGAGCCGCTTCGGCGCGTACTGGTTGGGGTTCTTCTTCAGCAGCTTCGCCGACGCCAGGTTGTCGGCCTTGGGCGTACGGTTCGACGCGGTGAACGTCGTGCCGTCCGTGTTCGCGGCCTTCGGGTACGTCGCGAAGTAGTGGTCGAAGGACTCGTTCTCGTCGAAGATCACGACCACGTGCTTGATGGGCGTGGTCGTCTTCGCGCTGTTGTCCTTGGCTTTGGGGGCGGCGGAGGCCGGGGCCACCGAACCGCCGAGCGCGACGAGCGCGGCGGCCGCGAGCAGCGCCGCGGCCTTCCCCGCGCCGCGCCGGCCCGGCGCCGTCATGGCTCTTGCACTGAACATCTGTCACCTATCCATGCCTGCGCACCGGCCACTCCCCCCACGGGCGTGTCGTCATGCGCTGTCGGATTTCGGTAAGCATGTTCGGTGAGCCGTACGTGCGGGCGCGTGGCACTGACCTGGCCTGGCGGTGAATGGTTGGTCAGCACTTCCCCATGAAACCGTTGTGAAAAGGTAAGAAGCCCTCATCGCATCCGCAAATCCTCGCGGGGCCGGGCGGTGGCCCGCGGGGTCCGCGCACCCGGGGCGCGGCCCCGATGGCAGGGGACGACTTCCGGGGGAGGCGTCCGGCCGCCCCCTACGCCGCGCAGCCGACGCGGCCCCGCCGGCGTAGGCCCGGAGGGGGACGGATCAACACCTCCGTGGGGTGACTACTCGGTATACCCCGGCTGGCTAACTTTTCGGGCACGTCAACGGAACGTGGCTGAAAGGAAGACCGCGCATGCACGGCAAGGCTTTCGCTCCCGAGTACCAGGGCGCCCTGAGGGCCGCCCTGGACGTGAACTCGTCCTACGAAGAAGTGCTCGCGACTGCGAAGCGCGTGGGGCGGGAGGCCGCGACGCCGCTGGAGAGCGCGCGGGCCCTGCTGGGGGAGGCGGAGGCACACCGCAGGCTCGGAGCGGTCGAGGAGGCGGGCACCGCGTGGCGGGCCGCCTACCGCGCCGCCCGGGCGGCGGACGCTCCGGCCGTGATGGCGTGGGCGCTGTGGAGCGGGGGCACGCTCGCCCGGCAGCGCGGGGCGCTGCCCCTGGCCCG
>NZ_JAKGCV010000167.1 GCF_021556455.1 Streptomyces fuscigenes | reverse complement strand
GCCGGGCCCCTCCGCGGTCGCGTCGGCCACCGCCCGTTCGACCTCGGCCGCCTCCGGGGCGCCCGGCGCGGGGGAGGCCCCGCCCCGCCGCGGCGCCTCGCCCCTGCCCGCCGTCCGGTCCGTAGTGCTCGTCTCAGTCATGACCGTGTGTCTACAACACGGGCAGGTTCCTGCGCAGCTCGTACGAGGAGACCTCCGAGCGGTACTCCTCCCACTCCTGCTTCTTGTTGCGGAGGAAGAACTCGAAGACGTGCTCGCCGAGCGTCTCCGCGACCAGCTCGCTGCGCTCCATCAGCGCGATGGCCTCGCCCAGGTTCTGCGGCAGCGGCTCGATGCCCATCGCGCGGCGCTCCGCGTCGGACAGCGCCCACACGTCGTCGTCGGCGCCCGCCGGCAGCGTGTAGCCCTGCTCGATGCCCTTGAGGCCCGCCGCCAGCAGCACCGCGTACGTCAGGTACGGGTTCGCGCCGGAGTCGATCGAGCGCACCTCGACCCGGGCGGAACCGGTCTTGCCCGGCTTGTACATCGGGACCCGGATGAGCGCGGAGCGGTTGTTGTGGCCCCAGCAGATGTACGAGGGCGCCTCGCCGCCCGCGCCCGCGCTGCGGCTCGAACCGCCCCAGATCCGCTTGTAGGAGTTGACCCACTGGTTGGTGACCGCGGAGATCTCCGCCGCGTGCGTCAGCAGGCCCGCGATGAACGACCGGCCCACCTTGGACAGCTGGTACTCGGCGCCCGACTCGTAGAACGCGTTGCGGTCGCCCTCGAACAGCGAGAGGTGCGTGTGCATCCCGGAGCCGGGGTGCTCGGAGAACGGCTTCGGCATGAACGTCGCGTGCACGCCCTGCTCCAGCGCGACCTGCTTCATCACCAGACGGAACGTCATGACGTTGTCCGCCGTCGACAGCGCGTCCGCGTAGCGCAGGTCGATCTCCTGCTGGCCCGGCGCGCCCTCGTGGTGGCTGAACTCGACCGAGATGCCCATCGACTCGAGCATGGTGATCGCGGTGCGGCGGAAGTCCATGCCGACCGCCTGCGGGGTGTGGTCGAAGTAGCCGGAGGTGTCCGCCGGGGTGGGCGGGCTGCCGTCCATGGGCTTGTCGCGCAGCAGGAAGAACTCGATCTCCGGGTGCGTGTAGAACGTGAAGCCCTGGTCGGAGGCCTTCGCCAGCATGCGCTTGAGCACGAAGCGGGGGTCCGCGAAGGACGGGGAGCCGTCCGGCATGAGGATGTCGCAGAACATGCGCGCCGTGCCGGGGGCCTCCGCGCGCCACGGCAGGATCTGGAACGTCGCCGGATCGGGTTTCGCGATCATGTCGGACTCGTACACGCGTGCGAAGCCCTCGATCGCCGAGCCGTCGAAGCCCATGCCCTCGTCGAAGGCCTGCTCCAGCTCCGCCGGGGCCACCGCCACCGACTTCAGGAAGCCGAGCACGTCGGTGAACCACAGGCGCACGAAGCGGATGTCGCGCTCTTCGAGCGTGCGGAGCACGAATTCCTGCTGCTTGTCCATCTCGATTCCACTCATCCTTGCTGGTCAGGCTGGTTGCTCCGGTGCCGTTTGGTGCCCCGGCGGTCTGTGCGGACATGTGGCGGCACCGAGCATGCCATCACAGGGTTTCCGGCGGGTTGCGCCCCCGGGCACCCCGCACGCGCCCCGGTAGCCATACTGCCTGCCCACGGGGCCCGCGGGTACCGGAGCGGACCGGCCAAAAGGACCTCCGCGTGTCGCCGCCGCGCGGGGGCGCCCCCGCGGCGGCCGTCCGGCCGCTCAGGGACGCCCGGCGGACGGCCCGGACCGATATCGCGTCAGAAAGACGATTAGCGGATTAGACTGACGTGGTGCCCCAACTACGCATCGCCTTGAATCAGATCGATTCCACCGTCGGCGACCTCGCGGGCAACGCCGAGTCGGTCGTCCACTGGACCCGGCACGCCGCCGCGCAGGGCGCCCACCTCGTCGCGTTCCCCGAAATGGTGCTGACCGGCTACCCCGTCGAGGACCTGGCCCTGCGCTCGTCCTTCGTGGAGGCCTCGCGCGAGCAGCTGCGGATGCTTGCCGCCCGCCTCGCCGAAGAGGGCTTCGGCGACCTGCCCGTCGTCGTCGGCTACCTCGACCGCTCCGAGAGCGCCCGGCCGCGGTACGGGCAGCCCGCCGGGGCGCCCCAGGACGCCGCGGCCGTGCTGCACGGCGGGCGGGTCGCCCTGCGGTACGCGAAGCACCACCTGCCGAACTACGGCGTCTTCGACGAGTTCCGCTACTTCGTGCCCGGCGACACCCTGCCCGTCGTGCGGGTGCGCGGCATCGACGTCGCGCTCGCGATCTGCGAGGACCTGTGGCAGGACGGCGGCCGGGTCCCCGCCGCCCGCACCGCGGGCGCCGGCCTGCTGCTGTCCGTCAACGCGTCCCCCTACGAGCGGCTCAAGGACGACACCCGCCTCGAACTGGTACGCAAGCGCGCCCAGGAGGCCGGCTGCACCACCGCGTACCTCGCCATGACCGGCGGTCAGGACGAGCTGGTCTACGACGGCGACTCCATCGTCGTGGACCGCTACGGCGAGACGATCGCCCGCGCCCCGCAGTTCGCCGAGGGCTGCGTCGTCCTCGACCTGGACCTGCCCGCCGCCGCGCCCGAGCCGCCGTCCGGGACCGTCGACGACGGCCTGCGGGTCGAGCACGTGACGCTCTCCGCCGACCCGCTGCCGCCCTACGAGCCCGAGCTGACCGGCGGGTACGCGGACCGGCTGGACGACGACGAGGAGGTCTACTCGGCGCTCGTCGTCGGCCTGCGCGCCTACACCGCGAAGAACGGCTTCTCCAGCGTCCTCGTCGGCCTGTCCGGCGGCATCGACTCGGCGCTCGTCGCCGCGATCGCCTGCGACGCGCTCGGCGCGCACCACGTGTACGGCGTGTCCATGCCCTCGGCGTACTCCTCGGACCACTCGAAGGAGGACGCGGCCGAACTCGCCCGCCGCACCGGCCTGCACTTCCGTACCGTGGGCATCGAGCCCATGATGGCCGCCTACATGGACGCCCTCGCGCTCACCGGCCTCGCCGAGGAGAACCTGCAGGCGCGGCTGCGCGGCACGCTGCTGATGGCGCTGTCCAACCAGGAGGGCCACATCGTCCTCGCGCCCGGCAACAAGTCCGAACTCGCGGTCGGCTACTCGACGCTGTACGGGGACTCCGTCGGCGCGTACGCCCCCATCAAGGACGTCTACAAGACGGACGTCTTCCGCCTGGCGCGCTGGCGCAACCGGGCCGCGGCCGACCGCGGCCGCACCCCGCCGATCCCGGAGAACTCGATCGCCAAGCCGCCGAGCGCAGAACTGCGGCCCGGCCAGGTCGACACCGACTCGCTGCCCGACTACGACGTGCTGGACCGGCTGCTGTCGCTCTACGTCGACCGCGACCAGGGCAAGGACGCCATCGTGGCGCTCGGCCACGACGAGGAGCTCGTCGCGCGGACGCTGCGGATGGTCGACGCGGCCGAGTACAAGCGCCGCCAGTACCCGCCGGGCACGAAGATCTCCGCGAAGGGCTTCGGCAAGGACCGCCGCCTGCCGCTGACCAACAGGTGGCGCGAGCGGATCACCGGCTGACCCGGCGGACGGCGGACCGGCCGGAGGACGCCGGTCCGCCCGGCGCCGTCCACGGCCGGTCTTCCGGCCGCCGACGGCTCCCGCCGCACCACCCGTCTTCCCCCGCCGCACCACCCGTTTCCCGCCCCCGGGCCCGCCGGTCCCGCGCCGTGCGGCCCGCCGGTCTCCCGCCCCGTGCCCGCCGGGACTAGGCTCGATCCCAGTCCTCAAACGCACGAGTCTTGCATCGCGGACACAGCGGGCACCCGGCCCGCGGGCGCCGCGACCGGACAAGGAGAGACCCGATGACGACGGCGCCGGGCCGCCGCAGCAGCACCTTCACCCGCCTGCTGCGCCACGGATTCACCGACCCATCCGCCGCCGAGCGCTTCCTCGACGTGCCGGCCATCGCCGACATAAGGGCCGATCCGCTCCTCCTCGACGCCCTCGGCGCCACCGCCGACCCGGACCTCGCGCTGCGCGGACTCGTCCGGCTCGCCGAGGCGTACGAGCAGCTCGACGACGACCCGGCGCGCCGGGAACTCCTCGACACCCTCGTCACCGCCAAGCCGCTGCGCGACCGGCTGCTCGGCGTCCTGGGCGCGTCCGAGGCGCTCGGCGACCACCTGGCCCGCCACCCGCACGACTGGCGGGTCCTCGCCACCTACGAGTCCGCCGACCTGCACCCCGGGATCAGCGACTTCGAGGACGTGCTCGCCGACGCCGCCGCGGCCGGCGACCCGGTCGCGCTGCGGGTCGCCTACCGCCGCTGCCTGCTCTCCATCGCCGCGCGCGACGTGTGCGGCACGACCGACGTCGCCGAGACCGCGGCCGAACTCGCGGACCTGGCCACCGCCACCCTGCGCGCGGCGCTCACGATCGCGCGCGCCGCCGCCCCCGAGGACGCCGCCGCGTGCCGGCTCGCCGTCGTCGCGATGGGCAAGTGCGGCGGCCACGAGCTGAACTACGTCTCCGACGTCGACGTGATCTTCGTCGGCGACGTGCCCGAGGGCGTCCCCGGCGCCGACGAGACCGAGGCCGTGCGGGCCGCCACCCGCCTCGCGTCGCACCTCATGCGGATCTGCTCGGAGTCCACCGTCGAGGGCGCCATCTGGCCCGTCGACGCCAACCTGCGCCCCGAGGGCCGCAACGGGCCCCTCGTACGCACCCTCAGCAGCCACCTCGCCTACTACGAGCGCTGGGCCAAGACCTGGGAGTTCCAGGCCCTCCTCAAGGCCAGGCCCGTCGCCGGCGACGCCGCGCTCGGCGCCGCCTACCAGCAGGCCGTCACCCCGCTCGTGTGGCAGGCCGCCGAGCGCGACCACTTCGTGCCGGACGTGCAGGAGATGCGCCGCCGCGTCGTCGACAACCTCCCGGCCGCCCAGGCCGAACGCGAGCTCAAGCTCGGCCCCGGCGGCCTGCGCGACGTCGAGTTCGCCGTCCAGCTGCTGCAGCTCGTGCACGGGCGCAGCGACGCCTCCCTGCACAGCGGCACGACCCTCGACGCGCTGCGCGCCCTCGCCCAGGGCGGGTACGTCGGCCGCACGGACGCGGCGCAGCTCGACGAGGCGTACCGCTTCCTGCGCACCGTCGAGCACCGCATCCAGCTGTTCCGGCTGCGCCGCACCCACCTGATGCCCGAGGACGAGGCGGACCTGCGCCGCATCGGCCGCTCCATCGGCCTGCGCACCGACCCGGTGGCGGAGCTGCTCAAGGTCTGGAAGCGGCACGCGACCGTCGTGCGTCGCCTGCACGAGAAGCTGTTCTACCGGCCGCTGCTGGACGCCGTCGCGCAGCTCGCGCCCGGCGAGACCCGGCTCAGCGCCAAGGCCGCGGGCCAGCGCCTGGAGGCGCTCGGCTACGCCGATCCCGTCGCGGCCCTGCGCCACCTGGAGGCCCTGTCGTCGGGCGTCACGCGCAAGGCGGCGATCCAGCGGACGCTGCTGCCCGTGCTGCTGGGCTGGTTCGCCGACTCCGCCGACCCCGACGCCGGACTCCTCGGCTTCCGCAAGGTCTCCGACGCGCTCGGCAAGACGCCCTGGTACCTGCGGCTGCTGCGTGACGAGGGCGCGGCCGCGGAGAACCTCGCCCGGGTGCTGTCCGCCGGCCGGCTCGCCCCGGACCTGCTGCTGCGCGCCCCCGAGGCGGTGGCGCTGCTCGGCGACCCGGAGGGCCTGCGCCCGCGCGGCCGCGACGGCCTGGAGCAGGAGGTCGTCGCCGCGGTGGGCCGCGCGGACACCGCGGAGGGCGGCGTCACCGCCGCGCGCGGGGTGCGCCGCCGGGAGCTGTTCCGCAGCGCGGCCGCCGACATCGTCGGCTCGTACGGCACGGAGGAGAGCCCGGCCGAACAGGACCACGGCGCGCTCGTCGACCGGGTCGGCCGCGCCCTGACCGACCTCAACGCGGCCACCATCGCCGGGGCCCTGCGCGCCGCGGTGCGCGAGGGCTGGGGGGACACGCTGCCCACCCGGTTCGCCGTCATCGGCATGGGCCGCTTCGGCGGCCAGGAACTCGCGTACGGGTCCGACGCGGACGTGCTGTTCGTGCACGAGCCGCGCGAGGGCGTGGACGAGCACGAGGCCGCCGTCGCCGCCTCGACCGTCGTGACGGAGATGCGCAGGCTCCTCCAGGTGCCGAGCGCCGACCCGCCGCTGCTGATCGACGCCGACCTGCGGCCCGAGGGCAAGAGCGGGCCGCTCGTGCGGACCCTCGCGTCCTACCGGGCCTACTACCGCCGCTGGTCGCTCGTGTGGGAGAGCCAGGCGCTGCTGCGGGCCGCCCCGATGGCCGGCGACCCGGGCCTCGGCGCCCGGTTCATCGAGCTGATCGACCCGCTGCGCTACCCCTCGCGCGGCCTGTCCGAGGACGACGTGCGGGAGATCCGCCGCCTCAAGGCGCGCATGGAGACCGAGCGGCTGCCCCGCGGCACCGACCCGAACCTGCACACGAAGCTCGGCAGGGGCGGGCTCACGGACGTCGAGTGGACGGTGCAGCTGCTGCAGATGCAGCACGCCCACGCCGTGCCCGAGCTGCGCACCACCCGCACCCGCACCGCCCTGGCCGTCGCCCGGGACGCGGGCCTGATCGACCCCGAGTCGGCGGCGACCCTGGACGAGGCGTGGGTCCTGGCGACCCGGGTGCGCAACGGCGCCATGCTGGTGCGCGGCCGGCCGGGCGACACCTTCCCCTCGGAGAGCAGGGAGCTGGCGGCCGTCGGCCGCTACCTGGGCTACGGGCCGGGACGCGTCGGCGAGATGCTGGACGACTACCGGCGCGCGACGCGCAGGGCCCGGACCGTGATGGAGGAACTCTTCTACGGGTACGACGCCCCCTGACCCCCCGCGGCGGGCACCGCGCGGGCCCGCCCCTCTCGCGCCGCCGGGACGGGGGAGGGGCGGGCCCGGGGGCGTCAGGCCCCGACGGGATCCGTCCGGCGCCGTCTGGGCTCCACCGCGAACCGGGGCAGCCGGTAGGGCATCGTGCCGTACCAGGCGTACGCCACGGCGTAGCCGAACGCCAGGCAGATCACCCCGCCCACGGCGTCCAGCCAGAAGTGGTTGGCCGTCGAGACGATCACCGACAGCGTGAACACCGGGTAGAGCATGCCGAGGATGCGCGCCCAGGGCGCCTTCGCCAGGGCGAAGATCGTCAGCCCGCACCACAGCGACCAGCCGATGTGCATGGACGGCATGGCCGCGTACTGGTTGGACACCGACTTCAGGTCCCCCGAGGACACGGAGCCCCAGGTGTGGTGCACGGCCACGGTGTCGATGAAGCCCTTGCTGAGCAGGCGCGGCGGCGCGAGCGGGAACAGGTAGTAGCCGAGGAGGGCCACGACCGTGGTCGCGCCGAGCACGGTGCGCGCAGCGGCGTACCGCCCGGGATGCGCCACGAACAGCCACACGAGCACACCGATCGTGATGATGAAGTGCAGCGTCGCGTAGTAGTAGTTCATCGTGACGATCACCCATGTCACCGAGTTCACGGCGTGGTTGACCGACTGCTCGACGGCGATCCCGAGGTGGTGCTCGGCGTCCCAGATCCAGCGGGCGTTGCGCAGGGCCTCGGTCCGCTGCTCCGGCACGGCGTTGCGGATCTTCGAGTAGATCCAGTAGCCCGCCGCGATCAGCAGGATCTCGAACCAGATGCGCGGCTTGTGCGGCAGCCGGCGCCGTCGCAGCCAGCCGCGCACGGTCGGCGCCGTGTCACCGGTCCTGACGGCCGACGCACCGGTGATCGGCGGCGAGTCGGCCACCTTCGTCTCCTCGTCCCCATCGGGTGACGGCGCGGCCGTGAGACGCGTCCGCCTTTTCACGGTCGGTTCACCCATACCAACAGAGTTTGCCAGAACGGCTCCACCGAACCGATCATCTCTCGGACGCGTTCACCGCGCATTTGCTCGCCCTTGGGGGGTGCATGACCAATCCGAGGCCGATTCCTCGCGGCTCGGTGGTGAACGCACGCCCAACTCCGGCCGCGGCCCCCGCGCCGCCGGCGCCACGCGGTTCACGGCGCGGGGCGGGGTGCGGGGAACGCCGGAGCGGCGGCCGACGACCCCCGCACCACCAGCTCCGGCAGGAACACGAACTCGCTGTGCGGGGCCGGGGTGCCCCCGATCTCCTCCAGCAAAGTGCGCACGGCCGCCTCGCCCATCGCGGGCACCGGTTTGCGCACCGTCGTCAGCGGCGGATCGGTGAACGCCATCAGCGGGGAGTCGTCGTACCCGACGACCGACACGTCGTCCGGCACCCGAAGGCCCCGCCGCCGTACCGTGCGGATCGCGCCGAGCGCCATCATGTCGCTCGCGCACACCAGCCCCGTGCACCCCGCGTCCAGCAGCGCGTCCGCGGCCGCCTGCCCGCCCTCCAGGGTGAACAGCGAGTGCCCGACGTACTTTTCGGCCTCTTCCCGGGGCTGCCCGAGCAGTTCGCCCACCGCGTCGAGGAACGCCTCGGTCTTGCGGACGACCGGCACGAACCGGGCGGGCCCCACCGCGAGCCCGACCCGCCGGTGCCCGAGCGCCACCAGATGCGTCACCGCGAGCCGTACGGCCGCACGGTCGTCGGGGGAGACGAAGGGGGCGCGCACCGCCGGCGAGAACCCGTCGACCAGCACGAACGGCACGCCCCTGGCCCGCAGTCGCTCGTAGCGGCCCGGGTCGGCGGTGGTGTCCGCGTGCTGCCCCGAGACGATGATCAGTCCGGCGACGCCCCGCTCGACCAGCATCCCGGTCAGCCCGTCCTCGGCGGCGGCCTCCTGCGCCTGCGTCGCGAGCACCGGGGTGCATCCCCGCCGGGCCAGCGCGGCGCCGATCGCCTGGGCCAGCGCGGGGAAGACCGGGTTGTCCAGCTCGGGCATCACGAGGCCGATCAGGGCCCCGCCCCGCCGGCGCTCGCGCAGGGGGTGCGCGAAGCCGAGCGCGTCGAGCGCCGCGAGGACCGACGTGCGCGTCCCCACCGCCACCCCTGGCCGGCCGTTGAGGACCCGGCTGACCGTCGCCTCGCTCACCCCCGCGCGTGCTGCTATCTCGGCCAGTCGTGCGGTCATGGAAGGCGACTGTACGGGACGGCCGGTGCGCGGGGGGACACGGTGCGTGGCCGAAAGTTTGCTGAAAGATTGCGCAAGCCCTTTCCGGCATGTGTCCCCGCTGTTACGGTCTGATCACGTACGGCCACCGCCTCCGGCGCCAGAACGAACCAGGGACGACATGACCAAGCAGCCCGCCGCAGCCGCCGACGCCGCTGCCCCCGCCTCCACGGACGCCACCGTGCGCGTCCCCGGACGCGCACCGGCCCGGCCGGCCCCCGCCCCCGCCCCCGTCCGGACGCCCGCCCGCACGGCCGCCGAGGCCCCGGCGCAGCGCGCCACGCCGGACGAGGAGAACGGCCCCGCGGCCGTCCCGGCACCGGAGGAACCCGCCGCGCCCGCCGCCGAGTGGTGGCGCGGCGCCGTGATCTACCAGGTCTACCCGCGCAGCTTCGCCGACGGGAACGGCGACGGCATGGGCGACCTCGCGGGCGCCCGCGCCCGGCTCCCGTACCTTCGCGACCTCGGCGTGGACGCCGTGTGGTTCAGCCCCTTCTACGCGTCGCCGCAGGCGGACGCCGGCTACGACGTCGCCGACTACCGCGCCGTCGACCCGGTGTTCGGCACCCTCCACGACGCCGACGCCCTCATCCGCGAGGCGCACGGGCTCGGCCTGCGCGTCATCGTGGACCTCGTCCCCAACCACTCGTCCACCGAGCACGAGTGGTTCCGCCGGGCGCTCGCCGAGGGCCCCGGTTCCCCCTCGCGCGAGCGCTACCACTTCCGGCCGGGCAAGGGCCCGGACGGCGGGCTCCCGCCCAACGACTGGGAGTCGGTCTTCGGCGGCCCGGCCTGGACGCGCACGACCGGCGCCGACGGCACCCCCGGCGAGTGGTACCTGCACCTCTTCGCGCCCGAGCAGCCCGACTTCAACTGGGAGCACCCCGCAGTCGCCGAGGAGTTCCGGTCCGTCCTGCGGTTCTGGCTCGACCTCGGCGTGGACGGCTTCCGCGTCGACGTGGCGCACGGCCTGGTCAAGGCCCCCGGCCTGCCCGACGTGGGCGGCAGCGGCGCGCTGCGCCTCCTGTCCGGCGAGGTCGTGCCGTTCTTCGACCAGGACGGCGTCCACGCCGTCTACCGCGACTGGCGGGCCCTGCTCGACTCCTACGGCGGCGAGCGGATCGCCGTCGCCGAGGCGTGGACGCCGACCGTCGAGCGCACCGCCGGGTACGTGCGCCCCGACGAGCTGCACCAGGCGTTCAACTTCCAGTACCTGGAGACCCCCTGGGACGCGGCGGCGCTGCGCGCCGTCGTGGACCGCTCGCTCGCCGCGATGGGCGCCGTGGGAGCCCCGGCCACCTGGGTCCTGTCCAACCACGACGTGACACGGCACGCCACCCGCTTCGCGAGCCCGCCGGGCGCCGGACTGCAGCTGCGCGAGCCCGGCGACCGCGCACTCGGCCTGCGCCGGGCCCGCGCCGCCACGCTGCTGATGCTCGCCCTGCCCGGCTCCGCCTACCTCTACCAGGGCGAGGAACTCGGACTGCCCGACGTGACGGACCTGCCCGACGAGGTGCGCCAGGACCCGTCGTTCTTCCGCGGCGACGGCCAGGACGGGCTGCGCGACGGCTGCCGGGTCCCGCTGCCGTGGACGCGCGCGGGCGGCTCGTACGGGTTCGGCGCGGGCGGCAGCTGGCTGCCGCAGCCGCGCGAGTGGTCCGCGCTGAGCGTCGAGGCGCAGAGCGGCGAGGCGGGATCGACGCTGGAGATGTACCGCGCCGCCCTCGCCGTGCGCAGGGCCCACCCCGGTCTCGGCGCGGGCGGCGGCATCGAGTGGCTGGACGCCCCCGAGGGCGTGCTGGCGCTGCGCCGGCCCGGATTCGTCTGCGCGGCCAACACCACCGGGCGCCCGGTGCGCTTCGAGGTGCCCGGGCGCGTCCTGCTCACCAGCGCGGGACCGGACGCGGACGCCTCGGGCGCCGTGCTCCCGCCGGACACCGCGGTGTGGTGGTCGCTCGAAGAGGCGGACGGCGAGCGGACCGGCTGACGCGACGCGGGAACGGGCGGACGGGGGAACGGGCAGGGCGGGCGCGGGAGGCCGGAGCCGGGCGGCCGGGCGCGGGAGGCCGGCGCGGGCCGGGCTGGCGGTGCACGGGGGCT
>NZ_JAKGCV010000166.1 GCF_021556455.1 Streptomyces fuscigenes | reverse complement strand
CCCGCGCCGCGGCGCCGCCGCCGTCCGGGCCTCCAGCGTGCGGCGACGGGGCGGGCGGCGGGAGAGGCGCGTCGATCCGGGGACGGGCCGTCCCTGGCTGGGCCGGGCCGGCGGGGGCATGGTGGAGGGGTGGACAGAACAGAACTCGCCGACTTCCTGCGCCGCTGCCGCGCCCGGCTGGCCCCCGCGGACGTCGGCCTGCCGCAGGGCGCCCGGCGCCGCACACCGGGGCTGCGCAGGGAGGAGGTGGCGCAGCTGGCGGGCATGTCCACCGACCACTACACGCGGTTGGAGCAGGCCAGGGGCTCGCGCCCGTCCCGCCAGATGCTCGCCGCGGCGGCCCGCGCCCTGCGGCTGACGGCCGACGAGCGCGACCACCTCTTCCACCTGGCGGGCGAGGAGCCTCCCCGCGACCGGGCGGCCAGTGACCACGTACGGCCCGGCCTGCTGCTCGTCCTCGACCGCCTCACCGACACACCGGCCCAGGTGGTGAGCGACCGCGGGGACGTCCTCGCCCGCAACGCGATGGCGAGGGCGCTCCACGGCGACACGGCCGAGGGGCCCGGCGGCGGACACAACGCCGTGTGGCGGTACTTCACGGACCCGGCCGCGCGGGAGCTCTACCCGCCCGAGGACCGCGACCTCGCAGCCCGCGCGGCGGTGGGCGACCTGCGCGCGAGCTTCGCGCGCCGCCCGGACGACGCGCGCCTCGCGGATCTCGTGGGGCGGCTGCGCGCCGCCAGCGCGGAGTTCGCGCAGCTGTGGGACGCGCACCGGGTCGCGGTCCGCCGCTCGGACGTCAAGCGCTTCCTGCACCCGGTCGTGGGCCTGCTGGAGCTGGAGTGCGAGGTGCTGCTGAGCCCGGAGCACGACCAGCGCCTCGTCCTCTACACCGCCCGCCCGGGCAGCGAGTCGCGCGAACGGCTGGAGCTGCTGCGCGTGGTGGGCCTGCAGGACCTCGCCCACCGCTGAGGCACCGCGGGGGCGCCCGGCCGCCGCGGGCCGCGACGGCGCGCGAGAGCCGGGAGGGGCCCCAGGGCGTGGGCGGCCGGGAGGGTGCCCGGAGCGCGCCCGGGGCCGCCGGGGGTCAGGGTCTCGCGCGCACCATCCGCAGCACCAGCCCGGCGTACAGGTCGCCGACCTCCTCGGGCGTCCGGCTCCCCTCCTCGTTGAACCACCGCGCCACGTCGATGCACAGCGAGAGCACCGCGAGCGTGGTTCCGGGGACGTCGGACACGTCGAACTCGCCGTCGCGGACGCCGTCTTCGAGGATCCTGCGGACCACGGCGTCGCTCTGCCGCCGCAGCGCGACGATCTCGGGGCGGTGTTCGGGGCCCAGCGCGTCCAGTTCGTACTGCACCACCCGTGCGGTGGTGTGCTGCTCCGCGTGCCAGCGGACGAACGCCCGTACGACCTCCGCCAGCCGCTCCGCCGAGGTGCCCCCGCCCGCCTCGGCGCGGCGCAGGATCGCGAGCGCCCGGTCGTGGCCGAGCCTGCTGATGCGGTGCAGGAGCTCTTCCTTGGTCTTGTAGTGGATGTAGAGGGCCGCGGGGCTCATGCCGGCCCGTCCCGCGATGTCGCGGGTGGTGGTGGCGTGGTACCCGCGTTCGGCGAACGCCTCGACGGCCGCGACCAGCAGCCTCCTGGCCGCCTCGGGGGACACCTCGGCCCAGGGCGCGGGGGTGCCGCCCTCGCCGCCGGCCTCGCCGCCGTCGACCGATCCGGCCGTGCGCATGGTTCGCCCCTTCCGTCCGGGTACCGGGCTGCCTCGCGGCAGGACGAACACCATACCCCGAAGGTGAGCAAGCGCTTAGGAAGTACCGTGCGCGCCCCGCCGTTCGAATGCGGGATTCGAAGGTGCAACGATTGCCTCTCGGCTTCTTGACCGCTTCATGACACGGGGCCAAGATGATGATCCTTCACCCGGAGCGCAGCGCCGACCACGGACCGTTCCGACTCCACTGCCCCAACCCCGAGGCCGGCGAACCCCAGGCGGGGGCTCCGCCGCCGCCGCAGCGTGCCGGGACCGTCAGGCGCAACTCGCGGAGAGGATCCACCCGTGGCATCTGCAGAACCGAACAACGCGGCCACCGTCCAGCCGGCCGCAGCAACCACCGCGAGCATCGCCGATCCGGGCGCCCTGGGGCTGGCCGGATTCGCGATGACCACCTTCGTCCTGAGCACCTTCAACACCGGCCTCCTGAGCGACACCCTGGAGACGGTGGTGCTGCCACTGGCTCTCTTCTACGGTGGCCTCGCCCAACTCCTCGCAGGAATGTGGGAGTTCCGCAGGGCCAACACCTTCGCGGCCACGGCGTTCAGCTCGTACGGCGCCTTCTGGCTGGCGTTCGCCTACTACATCTCGCACGTCGCCCCGAAGCTGCCGCCGGAGCACGCCTACCAGGCCACCGGCCTCTTCCTGCTGGCCTGGGCCATCTTCACCACCTACATGATCATCCCGGCGATGCGCACGAGCGGGGCCGTGCTGGCCGTGATCGTGCTGCTCGCGCTGACGTTCATCCTGCTCACCATCGGTGCCTTCGCGCAGTCGAGCGGCATCGACAAGGTCGGCGGCTGGGCGGGCTACGTGACCGCCGCGGTCGCCTGGTACGCGTCCTGCGCGACGGCGGCCAACAGCACCTGGAAGCGGACCGTGCTGCCGGTCTGGCCGCTCGCCTGACACCGTCCCCGCTCCGCCAGGAGCACACATGATCGGTCAACTCCATTCCTGGGCACGCACGTTGACAGGAACGGCCCGGCGCCCCGCCCCCGCGGCGGGGCGCCGTCGCGTCCGGGCGTCGCAGGGCCTCCACGCGCGGGCGTGCGGAGATGTGTCCGTGGTGTGGGGCGCGCGGTGCGCGGTGCGCGGTGCGCCTCCACGAGTGCCCGTGTGTTCTTGGGGTGCCCCGTGAGTCGTTGGAGTGCGGGGCGGGGCGTTGGTGTGCGCGGTGTGTCTCGATCGCGCTCCGAGTGCGTGCGGCGGTGGTCCCGTGCGGTGGCGGTGAAGGATCGGGGCGCCGGTGTCAGAAGGCGGAGACCCCGGTAAGCGCGCGGCCGATGATGAGCTTCTGGATCTGGCTCGTGCCCTCGTAGAGCGTCATCACCCGTGCGTCGCGCAGGAGTTTGCCGACGGGGTACTCGTCGATGTAGCCGTAGCCGCCGAAGACCTGGATCGCGTTGTTCGCGGCGCGGACGGCCGCCTCCGAGGCGAACAGCTTCGCCTTCGACGCCGCCGTCGCGAACTCCTCGCCCCGGTCGACGAGGTCGGCCACCCGCCAGGTCAGCAGCCGCGCCGCGTCGACGTCGACCGCCATGTCACTGATGAGTTCCTGCACGAGCTGGTAGTGGGCGATGGTGGAGCCGAACTGCTCGCGCTCGCCCGCGTATCCGAGGGCGGCGTCGAGAGCGGCCTGCGCGATGCCGACACTGCCCGCGGCGACCGCCATCCGGCCCTTCGCGAGCGCCGACATGGCGATCGAGAACCCCTTGCCCTCCGGCCCCAGCATCGCGCCCGACGGCACACGTACCCCGTCGAGGGACAGCTCGGCGGTGGCCTGCCCGCGCAGCCCCAGCTTGCCGTGGAGGGTGCGGCGCTCCAGTCCCGGGGTGTCGGTGGGGACGAGGAACGCGGAGATGCCGCGATGCCCCGGGGTGTCGTTGGTACGGGCGAAGAGCAGCACCACGTCGGCCCAGGTGCCGTTGGTGATGAACATCTTGGACCCGCTCACGACCCAGTCGTCGCCGTCGCGCACGGCGCGCGTCGCGAGGTTCCCCGCGTCCGAGCCGGTGCCGGGCTCCGTCAGGCCGAAGCAGCCGATGGCCTCGCCCGAGGTGATGCGCGGCAGCCAGGCCCGCTTCTGCTCCTCGTCGCCCCAGGCCAGGATGGTCTTGCCGACGAGCCCGAGCGACACCGACACGATGCCGCGCACGGACGAGTCCCCGCGCCCGAGTTCCTCGGTGACCAGGCAGTACGTCAGGTGGTCGCCACCTGCACCGCCGTACTCCTCCGGCACGGTCATGCCGAGGAGGCCCAGCGCGCCGAGCCTGCCGACGATCGCCCGGTCGACGCTCTCGGCGCGGTCCCACTCCACGACGTGCGGCGTGATCTCGCGTGTCACGAAGTCCCGCGCGAGGGCGCGGATGTCGGCCTGCTCCTCGCTCAGTTCCAGGTTCACGATCGGGGCTCCTTCGCAGTTCTCCGGGGGTGCGGCCGCCCGTTCTCCGGGGAGGGGCGGCGTGCCGGGCGGGCCGCGCCGACGCGGGGGACCGCCGCGGTGCGACCGGTACGGCCCCGCCACCCGGGGGGCGAGCGCGGCGCGCCGGCCCGCGCCCGCAGCCCCGGCAGCCCCTGCCCGGTTGCTCCGGACGGCCCGTCCTGCGGCACGGACGTTAAATTAGCACCGCTAGTTTAATCTCGACAGGCCCTACTATGTGGGCCATGGCCCGACCGCGCAAGCCCCTGCTGAGCCGAGAACGCATCGTCGCCGCGGCGGGCACGCTGGTGGACGCGGAGGGGCTCGAGGCGGTCTCCACCCGGCGCCTCGCCGCGGTGCTCGGGGTGAGCGGCCCCTCCCTCTACAACCACTTCCGCACCAAGGACGAGATCCTGGAGGCCGTGGCGGACGCGGTGAGCGCGCAGGTCGACCTGTCGATGTTCGAGGAGGACGACGCCCGCGACTGGCGCACGGCGCTGCGGGACTGGGCCGTCTCCTACCGGGCGGCGCTCGCCGACCACCCCCACCTCGTACCCCTGCTGGCCCGCGGCCCCGGCCGGCGGCCGGCCGGGCTGCGGATGGCGGACGCAGTCTTCGGCGCCATGGTCAGGGCGGGCTGGCCCCCGGCCCAGGCGACCCGCATCGGCGCGCTGATGCGCTACTTCGTCACCGGTTCCGCGCTGTCGTCGTTCGCCCGGGGCTTCGTCGACGACCGCGCGGCGTACGACCCGGCGGACTACCCGCACCTCGGCCAGGCGCACCTGCTCGCGGAGCACCAGCGGCAGGTCGACGAGGGAGCCTTCGAGACCGGCCTGAGGGCACTGGTCGACGGGCTCGCCCTGGAGTACGCGCGGGGCCCGGCACGCCCGCCCGGGCCGGACGGCGCCGGCCCCGGCTGACGGGCGCGGCGGACGGCCCCGGCTCTTGTGCGGCCCGGAAGGCCCGGGAGCCGCGGGGCTCCGGGGCCGCGGGCCGCCGGGTCCGTGAGCCCCGGCGGGGCCGCAGCGGCCCCCGGACGGCGGCCGGCGGCGCCGCACGGCCCGCTAGAACACCACCAGGGCCCGCCCGCTGCGGCCCGCCAGCATCGCGTCGAAGGCCTCCGGGATGGCGTCCAGCGCGATGCGGTCCGTGACCATGAGGCCGAGGTCGAAGCGCCCGGACGTGATGTGCCCGCCGATCACCGGGAGGTCGCCGGCCGGGTCGCTGTTGCCGTACACGCAGCCCGACAGCGTGCGGCCCCAGGTGAAGATCTCCAGCGAGTTGAACGTGACCTGCTGGTCCTTGCCGCCGATCCCGACGACCGTCGTGCGGCCGCCGCGCCGGGTCGAGTCCCACGCCGCGCGGATGGTCTCGCCCCGTCCCACGCACTCCACCGCGGCGTCGACGCCCCGGCCGCCCGTCAGCCTCCTGATGTCCTTGGCCGTGGTCGGCGACGCGACCACGTACGAGGTCGCGCCGGCCGCCCGCGCCAGGTCCTCCTTGGCCGGCGAGACGTCGACCGCGACGATCTCCGTGGCGCCCGCGATCCGTGCGGCCTGGAGGGCCGCGAGGCCGACCCCGCCGACGCCGAACACGGCGACGCTCTCCCCGGCGCGCACCCGGGCGGAGTGGTGCACGGCACCGTAGCCGGTGAGCACCGCGCAGCCGAGCAGGGCCGCGTCGGCCAGCGGAACGCCCTTGGGCAGCGGCAGGACGCAGTTCGCGGCCACGACGGTCTCCTCCGCGAACGCCGCCACGTTCAGCCCGGGGTGCAGCTCGGTGCCGTCCGAGGCCCGCGCGTGCACGGCGGACGCGCCCGCCAGCGCGTTGGCGCACAGCCACACCTCGCCCGCCTCGCAGGCCGGGCAGGCGCCGCAGGACGGCGCCCAGTTGAGGACCACCTCGTCCCCCGGGGCGAGCCCCCCGACGCCCTCGCCGACCGAGACGACGGTGCCGGAGCCCTCGTGCCCGAGCACGGCGGGCACCGGCACCCGCATGGTGCCGTTCGACAACGACAGGTCGGAGTGGCACACCCCGGCCGCGGCGAGTCGCACGCGCACCTGCCCCGGGCCCGGCTCCGGCAGGTCGATGTCGTCGATCCGCAGGGGTGCTCCTATTTCGGGAAGAACGGCGGCGCGGGTCATGGAGTGCCTCCTCGGGGGCGGGGCTGTGAGCCTGGACGGGAGTCGGGGTCGCGGCCGTGAGCCGTGACGGAAGGGGAGTTGACGTCGGGGTCGGGGGTCGGGCCGGTGCGGCGGGCCGCGGGCCGGCGGCTAGAGCTGGAGCGACTTCGTCTGCAGGTACGCGCGCAGACCGTACGTGCCCATCTCGCGGCCGACCCCGGACTGCTTCCAGCCGCCGAACGGAGCGAGGGTGTTGAAGGCTCCGCCGTTGATGTCCACACGGCCGGTGTCCATCCTGCGGGCGAAGGCGACGGCCTCCTTCTCGGTGCTCGCCCACACCCCGCCGTGCAGCCCGTAGACGGTGTCGTTGGCGATGCGCACTGCGTCCTCCTCGTCCTCGTACCTCAGGACGGACAGGACGGGGCCGAAGATCTCCTCCTGGGCGATGGTCATGTCGGTCGTCACGTCGGCGAACAGCGTCGGGGCGACGAAGTAGCCCGTGGGACGGGGAGGTTCGGTGCCGCCCGCGACGAGCCGCGCGCCCTCCTCGACGCCCCGGGCTATGTAGCCGCGCACCCGGTCGCGCTGCCGGGCGCTGACCACCGGCCCGACGCGGGTGCCGTCGGCGGCCGGGTCGCCCACGCGGTACGCCCCCAGCTCCCGCCGGGCGAGCTCGACGGCTTCCTCGTAGTGCGCCGCGTGCACCAGCATCCGTGTCCACGCGTAGCACGTCTGCCCGGAGTTGGCCATCACGTGCCCGACGCCCGCGGCGACCGCCCGGCCGAGGTCGGCGCCCGGCAGGATCACGTTGGCCGACTTCCCCCCGAGCTCCAGCGAGACGCTCTTGACGGCCCCGCCGGCGAGCGCGCCGATGTGCCGGCCGACGCTGGTCGAGCCGGTGAACGAGACGTGGTCGACGCCCTCGTGCCGGGCGAGCGCCTCGCCCGCGACGCGTCCGTGGCCCGTCACCACGTTGACCACGCCGGGCGGGAGTCCCGCCGCCTGCGCGCACTCACCGAACAGCTGGGCGCTCAGGGGCGTGTCCTCGGCCGGTTTGAGCACGAGGGTGCAGCCCGCGGCCAGGGCGGGCGCCACCTTGCCGACGATCATCGAGACGGGGTAGTTCCAGGGCGTGATGGCGGCGACCACGCCCACGGGCTCGTGCAGCACCGTCGAGTTGGCGATCCGCTCCTCGAACGGGTGGGCCGCGGCGAGTTCCGCGTAGGCGGCGAGGGCGGCGATCGGCGCTCTCGTCTGCACCTGCCGGGCGAACCGCGCGGGTGCTCCCAGCTCCGCGACGACGGTCCGCGCGATCTCCTCCCCGCGCCGCGCCATCGCGTCGTGCAGGGCCCCGAGGAAGGCGGCGCGGGCGGCGGGCGGGGTGGCCGCCCACCCGGGCAGCGCCTCCCGGGCGGCCCCCACGGCCGCGTCCACGTCCGGCGCCGTGCCCGCCGGGACCTCGGCGATGATCCGCTCGTCGGCGGGGTTGACCACGGCGATGGTGTCCGCCGCGGCGGCTGGGCGCCACTGTCCGCCGATGTACATGGCGTCGTGTGCCTTCATCGACATCCTCCCCAGGACGGCCGGTGCGGCCGGACGCACGCGCGGCACGCGGCGTCCGGAGCCAAACTAGCGGCGGTAGTTTTCCGGGCCAAGGCTCGCGTCCTCCCCCGCCGCGGCGCGTTCGGGTGAACCCTGCGGTCCGCACCGCGGACGGCGCCCCGGCCGCCCGCCGTTGACGGCGCCATTCCTCTGGTGAACCATAGGATTGTCGGGCGGACCGGAGAATCCTCACGAGGGAGTGTCGATGAGCGGCGACGGCGGGGACGCGACCAGCGTCGGAACCCACAGCGGCGGAACGGGCGGCAAGGGCGCGGACGGCGGCGCGGGGTCTCCCGGCCGCGGCGCGGACGGGAGCACGGGCCCGGTGCCCGGGCCGGCCGTCGAGCGGGCCAGGAAGGCGGCGGCCGGGCTCGGCCATCTCACCGGCTTCGGCAACGAGCACAGCTCCGAGGCGGTCCCCGGAGCCCTGCCCGTCGGCCGCAACTCGCCGCAGCAGGCGCCGCTTGGCCTGTACGCCGAGCAGTTGAGCGGCACCGCCTTCACCGAGCCGCGCACCCACAACCGCCGCTCCTGGCTCTACCGCATCCGCCCGTCCGCCGCGCATCCCCGGTACGCCCGGATCGGCAACGGGACGCTGAGCGGGGCGCCGTTCACGCAGGCGGAGCCGGACCCGAACAGGCTGCGCTGGGACCCGCTGCCCGACCCGGAGCCCGGCACCGACTTCCTGGCGGGGCTGTGGACGCTCGGCGGCAACGGCGACGCGAGTCGCCGTGTCGGCATGGCGATCCATCTCTACGCCGCGAACGCCCCCATGGACGACGTGGTGTTCGGCGACGCGGACGGCGAGCTCCTGATCGTGCCGGAGCGGGGCGGGCTGCTGCTGCGCACCGAGTTCGGTCTGCTCGCGGCGCGCCCCGGCGACGTCGCGCTGATCCCCCGCGGGGTGCGCTTTCGCGTCGAGCCCCTGGACGGCACGGTCACCGGGTACGTCTGCGAGAACTACGGCCGCCCCTTCCAGCTGCCCGACCTCGGCCCGATCGGCGCCAACGGGCTCGCCAACGCGCGCGACTTCAGGGCGCCGGTGGCCGCGTACGAGGACGCGGAGCGGCCGGTGCGCTCGGTGCACAAGTTCTGCGGGAACCTCTGGGCCGCGGACCTGGACCACTCGCCGCTGGACGTCGTCGCCTGGCACGGCAACCACGTCCCGTACGTCTACGACCTGCGGCGCTTCAACGTCATCGGATCGATCAGCTACGACCACCCGGACCCGTCGATCTTCACGGTGCTGACGTCGCCCTCGGACACGCCGGGCCTGGCGGGCGTGGACTTCGTGGTGTTCGCGCCGCGCTGGCTGGTGGGCGAGGACACGTTCCGGCCGCCGTACTTCCACCGCAACGTGATGAGCGAGTACATGGGCCTCGTCGAGGGCGCCTACGACGCGAAGCGCGCGGGCGCGGGCGGCTTCGTGCCGGGCGGCGGCTCGCTGCACAACATGATGTCGGCGCACGGGCCGGACCGCTCCACGTACGACCGGGCGAGCACGGCCGAACTGCGGCCGCAGAAGGTCGACGACGGCCTGGCCTTCATGTTCGAGACGCGCTGGCCGATCGTCACCACGTCCCGGGCCGCGGCCTCACCCCTGCTCCAGGGCGGGTACGACGGGGTGTGGCAGGGCCTCGAACGCCGCTTCCGGGGATGAGCGGTCGCGACGGCGGGGCGGGCGCCCCGGCTCCGGGCGGCGGGGCGGGCTCCCCCGCTCCGGCCGACGGGAACGGAGCAGGCCGGAACGGAAACGGCGGGGACGGCGGGGACGGCGGGGGCGGGGACGGCGGGGGCGGGAACGCGTCCCGCGCCTTCGCCCCGGACCCGCTCGCCCTCAACCGGAAGCTGCCGCTCTGGTACCAGGTCTCGCAGTCGCTGCGGGCGTCCATACTCGGCCGCCATCCGGGCGATCCGCTGCGGCTGCCAACGGAGGAGCGCCTCGCCGAGCACTACGGCGTCGGCGTCCTCACCATGCGCCAGGCGCTGAAGGAACTGGCCGCGGAGGGGCTGATCAGCAGGCACCGGCGGCACGGGACGTTCATCGAGCCCGGCACCCGGCGCAGCGCGCCGCGCCGCCTGCTGGGCTCGGTGGACGCGGTGGTGGCCCAGCAGTCGGGGGACGTGACGACGGTCCTCGGCCACGGGCCGGAAAAAGTCGCCGGAGAGTTGGCCGAATTCTTTCCCGATCTGGCCGAGATCGTCTCCTACACCCGGCTGCGCAGGGACCGGGAGAGCGGGGAGCCGGTCAGCTGGGCCGAGAACGCGGTCCGTCCCGACGCTGCGGCACGCATCGACGTCGCCGATCTGGCGGAGGCACCGATGACCAAGGTGCTGCGCGACGGTGCGGGGATCACGATCGCCCGCATCACGGACACGGTGCGCGCCACGCTCGCGGACCCCGTGACGGCCGAGCTGCTCGGCGTGCCGCTCCTCAGCCCGATCCTGCACTACACCGGCGTCACGTACGACGAGCGCGGCAGGGTGGTCGACGTGGCCCGGATCCGCTACCGGGGCGACCGGTTCGCCTTCTCGGTGACCGTGGACGCCTGACGCGCCGACGCCGGCCCGCCCGCCCGTCCTTCGGACGGCACGCACGGGAGACGGCACGCACGGGACGCGGCGCCTCCGGCCCCCGCCCCCGTGCGGTGCGGGAGCCGGCCGGGCACCGTTCCGGGCCCGGGGCGGGCGGCGCCCGCGGGCGTGCCGGAACGGCGGGCCGCGCGGGTCGTTACGCTTTTCGGGGGAGGCGACTCCCGCGCCCTGGGAAGCTACCGAGGAGGAGGGGGTACGGGGTGGCCGAGACGACCGCCGTGCCCGCCGGGACTCCGCTGCTCGCCGACCTGATGCCGTGGTCGGTCGCGCCGCTGCGGCTCGGCAGGACCTGGATCCTGGCCCCCGACGCGATCTCGCTCGCGGCACGCTGGGACCGGCTCGTACACGCCGAGGGGGCCGAGCGCGAGACCCTGTTCGCGCCGAGCCGCGCCCGGACGCAGCACACCGCCGTGCCCGCCCTGCCCGGCGGCGCGGGCGGCACCGGGCGCTTCGTCCGGGAGGCCGGCGCGTGCCCCGCGCCGGTGCGCGTCACGCACGGACCGTTCGACGAGCAGTGGCTGATCCCCGATCACCGCCTGATCGACGCGGCCCGCCCCGAGCTGTGGCGGGTGGCGGACGAGCAGCAGGTCTTCGCCGTCGAGCAGGGGCACGTGCCCGGCGCCGGGGGCCCCGCACTGCTGCTGTCGGCGCCGCTGCCGGACGGCCGCTCCCCCGCCGGCCGGCCCGGCCGCATCCGGCCTTCACGGAGTGGTTCCGCCGCCCGGAGCGGCCGCAGGCCATCTCGACCGACGTCTTCGGCACCGCGCCCCGC
>NZ_JAKGCV010000165.1 GCF_021556455.1 Streptomyces fuscigenes | reverse complement strand
CGCCGGCCGGAAGGCCCCCGGTGCCCGGCGCGCGCCCGGCCCCACGGCGCGCGCCGCGGCCCCTTTCACCGTGCGTCCCGGGCGCGCCTCACCCGTGTCCCGGCGGCGCACCCTCTCAGCGGCGCACCGCGTCCAGGGCGTCCGCGAGGCCCGCACCGTAGAAGCCGTTGTGGCGGGCGCCGCCCTTGCAGAGGGCGTCCGCCGTGCCGTCGCCGTCGATGTCGTAGGTCCCGCCGCACGGCGTCGCGTCCGCCTCCCCGTACAGCAGCGCCTTCACCGCGGCCGCCGACGCGTGCGGGTGGGTGGACTTGATGAGCGCGGCGACGCCGGCCACGTGCGGGCTCGCCATGGAGGTCCCCGCCATGTAGCCCCAGCCCCCGCCCGGCAGCGTGCCGAGGATCAGGCCGCTCTGCGCCGGCGGCGCGGGCTTCTGGTAGGCGTCGCTGTCGCCGCCGGGAGCGGCGATGTCGACGATGCCGTCGCCGTAGTTGGAGAACGACGACTTCAGATCCTTGGCGCCCGTCGCGGCGACCGTCACCACGCCCGGCAGCTCCGTCGGGATGTCGTAGCACTTCGACGTGTCGATCTCGCGCGGTACCGCCGTGCCGTCGTCGGGGCTGGAGGGGTCCGTGATCGTCGGAGACGTCAGGTCGTAGTTCTCGTTGCCCGCCGCGGCCACGTTGACCGTGCCCCGGCTCTCCGCGTACCTGCTGGCCCGCGTGACGGCGTCGACCAGCGCCCGCTGGTCCGGGTCGTTGGTGCAGTTGAAGTACCAGGGATCCGTGTAATAGCTGTTGTTCGTCACGTCCACGCCGTGGTCCGCCGCCCACATGAAGCCGCAGACCACCGCCTCCGTGTAGAAGAGGCCGGCCGGCGTGCCCACCTTGATGCCCGCCACCTTCACGCCCGGCGCCACGCCCGTCATGCCCACACCGTTCTTCGCCGCGGCGATCTCGCCCGCGACGTGGGTGCCGTGCGGGCTGTCGGCCGCCGTGGGGCGCCAGGCGCCGAACGCCGTGTCCGGCTTGCCGCCGACGCAGTCGACCGAGGCCGCGCGGTCGAAGTTCGGCGCGATGTCGGGGTGCGTGTCGTCGACGCCCGTGTCGATGACCGCGACGGTCACGTCCCGGCTGCCGAGCGTCCTGAGGTGCGCCTTGTCGGCCTTGATGGCACCGAGGTCCCACTGGAGGGGTTCCAGCGGATCCTGACCCGCCGTCCGCTCGTGCCGCGCCGCGGAGACCTGCGCGGCGGACAGCCTCTTCGGGGCGCCCTCGTCGGTCAGCGACTCGGCGGGCAGCGGGGCGGTCCTGGTCGCGCCGGCGGACCGGACGCCCCACACCCGCCGCATCGCGGCCCCGAAGCCGGGGTCGCGCGACGTCGCGACCAGCACCCCGATCCGGTCGTACGAGGTGACGAGGGTGCCGCCGGCCCGGGTCAGTGCGTGCCGCACGAGGGCGTCGGTGACCGCGCCGCCGGTCGTGTTGACCACATAGGTCAGCGCGGGCCCGTCGGCCGCGCCGGTCGCCGGTCCCGCCGCGGCGGCGGAGGCGGTGGCCGGAAGGAAGCCCAGCGCGGCGGTCAGTGCGAGGGCGGCGGTGATCGCCGCCGGACGGCGCCCGTGCGGGCGCGGGTGCCGGGCTTCGTGTACCGGGCGGGCCATGGGGTCTCCACTTCATCCGTGAGTGAGAGGGGGTGCGGGTGCGTACGGGCGGGGCGCGTACGGACGGACCTTCTGCTGCGGTACGGAGGGAGGTGCGCGGTGCGGAGGCGCTGCATGCGGAGGCTTTGCGGTGGGGGAGGGTGCGCGGTGCGGGCGGTGCGGGGACGTGCCGCCGCGGTGCACTGCACAGTTGTGTGCATGACATGGCGACGTGACGAAGGAAGGTATCCCGCCTCCGCGCGCCCATCAACCGCTTCGGCCGGAAAACGCCCGTCCGGGAGCGGCATCCGGCCGTGCTCGTAGGGATCTACGACCGGTCCGCCGCGCTCCTCGTGGCTATCGGCCCCCACCGCTGTCCGGGGCCTGACGTACCCTCGAAGACACCGATCAGTGACCACGGGAGGCCGCACAGTGCTCATCGACACGTATGGCCGTGTCGCCACCGACCTGCGGGTGTCGCTCACCGACCGGTGCAATCTGCGGTGCTCCTACTGCATGCCGGAGGAGGGCCTGCAGTGGCTGGCGAAGCCCGACCTGCTCACGGACGACGAGATCGTCCGCCTCGTCGAGGTCGCGGTGCGGTCCCTGGGCATCACCGAGGTCCGCTTCACCGGGGGAGAGCCCCTGCTCAGGCCCGGGCTGGTCGGCATCGTGCAGCGGGTGGCCGCGCTGCCGGCGAGGCCCAGGATGTCTCTGACGACCAACGGCATAGGCCTCAAGCGCACGGCGGAGGCGCTGAAATCGGCCGGTCTCGACCGGGTCAACGTCTCCCTGGACACCCTGCGGCCCGACGTCTTCAAGGCCCTCACCCGGCGCGACCGGCACGCCGACGTCCTGGCGGGCCTCGACGCGGCGCGCGCCGCCGGGCTCGTCCCGGTCAAGGTCAACACCGTGCTGATGCCGGGCCTCAACGACGACGAGGCGCCCGACCTGCTCGCCTGGGCCGTCGAGGAGGGCTACGAGCTCCGCTTCATCGAGCAGATGCCGCTCGACGCCCAGCACGGCTGGAAGCGCGACGGCATGATCACCGCGGCCGAGATCCTCGCCTCCCTGCAGCGGCACTTCACGCTGACGCCCGAGGGCGAGCGGGAGCGCGGCGCCGCGCCCGCGGAGCGCTGGATCGTGGACGGCGGCCCGCACCGGGTCGGCATCATCGGCTCCGTCACGCGGCCGTTCTGCGCGGCCTGCGACCGTACCCGCCTGACGGCGGACGGCCAGGTGCGCACGTGCCTGTTCGCCACGGAGGAGACGGACCTGCGCGGCGCGCTGCGCTCCGGCGCCGAGGACGAGGAGATCGCCCGGATCTGGCGGCTGGCGATGTGGGGCAAGAAGGCCGGTTCCGGACTGGACGACCCGTCCTTCCTCCAGCCCTCGCGGCCGATGTCGGCCATCGGCGGCTGAGCGGCCCGTCCGCCCCCCGGGCGACCCGTGGCGGGCCGCCCGCGGGCGGACAGGGTCAGTCGCCCGCCGCGCCCCCGCCGCCCTCCGGGCGCGCCTCCCATTCGGGGAGCGTCACGACGTCCTTGAGGAAGCCGCGCACGCCGAGGAACTTCGACAGGTGCTCGCGGTGCTCCTCGCACGCCAGCCAGGTCTTGCGCCGCTCGGGGGTGTGCAGCTTCGGGTTGTTCCAGGCGAGCACCCACAGGGCGGGCGCCCGGCAGCCCTTGGCGGAGCAGACGGGGGCGGGAAGGTCTCCGGAGATCACCCCGTCAGCCTAGGGCCTCTCGTTTGGATCTTGTCGGGCTCGTGCCCCGGCACCGGACCTCGCCGCCCTGGGTGCCGGGGAATGTGCCGGTCACAGCGGCTCGCCATTGGTCTGGACCAATGAAAGACAAACGACGCCGAGCAGCCACGGGGGGAGCTGCCCGGCGTCGGTCCGTCGCTCCGACGGGGGATGCGGAGCGCCTAAGAAGTATGTCACGCGGCCCGCATCCGCCGGAGGTGAACCGCGTGATTGATATGAGCTTTTCCTGAGCTTGGCGAAGCCCTGGTACGCCGGGTCAGACCCGGTCGCCCCGGTGCCGGGCGTGCTGCTCGGCACCCGCCGCGGGCCCCGTTCCCGCCTCGCTCCGCGCGTCGTTCCCGGTCGGCGGGCGGCTCTCCGGCCCGACCCGGGTGCTCCCGGCGCCGTCGGCGCGCGGGTCGGCCGCGGGGGCGGCCGCCGGGGAGCCGGCGGTGATCATCGGCCGGCTCACGGTGTGCACGAAGGCCGAGGGCAGCGACCTGGCGGTCTCCCGCCCGGCGTTGGCGATCACCACGGCCACGTAGGGCAGGAGCATCCCCACGGCCAGGGTCGCGATCGCCACCGGCCGCTCGACGTCCCAGAGCACCACGGTCAGGATCACGGCGAGTGTGCGGATCATCATGGAGATCACGTACCGGCGCTGCCTGCCCCGGACGTCCTCCTGGAGGCCCGCGGGGGCCCCGGTGATCCGGAAGACTCCGTTGTCATTGCGCATCCGCACCACAGTCCATCACCCGATTCGTGCTCGGACCCGCCCCGGTCCCGACGCACCTCACGGTACGCCGCGAGGACGCCGCCTTCGAGACCGGGGCGGCGCCGAAACCCGCGGGGCACCGGATCGGGCCATCGCGGCGCCGCTGACGCCGGGGCCGCGCCCGCCACGACCACGGCGCGGCGGTCAGGACACGGCACGCACGCCCGTCACGGCCCGCCGGGCCCCCGGTCGCGCGGACGGGTCCACCGGCGTGCGCGCCCGTGGGCACCGGCGGAGACTGACCGTGCCGTGCGCGCCCCGCGCCGCCCTGAGGAGGCCGCCATGCACTGGTTGTGGGTCATCGTCGTCGGACTCGTCCTCGGCCTGCTGGCCAGGGCGATCATCCCGGGCAGGCAGCGCATCCCGGTCTGGCTGACGGTGGTCTTCGGCATCCTGGGCAGCATCCTCGGCAACGCGGCCGCGGGCTGGCTCGGCGTGGCGGACACCCGGGGCGTCGACTGGACGCGTCACGTGCTGCAACTGGCGGGCGCCGTCCTCGTGGTGTTCCTCGGCGACGTCTTCTGGTCGACCGTGCGCGGCAGGCGCCGCGAGCGCATGTGAGGCGACCCGCCCGACCGGACACGAGAGGCGCGGGACTGCGGCGTCCGCCAGGGCGCCGGCCGGTACGCAGGGGCGATACGACGCGATCCGGCCGCACGGCCCGGCACCGCGCGATCCGCTGCGAGCGCCGTCCTGCCGCGGGCGGAGGGGCGGGCCCGGTCCGGGCGGACCGGGCCCGGACCCGTCAGGCGCCCGTGACCTCGACGGCAGCCAGGTTCCGCTTGCCGCGGCGCAGCACCAGCCACCGCCCGTGCAGCAGGTCGTCCGCCGCGGGCACGGCCTCGGCGTCGGCGACCTTCACGTTGTTCACGTACGCGCCGCCCTCCTTCACGGTGCGGCGCGCGGCCGACTTGCTCGGCGCGAGGCCCGTCCCGGCGAACAGGTCGGCGACGGCCACCGGTTCCTCGACCGTCAGAGCGGGCAGCTCGGCGAGGGCGGCCTGGAGGGTCGCCTCGTCCAGCTCCGCCAGGTCGCCCTGGCCGAACAGCGCCTTGGACGCCGCGATCGCCGCCGCGCACTGGCCGGCGCCGTGCACCAGCGTCGTCAGCTCCTCGGCGAGGGCGCGCTGCGCCGCGCGGGCCTGCGGCCGCTCCTCCGTCTGCCGCTCCAGCTCCTGAAGTTCCTCGCGGGACCTGAAGCTGAAGATCCGGGAGAAGCGGGAGATGTCCCGGTCGTCCGTGTTGAGCCAGAACTGGTAGAAGGCGTACGGCGAGTACATCTCCGGGTCCAGCCAGATGGCGCCGCCCTCGGTCTTGCCGAACTTGGTGCCGTCCGCCTTCGTGAGCAGCGGCGTCGCGAGCGCGTGCACCGACTCGCCCTCGACGCGGTGGATCAGGTCGATGCCCGCCGTCAGGTTGCCCCACTGGTCGCTGCCGCCGGTCTGCATGGTGCAGCCGTACTGCTGGTACAGCTTCAGGAAGTCCATGCCCTGCAGGATCTGGTAGCTGAACTCCGTGTAGCTGATGCCCTGGTCGGAGTTGAGGCGGCGGGACACGGCCTCCTTCGCGATCATCTTGTTGACCCGGAAGTGCTTGCCGATGTCGCGCAGGAACTCGATCGCGGACAGCCCCGACGTCCAGTCGAGGTTGTTCACGACGATCGCCGCGTTCGGCCCGTCGAAGGAGAAGTACGGCTCCAGCTGCCGCTGGAAGCGGCCCACCCACTCGGCGACGACCTCGGGGTCGTTCAGCGTGCGCTCCGAGGTCGGCTTCGGGTCGCCGATCAGTCCGGTCGCCCCGCCGACCAGGGCCAGCGGCCGGTGCCCGGCCTGCTGGAGCCTGCGTACGGTGAGGATCTGCACCAGGTTGCCCAGGTGCATGCTCGGCGCGGTCGGGTCGAAGCCCACATAGACCGTGACGGGACCGTCCGCGAACGCCTTGCGCAGTGCGTCCTCGTCAGTGGACACGGCGATCAGGCCGCGCCACTGAAGATCGTCGACGATGTCCGTCACGGTGCTCGTGTCTCCTCGTGGAATCTCTCGCCGCTCCCGGCGCGGTGGCCGCTGCGGCAGGGTGGTCTCGCATGCAGTCTAGAGGTGCCCCCCGGGCGCCCGGCGTCCTCGTCCGCCGCCGGGCGGGCGGGATCACACTCCCTTGCTGACCGAGCTCATGTTGAAGTCGGGCACCCGCAGCGCCGGCATCGCCGCCCGGGTGAACCAGTCGCCCCACTCGCGAGGGAGCGTACGCTCCGTGCGCCCCGCCTCGGCGACGCGCGACAGCAGCCCGACCGGGGACTCGTTGAAGCGGAAGTTGTTGACCTCGCCGACGACCTCGCCGTGCTCCACGAGGTAGACGCCGTCCCTGGTCAGCCCGGTCAGCAGCAGGCTCGCGGGGTCCACCTCCCGGATGTACCACAGCGACGTGAGCAGCAGGCCGCGCTCCGTGTCCGCGACCATCTCGTCCAGCGAGCGGCCCGGGCCCTGCCCTGCGGGCCCCTCCAGCACCAGGTTGCCGATCGCGGGCGCCACCGGCAGGCCCGTGAGGTCGGCGCTCTGCCGGGTGGTGACCAGCCGGTCGAGGCGCCCGTCACGGATCCAGTTCGTCGCCGACAGGGGCAGCCCGTTGTCGAAGACGGACGAGTCGTCGCCCGAGGCGTGCGCGACGACGAAGGGCGCGCACTCCAGCCCGGGCTCGTCCGGGTCGCTGCGCAGCGTCAGCGGCAGCTCGCAGAGCCGGTCGCCGACGCGGGTGCCGCCGCCGGGCCGGGAGAAGACCGTGCGGCCCTCGGCCGCGTCCCGCGCCGCCGAGGACCACAGCTGGTAGATCAGCAGGTCGGCCACCGCGGTCGGCGGCAGCAGCGTCTCGTAGCGCCCTGCGGGCAGCTCGACCTTCCTGGCCGCCCACGCGAGGCGGCGCCCGAGGTCCTCCTCCAGTGCCAGCGGGTCGACGTCCGTGAAGTCGCGGGTGGCCCGGCCCGCCCACGCGGAGCGCGTGCGGGCGTGGGACTTCGCGTTCAGCTCCAGGGTCCCGGCGGGCTGGTCGTAGCGCAGCCGGACGCCCGTGGACGTGCCGAGGTAGGTCGACGTCAGCTCGTGCTGCGCGAAGCCGTACAGGTCGCGGCCGCCGGCCCGGGCCCGCGCGAACGCCTCGCCGAGCGCCGGCGCGAACGCGTCGAAGACGTCGGGCGACGTCTCGCCGGGCGCGCCCGTGAAGTCGTCGGACGTCTCGGGGCCGGCGATCAGCGGCCGTGCGTCGTCGGCGGGTCCCGCGGTGCGCGCCGCGGCCTCCGCGGCCCGCACGAGCGGCTCCAGGTCCTCGGCCGTGACCGCCGAGCGCGAGACCACCCCGGCGGCGGTGCCCTGCGCCCCGTCCACGGTGGCGACGACGGTCAGCGTGCGGCCGCGGGTCACGCCGTTCGTGGTCAGCGCGTTGCCCGCCCAGCGCAGATTCGCCGAGGAGTGCTCGTCCGCGATGACGACGCAGCCGTCGGCCGTGGACAGGCCGAGGGCGCGCTCGACGATCTCGTGCGGCTTGCTGACGGCGCTCATCGCCCTGCCTCCTGCGTGGTGTTGAGGATGTTGACCCCGCGGAACAGCGCGGACGGGCAGCCGTGCGACACGGCCGCCACCTGGCCCGGCTGCGCCTTGCCGCAGTTGAAGGCGCCGCCCAGCACGTACGTCGACGGGCCGCCGACGGCCTCCATCGAGCCCCAGAAGTCCGTCGTGGTCGCCTGGTAGGCGACGTCCCGCAGCTGCCCCGCCAGCCGGCCGTTCTCGATGCGGAAGAACCGCTGGCCGGTGAACTGGAAGTTGTAGCGCTGCATGTCGATCGACCACGAGCGGTCGCCCACGACGTAGATGCCGTGGTCGACGCCGCCGATGAGGTCCTCGGTCGACAGGCCGCCCGGGTCGGGCCGCAGCGACACGTTGGCCATGCGCTGCACCGGCACGTGGCCGGGGGAGTCCGCGTACGCGCAGCCGTTGGAGCGGTCGAAGCCCGCGAGCCGCGCGATCCCCCGGTCGAGCTGGTAGCCGACGAGGGTGCCGTCCTGGATCAGGTCCCAGGACTGCGTCTCGACGCCCTCGTCGTCGTAGCCGATCGTGGCGAGCCCGTGCTCGGCGGTGCGGTCCCCCGTCACGTTCATCACCGGCGAGCCGTAGCGCAGCGTGCCCAGCTGGTCGAAGGTGGCGAAGGACGTGCCGGCGTACGCGGCCTCGAAGCCCAGCGCGCGGTCCAGTTCGGTGGCGTGGCCGATGGACTCGTGGATCGTCAGCCACAGGTTCGACGGGTCCACCACCAGGTCGTACGAGCCGGCCGCGACGCTCGGCGCGCGCATCTTCTCCGCGAGCAGGCCGGGGATGCGCTCCAGCTCCCCGTCCCAGTCCCACCCCGTGCCCGTCAGGTACTCCCAGCCGCGGCCGGCCGGCGGCGCGAGGGTGCGCATCGAGTCGAACTCCCCGCTCGCCGCGTCCACCGCCACGGCGGTCAGGGCCGGGTGCAGCCGTACCCGCTGCTGGGTGGTGACCGTGCCGGCGGTGTCCGCGTAGAACTTGTTCTCGTGGACGGTCATCAGCGACGCGTCCACGTGCGCGACGCCCTCCGCGCGCAGCAGCCGGACGCTCCACTCGGCGAGCAGGCCCGTCTTCTCGTCGTCGGGCACGGTGAACGGGTCGACGTCGTACGCCGAGACCCAGGTCTTGTCCGCGTGCACCGGCTCGTCGGCCAGCTCCACCCGCGCGCCCGCCTCGCCGGCCGCGCGCACGACCCGCGCCGACAGCTTCGCCATGGCGACCGCCTGGGAGGCGACCCGCGCCGCCGCGTCCATCGTGCGGTCGACCCCCGAGGCGAAGCCCCAGGCGCCGCCGTGCAGGACCCGCACCGCGTATCCGACGTCCGTGCTGTCCGACGACCCGGCGGGCTTCGCGTCCCGCAGCCGCCACGACGCCTGGCGCACCCGCTCGAAGCGGAAGTCGGCGTGCTCCGCGCCGAGCGCCCGGGCCCGCGCGAGGGCGGCATCCGCGAGCGCCCGCAGCGGCAGCTCAAGGAACGACTGGTCTACCTCATGGCGCACAGCGGCCACTCCCCGGATTCGGCACGTCATCGTCAACCGGCAGTGAACCACGCGGCACCGGCCCCCCACGCCCCGTTTGCCGCGCCGGCCGGCGCCCCCGCCGGTCGGCGCGGGCACCCGTGACTGTAGGGACCCGACAGTGCCGCCCCTGCCGCCCTGTCGGGGGGCGAGTGCCTCCGACGGCGCCGCGACCGATAGGTTTCCGGTGTATCCGCACCGCCGTACAGCTAGGGAAAGAGTGATCCGTTGAGCCGCTCGGTTCTCGTCACCGGAGGAAACCGGGGCATCGGCCTCGCCATCGCCCGCGCCTTCGCGGAGGGCGGCGACAAGGTCGCCATCACCTGCCGCTCGGGCGAGCCGCCCGAGGAGCTGACCTCGCTCGGCGTGCTGGCCGTGCGCTGCGACATCACCGACACCGAGCAGGTGGAGCAGGCGTACAAGGAGATCGAGGAGAAGCACGGTCCCGTCGAGGTGCTGGTGGCCAACGCCGGCATCACCAAGGACCAGCTGCTGATGCGCATGTCGGAGGAGGACTTCACCTCCGTCGTCGACACCAACCTCGGCGGGGCCTTCCGCGTGGTCAAGCGCGCCAACCGCGGCATGCTGCGCGCCCGCAAGGGACGCGTCGTGCTGATCTCCTCCGCCGTCGGCCTCATGGGCAACCCGGGCCAGGCCAACTACGCCGCGTCCAAGGCGGGCCTTGTGGGGTTCGCCCGGTCGCTCGCCCGCGAACTGGGCTCGCGCAACATCACGTTCAACGTCGTGGCACCCGGCTTCGTGGAGTCGGACATGACGGCCGTGCTCGGCGAGAGCCAGCGCGAGGCGATCCTCGGGCAGGTGCCGATGAAGCGCTTCGGGCTCGCCGAGGAGATCGCCGGCACCGTCCGGTTCCTCACCTCGGACGAGGCCTCGTACATCACTGGAGCCGTCATTCCCGTTGACGGCGGATTGGGCATGGGTCACTGATCACATGAGTGGAATCCTCGCAGGCAAGCGCATCCTCGTGACCGGGGTGCTCACGGACGCGTCCATCGCCTTCCACGCCGCCAAGGTGGCCCAGGAGGAGGGTGCCGAGGTCATCCTGACCGGCTTCGGCCGCCTGTCGCTCGTCGAGCGCATCTCCCGCCGCCTGCCCAAGCCCGCCCCGGTCATCGAGCTGGACGTCACCAACCAGGAGCACCTCGACGCCCTCGAGGGCAAGGTGCGCGAGCACCTCGGCGAGGACGCGAGCCTCGACGGTGTCGTGCACTCCATCGCCTTCGGCCCGCAGGGCGTCTTCAACTTCCTGGAGGCCGGCTGGGACGACGTGTCCACGGCCGTCCAGGTCTCCGCGTACTCCCTGAAGTCGCTCACCATGGCCTGCCTGCCGCTCATGGAGCAGCGCGGCGGCTCCGTCGTCGGCCTCACCTTCGACGCCCAGACCGCCTGGCCCAAGTACGACTGGATGGGCGTCGCCAAGGCCGCCCTGGAGTCCACCAGCCGCTACCTGGCCCGCGACCTCGGCGCGAAGAACATCCGCTGCAACCTGATCTCCGCGGGCCCCCTCGGCTCGATGGCCGCGAAGTCCATCCCGGGCTTCACCGAGCTGGCGGACGTCTGGAACCACCGCGCCCCCATCGGCTGGGAGCTCAGCGACCCGGAGCCCGCGGGCCGCGGCATCGTCGCGCTGCTCTCGGACTTCTTCCCCCGTACGACGGGCGAGATCGTCCACGTCGACGGCGGCGTGCACATGATGGGCGCCTGACGCGGCAACGGGCGGGCGCCGAGGCGCCCGCACCGCCAGGGGACCCGCGAGCGAGTGCGGGCGCCCCCGGCACGGCACGCGAACGGACGGTCACCGGCCCCTCACGGGCCGTGACCGTCCGAGTCGAAAAGCCCGGCATCTCCCCGCAGACTTGAGCCGACGGACCATCCTTCGGCTCGGGGGCGGGCAGGAGGTGCCGGGCTTCATGCGTCCACGCCACAGGGGAGCGGCGGCCCTCACCGCGGCCGTGCTGATCACCACCTCGCTCACCGCCGCCCAGCGGGTCGCCGCCCCGGGCGCCGCCGGGGTGTCCCCACCGGCGCGCGGCACCGCCGCGGACGGCCCCGCACGGGCCGTGCGGGCGG
>NZ_JAKGCV010000164.1 GCF_021556455.1 Streptomyces fuscigenes | reverse complement strand
CGCCGCCCTCGTAGGCGCGCTGCGGCGCCGAGAGGACGTCGCGCCAGCGGCCGGGCGGCAGCGGCAGCGCCGTGTCCGCCCAGCCGCCCGCCTCGGCCAGACGCAGCGGCAGGCGCGTGACCGCCGTGACGACCTCGCCCGTCCGGGCGAAGGCGAGGCAGTGCTCGGCCGCCGGGCCCCGGGCGTCCAGGCGCGCGTACGTGCCCGATTCGCCGAAGACCGCGGGGCGTTCGCGGCGCAGGTGCAGGGCCGCCGTCGTGATCACGGTCTTCTCGTCGGGCGGGCCGGGCCGGAACCGGGCCCTGTTGTCCGGGTCGACCAGCGCGTGGTACTCGCGCTCCGTGCCCTGGTAGAGGTCGGGCACGCCCGGCATCGTCAGATGCACGAGGGCCGCACCCAGCGAGGCCGCCCGGACGTACGGGTCGAGGGCGCGCGCGAAGTGGGCCACCGTGCGCCGCGCCGCACCGGCCGGCCCGGCCGCCACGAAGTCCCGTACGGCCTGCTCGTAGCGCTCGTCGCCCTCCGTCCAGCTGGTGCGCAGGCCCGCCTCCCGCACCGACTTCAGCAGCGCGTCCTGCATGCGCTCGCCGTCGGGCGCGGCCGCGAGCACGGCGTCCACGTCCGCCGCGTCGCCCGCCGGCGTGAAGCCGAGCGCGGTCTGCCACGCCTGCCAGGCGACCAGCGGATCGGGTGCGACGACGCCGGAGACCTGGGCCAGCAGGTCGTCCCACCACCGCGGGCACTGGGACAGCACGGCGATGCCGGCGCGCACGTCCGCGCTGCGCTTCGTGTCGTGCGTGGTCAGGACCGTGCCCGTGGCGGGCCAGTCCCGGGCGACGCGCTCGCAGAACGTGTGGAACTCCCCAGGTCCCACTGCGGGCGACGCCGGCTCGCCGCCGACCTCGTTCGCGGAACCCAGCGGCATGAACCGGTAGAACGCGGTGTCCTCCACCGACTTGGCCCGCAGCGCGGAGGCCGTCTGCGCGAACCGCGCGCAGAACGCGGCCTGGTCCGGGCCGTCGCCGAGGCCCCCGAGGGCGAGTTCGCGCACCACGTCGACGGCCGCGGCCTCCTCCGGCACCGCGAAGGCCGCCTTGGCCTGCCGCGCCGCCTCCTCCGAAACGGCCGCGGCCGCGGCCTCGGTGCGCGGGCCCCCGGGCGTCACGTACGGGCGGTAGACGTCCATGCGCACGAGCAGTTCCCGAACGGCCGTCTCCAGTGCCCACGGCGCGTGGTCGCGCAGCGCCGGGTCGGCCGCGCACACGCGGCTCGCCGTGCGCACCAGGTACGCGGTCTCGGCCGCGAGTTCGTGCAGCAGGACGCGGTAGGCGGCCCTGCGCACGGTCGGTGCCCAGTACGCGCCCCGGTCCTCGGCCGGCGCCACGACCTCGCGGAAGCGCCGCTCCAGCTGCTCCGCCCCGACCGGGTCGGTGAACAGCCCGTCCACGCGCCGCAGCGCGTCGTAGCCCGTGGTGCCCGCGACCGGCCAGGACGCGGGGAGCCGCTCGTCGAAGGAGAGGATCTTCTCCACGACCGTCCAGCAGCCGCCCGTCGCCTCGCCCAGCCGGCGCAGGTACTGCTCCGGGTCGGCGAGCCCGTCGGGGTGGTCGACGCGCAGGCCGTCCACGACACCGTCGCGCACCAGCTCCAGGATCTTCGCGTGGCTCTGCGCGAACACCTCCGGGTCCTCGACCCGCACTCCGATCAGGTCCGAGATGGTGAAGAAGCGCCGGTAGTTCAGCTCCGTGCGGGCCAGCCGCCACCAGGCGAGCCGGTAGTGCTGCGCGTCGAGCAGCTCCGGCAGGGGCAGCTGCGCCGTGCCGGCCGCGAGCGGGAACCGCTGCTCGCCGTGGCGCAGTTCGCCGTCCTCCACGCGCAGCGCGCCCAGCTCGCCGCCGAGCGGACCCGGCAGCACCGGCAGCAGGATCTTCCCGTCCCCGGCCGCCCAGTCCACGTCGAAGAAGCGGGCGTACGGGGAGTCCTGGCCCTCCCGCAGCACCTCGCGCAGCACCCGGTTGTGCGTGGGCGACATGGCCATGTGGTTGGGCACGATGTCCAGCACGATGCCGAGCCCGTGCTCCCGTGCGCGCGCCGCGAGCTGCCGCAGCCCTTCCTCGCCGCCGAGTTCGGCGCGCACCGCCGCGTGGTCCACGACGTCGTAGCCGTGCGTGGAGCCCGGCACGGCCTCCAGCACGGGGGACAGGTGCAGGTGCGAGACACCGAGCGCGGCGAGGTACGGGACGGCCTTCTCGGCCTTGGAGAACGGGAAGTCCGGCCGCATCTGGAGCCGGTAGGTCGCGGTGGGGGTCATGGACACGTACGTACCCTGATCGGAGCGTTCCGTGTCATCGGCCTCGGATTCGGTCACTCGTACGTCCCTGGGTCGCGGAGGGGCGGCGGGCAGCCGCGGGGCGGGCGCGCCGCCGCGGGCGGCTCACGCGTCCGGTTCGTACACGTACGGCGTGGTCGTCGTGAGGGCGCGGAAGCCGAGGCGTTCCAGGATCGGGCGGCTGTCGTCGGACGCGTCGACCTGGAGGAACCGGTAGCCCCGCCGGGCCGCGATCCGCGCGCGCCGCGCGACCAGCGCCCGGTAGATGCCACGGCCCCGCCACTGAGGCAGCGTACCGCCGCCCCAGAGGCTCGCGAACTCCTTGCCCGGAGGCAGCTCCATGCGGGCGGCGCACACCGGCACCCCGTCCGCCGTCGCCAGCACGGCCGAGACCGTGTCCGGCTCCTCGACCAGCTGCCGTGCGAGCCGGTCGCGGAAGGACCGGCCGCTCGTGCCGAACACCCGCTCGTGGACGTCGCCCATCAGGTCGACGCCCGCTCCGTCCGTCACCGGGACGAGCCGGACGCCGTCCGGCAGCCGCACGTCGGGGGCGGCGTCCACGACGGCGTCCGTGGCGGCGATCATCAGCGTCTCCGGGGGCTCGGCCGACAGGCCGGCCGCGGCCAGCCGCGCGCCGAGGCCGGCGGGCGTGTCGTGGGCGTACAGCTTCCACTCGAAGGAGCGGCCGAGAGAGGCGAAGTGCGCCTTCTGCGCGGCGATCTCCGCGTCGGCGGTGTCCGCGTCCAGGCGCGACCACAGGACCCCGTTCCAGTCGCCGGGACCCCCGCTCTGGCGCACGACGGCCCCGGCACGCTCCACGCGCGCCCCGGGCCCGTCGGGAACGGCCTCCCGCCGCATCTGCCGGTCGAACAGGGCGAGTACCTCTGCGTGATCCATACGGTCCATACCCGCACTGCACCATCGCGGGTGCGGTGCGGCAAACCGTTTTGCGGCGGGGCCGGGGCGGCGGCACGCGTGGAGCGTGCCGTGCCGGGCGGCCCGAGACGCCCCCGCGCCCGCGCCTGCGAGCGCGGCGCCTCTCAGGCGGGGCGCATGAGCACCACCATGCTGCGGTTCTTCAGCGTGAGCCGCTCGCCGCCGTCCATCCTGCGGCCCTGTCCCGGCGGCACGCCGTCCGGGTCGGCCGTGTCGACCACGACCTGCCACCGCGTGCCGTGGTTGACCGGCAGGAGGAACTCCAGGTCGTCCGGGCTCGCGTTGAACATCAGCAGGAACGAGTCGTCCGCGATCCGCTCGCCGCGCGGCCCGGGCTCGGAGATCGCGTGCCCGTTCAGGAACACCGTCATCGCGCTCGCGCTGGACGCCTGCCAGTCCTGCGGCGTCATGTCCTCGCCCTCGGGCGTGAACCAGGAGATGTCGGACAGCTCGTCGTGGGTGCCCTCCACCGGCCGGCCGTGGAAGAAGCGGCGCCTGCGGAAGACCGGGTGGTCCCGGCGCAGCCACACCATCGTGCGGGTGAAGTCGAGCAGGCTCTCGCCCTGCTCCGCCACCGCGCCGCCGTCCTCCTCCTTGGCGTCCGGGTCGGGCCAGTGCACCCAGGAGATCTCGTTGTCCTGGCAGTAGGCGTTGTTGTTGCCACCTTGGCTGCGTGCGAACTCGTCGCCGTGGCTGAGCATCGGCACGCCCTGGGACAGCAGCAGCGTCGCGACGAAGTTGCGCATCTGGCGGTCGCGCAGCTCCAGGATGCCCGCGTCCTTCGTGTCGCCCTCGGCGCCGCAGTTCCACGAGCGGTTGTGGCTCTCGCCGTCCCGGTTGTCCTCGCCGTTGGCCTCGTTGTGCTTGTCGTTGTACGACACGAGGTCGTGCAGGGTGAAGCCGTCGTGGCAGGTCGCGAAGTTGATCGAGGCGAGCGGTCGCCTGCCGTCGTCCTGGTACAGGTCTGACGACCCGGTCAGGCGGGAGGCGAACTCGGCGAGCGTGCGCGGCTCCCCGCGCCACAGGTCGCGCACGGTGTCGCGGTACTTTCCGTTCCACTCCGTCCACAGGGGCGGGAAGTTGCCGACCTGGTAGCCGCCCTCGCCGACGTCCCAGGGCTCCGCGATCAGCTTCACCCGGCTGACGATCGGGTCCTGCTGGACGAGGTCGAAGAAGGACGACAGGCGGTCCACCTCGTGGAACTGGCGGGCCAGGGTCGCCGCGAGGTCGAAGCGGAAGCCGTCGACGTGCATCTCGGTGACCCAGTACCGCAGCGAGTCCATGATCAGCTGGAGCACGTGCGGCGAGCGCATCAGCAGCGAATTGCCGGTGCCCGTGGTGTCCATGTAGTAGCGGGGGTCGTCCGTGAGCCGGTAGTACTGCGCGTTGTCCAGGCCCCGGAAGGACAGCGTGGGCCCCAGGTGGTTGCCCTCCGCCGTGTGGTTGTAGACGACGTCCAGGATCACCTCGATGCCCGCCTCGTGCAGCGCCTTGACGGCCTGCTTGAACTCCAGCACCTGCTCGCCGCGGTCGCCCCAGGAGGCGTACGTGTTGTGCGGGGCGAAGAACCCGATGGTGTTGTAGCCCCAGTAGTTGGCGAGCCCCGAGTCCGAGAGCCGGTGGTCGTTGACGAACTGGTGTACGGGCATCAGCTCCAGCGCCGTCACGCCCAGCTCCGTCAGGTGCTCGATGACGGCCGGGTGCGCGAGGCCCGCGTACGTGCCCCGCAACTCGTCCGGCAGCGCGGGATGGAGCATCGTCAGGCCCTTGACGTGCGCCTCGTAGATCACGGTGCGGTGGTAGTCGGTGCGGGGCGGGCGGTCGTTGCCCCAGTCGAAGTACGGGTTCACCACGACGGAGGACATCGTGTGCGGCGCCGAGTCCATGTCGTTGCGGGAGTCCGGCCTGCCGAAGTGGTAGCCGTACACCTCCTCGCCCCACTCGACGCTGCCGCTGATGGCGCGCGCGTACGGGTCGAGCAGGAGCTTCGCGGAGTTGCAGCGCTGCCCGTTCTCCGGCGCGTAGGGGCCGTGCACGCGGAAGCCGTAGCGCTGCCCCGGCATCACGCCGGGCAGGTAGGCGTGCCGCACGAACGCGTCGGTCTCCCGCAGCTCCACCGCCGTCTCGGAGCCGTCGTCGTGCAGCAGGCACAATTCGATGCGGTCGGCGGCCTCTGAGTAGACGGCGAAGTTGGTGCCCGCGCCGTCGTAGGTGGCGCCGAGCGGGTACCTGTGTCCCGGCCAGATCTGCATAGACGAAACTCTTCCATTTCTGATCCGGGTGGTGCCGGTCTCTTGTGGCAGATCTTCCCCGAAAGTCGGGTCAGTACCTAGCACCCCCGTTTCCGGGAGATGCCTGTGCCATGTGCCCCGAAAGACCGCCCTGTACGCCGCGCGTGCACACGACGCCGGCGCACGCCGGTCGCACAACTGGTGCAAATATGAACAATAAGGTGTGCTCGGTACGTAATGACCACAAGAACATCGGCCACGAATGGGGGAGTTGGGAAACGAGGCCGTCCTTCTTGATGCGGCGCGTGGGATCGTCGGAGTAATCTTCCTTGATCACTGAAGATCCCCGAAAGGGTGGGAAAGGGGCGGTGCGCGGGTGAGCTCGGGAGGGCTGGAGCTACCCCCCGGTGACGCAGGTCACGAGGGGGACGCAGGCGACATCCCGCCGGGGGCGGTGTCCGTCGCGCGCCCGTTGGAGATCGGCGCGGAGCTGGACTGGGACGCGGGGGCGTGGGCCGAGGTGCGCACGCGCGCGCAACGGGCCGGCCGGGCCTACGTCTGGCTGAATCTGGTCGAACAGCGGATGCGGGCCGTCGTGGCCGCCGTGCTGCGCCCCATCTACGAGCCGCACCACGGCGACGACTGGGTCATCGCCGCGGCCGGGCCGGCCGGCCAGGAGTGGGTGCAGCGCGCCGCCGCCGTGCGCGAGGTCTCCCGGCGCAAGGGCTACCTGCTCGACCCGGCCGACGACAACGTCCTCAGCTTCCTCACCCTGCCCCAGCTGCGCGAGCTGACGGTCCAGCACTGGCCCTGCTTCGAGCCGTACGTGCCCGACCGGCGCGAGCTGGAGCTCGTGCTCGACGAGCTGGAGGTCGCACGCAACGTCGTCTCCCGCAACCGCGCCCTGTCCGAGACGGTCCTCGCCCAGGCCGAACGGGCCTCGACCCGGCTGCTCGCCATGGTCGGCGGCACCGGGGCGGCCGCGCCGCCCGACGGGGACCGGCTGCCGGTCGACGCCGTGGAGGACCTGGTGGGCGACCGCTACGCGGACGTCGTCTCCGTCCACCAGGACCGGGTGCGCCTCCAGCGCGAGTTCCCCGCCGAGGACCTCTTCGGACAGGCGCGCCGCGTCGACGCGATCGGCATCGGCCTCAACCTGCTCGTGCAGAACTTCTCCGGGCGCCGCCTGATCCGGCTCGCCGAGTCGGGCTGCCGGGTGCGCCTGCTGTTCCTCAACCCGGCGAGCAGCGCCGTCAAGCGGCGCGAACGGGAGCTGGGCCTGCGCAAGGGCGAACTCAGCCGGACCGTGGAGATGAACATCCTGCACATGCGGCGGGTCCGCTCCAAGCTCCGCGACCCCGGCGCCTTCGAGATACATGTCTTCGACGAGACACCGCGGTTCACCGCGTACCTCGTCGACGGCGACGGCCCCGGGGGGCTCGCCGTCGTCCAGTCGTACCTGCGCACGGCGCGCGGCATGGAGACGCCGGTGCTGGTGCTGCGCGGCCAGGGCCGCGAGGTGGTGCGCTCCGGGCGGGACGCCGAACACGGGCTGTTCGAGGTCTACCGCGAGGAGTTCGAGACCTTCTGGACGGACTCGCGGCCCGTGTCCTGAGCCGGGTGCCGCCGCGCCCCGCCCCGCCGCGGGCGGCGGTGTCAGTGCCGCGTGCGAAGGTGTGGATCGACGGGGGAACGAGGCGTCAAGGACGCGGCGGAGCGGCGCGCCGGCGCAGTGAGGGGAAGTCAGGATGACCTGGTACGGGGGACCGCTGGCCGGTTTCGACCTGGAGACGACCGGCACCGATCCGCTGGAGGCCCGCATCGTCACGGCCGCGGTCGTGGAGGCCGAGGGCGGCACGGTGCGCGGCCGGCGGACCTGGCTCGCCGATCCCGGGGTGCTGATCCCCGCCCAGGCGTCGGCGGTGCACGGCATCAGCAGCGAGCGGGCGGCGGCCGAGGGGCGGCCCGTGCGCGAGGTCGCGGCGGAGGTGGCCGACGCCCTGCGCGACGCGTGGGCGCGCGGCGTCCCCGTCGTCGCGTACAACGCGGCGTTCGACCTGACGCTGCTCAGCGCCGAGTTGGAACGGCACGGCCTGCCCCCGCTCGGGCCGCTCGGCCCGGTCGTCGACCCCTACACCATCGACCGCGCCGTCGACCGCTACCGCAAGGGCAAGCGCACCCTCGAAGCGGTCTGCGGGGAGTACGGCGTCATCCTCGACGGGGCGCACCAGGCGGCGGCGGACGCCCTCGCCGCGGTCCACGTGGCCACCGCGATAGCCGCCCGGCACGCCGCGGTCGCGGCCCTGACGGCCGAGGAGCTGCATGCCCGGCAGGTCGTCTGGTACGCCGAGTGGGCCGAGGACTTCGAGGCGTTCCTGCGCCGCAAGGGCAACGCGGACGCGTCGGTCGACCGGGGCTGGCCGCTGCGCGCGGGATCGGTGCCGCGCGCGGCCGGCGCGGACGCCTCCGCCACCCACCCCGGGCGCTGAGAGGCGGCGGCGCGCCGCTCGCGGACAGCGTTCCGGGCCGGGTGCCGGGTGCCGGGTGCCGGGCGCGCACGGGCGGTCGCCGGACTCGCCCGGAGTGCGGCGGGTCCGCCGGCGGGCGGCTGCTCAGAAGGGGTACCAGCGGACTTCCGGGTCGCCTTCGCGCAGCGAGGCCACACGGCGCCGGAACTCGGCGAGTGCCGCCGGGTTGGAGGGGGCGTGCTGGGCGACCCACGCGCAACTGGCGGTCTCGCGCGCGCCCCGGAGCACGGAGCAGCCCTCCCACGTCCGCACGTCCCAGCCGTACGCGGCGGTGAAGGCGTCGTACGCGTCCGCGTCCAGGCCGTACCGGTCGCGGGAGAGCGCCAGGACGACGAGGTCGTGCTCGCGCAGGTCGAAGGAGAAGGTCTCCAGGTCGACCAGGACGGGGCCGTCCGCGCCCACGTGCACGTTGCGCGGCAGCGCGTCGCCGTGGATCGGCCCCGGCGCCAGACGCGGCGTCAGCGCCGCGGCCCGCGCGGCGAAGCCGTCCCGGCGCTCCCGCAGGTACGCGGCGTCCTCAGGGTCGATCGCGTCCCCGGCGAGCCGCAGCCAGCGCTCCACGCCGCCGAGCAGCTCCCGGCGCGGCAGGCTGAAGCCGTCCGGCGCGCCCAGGGCGTGCACGCGGCGCAGCAGCGGCGCGAGGTCGGCGGGGACGGCGGACCGCACGGCGTCGGGCAGCCGCTCCCACAGCGTCACCGGATGCCCCAGCACGGACCTGGCGTGCTCCTCGGCGGGGCGCACCGCGGGCACGCCCGCGCCGGCCAGCCACCCGGCGAGCGCCACCTCGCGCTCGGCCCGCTCCAGCAGTTCGGGCGCGAGCGCCGCGTCGCGCCCCACCTTCACGACGAGCTCCCCGGTCCGGAAGACCGCGTTCTCGCCCAGCGCGATCAGCTCCGCGGCGGGCGGCAGCCCGGCCGCGCCGAGGATGTCTCTGGCCCGTGCCTCGTCCATGGGGGATCACTCGCTCACGTGCGCCGCTGGTACGTCTGTCGACCGACCACCTTCTCATTGCGCCGCCCGGACGCGCCCACCGCGCCCCGCCCCACGCCCCGCTGCCACCCGCGAGCGGGGCGGACGGAGCGAAGCGGCCGCCGGGCCCTCGTGCCCCGGGCCGCTTCCGGGCCGCCGCCGTCCTATCGTGTTCCTGCTCCCCTCGGCCCCGAGGGGGCCCCGCGGCTCCCGCGCCCGGTTCCCGCCCGCCGTCGACCGCCCGCCCGGGAGGACTCCTGTTGAGGTCTCGCACCGGCACCACCGCCGCCGGACCGTACCGCCCGCCCGCCCCCCGAGCCGTGCCCCGCGGCCCCCGCCGGCCCGCCCGGACCGGGCACCGGCGCCCGCCGGGTCCGCCCCTGCGGGGCTCCCGCGGAAACAGCCCCTGCCGAGAGCGCCGCCGAACCGGCGCCGCCGGACGTCACCAGGAGGAACACCGATGAGCACGTCGTACGCCGTCCTCCTGCGGGGGGTCAATGTCGGCGGCAGCCGCAAGGTCCCCATGGCCGAGCTCCGCGACGTGCTCGGCGGCCTCGGCCTCGAGGACGTGCGCACCCACCTGCAGAGCGGCAACGCGGTGTTCCGCAATACGGGCACGGACGCCGAGGCGCTGCGCGCGGCGATCGGGGCCGCGCTCCTCGACCGCTTCGGGACCGAGATCGCCTGCATCGTCCGCGACGCGGCGTACCTGCGGTCCGTCGTCGACGACTGCCCCTTCGACGCGGCATCCCTGGAGGGCAGGCAGCTGCACGTCACCTACTTCTCCGCGCCGGTCGGCCCCGAGCGGTTCGCCGGGCTCGATCCCGCCGCGTACCTCCCCGAGGAGTTCCGCCTCGGCGATCGCGCGCTGTACCTGTACGCGCCCGACGGCCTGGGCCGCTCCAAGCTCGGCGCGGCACTGGGCCGGCCCGGCCTCCACCCCGGCACGATCGCCACCAGCCGCAACTGGAACACCGTCGTCAAACTGGTGGAGCTGACCCATGGCTGACCCGCTGCCCGCCACGTCCGCCGCGCTGGAGCAGGAGCTGCGCTTCCTCGACCCGGCCGTGCACAGCTCCCCGCCCCTGCTCGCCGCGCTGCTGCACCCCGACTTCCGGTCCTTCGGCTCCTCCGGCCGCGAGTGGAACCGGGAGACGCTGGTCAACGAGCTGAGGGCACGCGGCCCCGCCACCGCGCCGGCCACCGTGTCGTCGTTGCGGGCCGTGCAGCTCGCGCCGGACGTCGTCCATGTGACCTTCGACGTCGACGTCAACGCCCGCCGCGCGCACCGCAGCTCCGTCTGGGTGCGCGCGGAGGGGGAGTGGCTGCTCTACTTCCACCAGGGCACGGCGTTCAGTCCCGAGGAAGTACCGCCGCAGGACTGACGCGCTCCGCGCGCGCCGTCCACCTGCCGTCGGCGCGCTCGATGCGCACCGGATGGTCGAAGCACTTGCTGACCTGGTCCGTGGTCAGCACCTCGTCGGCGGGCCCGGCCGCCACGCACTGCCCCTCGCGCAGCAGCATCGCGTGGGTCGTGGAGGCGGGCAGCTCCTCCAGGTGGTGGGTGACGAGGACCGTCGCCAGCTCCGGGTGGTCGAGGCGCAGCGCGTCGAGGGCGCTGAGCAACTGCTCGCGGGCGGCGAGGTCGAGGCCGGTGGCCGGCTCGTCGAGCAGCAGCAGCCGGGGGCGCGGCATCAGGGCACGCGCGATGAGGGTGCGGCCGCGCTCGCCCTGGGAGAGCGTCGGCCAGCGCGCGTCCTGCTTGCCGCCCATGCCCAGCATGGCCAGCAGCCGCAGCGCGCGCTCCGGTTCCCCGGCGGGCGGCGACCAGCGGGGGACGGGCTCGACCGAGTTCGTCAGCCCCGTCATCACCACGTCCGCCACGCGCAGCGGCGAGCGCAGCGGATGGCGCGGGTTGACGTGCCCGATCGACGTGCGCAGCTCGCGCAGGTCCACCCGGCCGAGCGTCCGGCCCAGCACCTCCACCACACCCCGTGTGGGGTGGGTCTGCGCGCCCACCATGCCGAGCAGGGTCGACTTGCCCGCGCCGTTGGAACCGAGCAGCGCCCAGTGCTCGCCGCCGCGCACCGTCATCGACACCGAGTCGAGCAGGAGCCTGCCCTGCCGCACGACATCGATATCGGTCACCTTCACGACGGTGGGCGGCACGGCCGCCGCTTCCTCGATGGTCATACGGATGGCGCTCCTCGGTCTGCTGGGGCGGGCGCGCGGGGGCGCGCCCGATGTCTTCGCGTACCGCCGGTGTCTCCGGTGCGGACCGCGCCGCGGCGTCGTGTGCGCCGCGGGCGGGTGCGGGCGCGGGAGCGTGTCTCGTACCGCCGCCGCGCGGCCGGGCGTCCGGGTCCCGGTCGGGGACGCCGCTGCCGGCC
>NZ_JAKGCV010000163.1 GCF_021556455.1 Streptomyces fuscigenes | reverse complement strand
CGCGCCGGGCCGTCCCCGCGCGCCGGCCGGGGCGCTCAGGCGCCCGGCGTGCGGTCGACCGCGGCCACTTGGGCGGCACCGTCCGCGACCGTCTCGTAGACGGCGAGGATGTCCGCGCCGACCGTCGACCAGTCGAAGCGCCGCACGTGCGCGGACGCGCGTTCCCGCAGCGCGGCCCGCCGGGGGCCGTCCGCCAGCAGCGCGAGGGCCGACTCGGCCAGGGCGTCGGTGTCCTCGTTGGGGAACAGCACGCCGGCTTCGCCCTGCCCCAGCACCTGCGCGAACGCCTCCAGGTCGCTGGCGAGCACGGGCGCGCCCGCGGACATCGCCTCGACCAGGATGATGCCGAAGCTCTCGCCGCCCGTGTTGGGCGCCACGTACAGGTCGACGCTGCGCAGGAAGCGCGCCTTGTCCACGTCGCTGACCATGCCGAGGAACTCGACGCGCGGGCGCAGGTCCTTGGGCAGCGAGGCGACCGCCTCCTTCTCGTCGCCGCGCCCGGCCACCAGCAGCCGGGTCCCGGGCCGTTCCCGCAGGATCCGCGGCAGGGCCCGCATCAGGACCGGCAGGCCCTTGCGGGGCTCGTCGATGCGTCCGACGAACCCGATGGTGCGCGCGTCCTCGGTCCCCTGCCAGGCCGGATGCGGCTCGGCCCCCGCGAAGAAGTCGACGTCGACCCCGTTGGGGATGACCACGGCGTCCCCGCCGAGGTGTTCGACGAGGGTGCGGCGCGCGTACTCGCTGACGGCGATGCGCGCGCTGATCTTCTCCAGCGCCGCCTGGAGGATCGCGTACGCCGCGATCATGGCGCGCGAACGCGGGTTGGAGGTGTGGAACGTCGCGACGATCGGGCCCTGCGCGGCCCAGCAGGTGAGCAGGCCGAGGGAGGGCGAGGACGGCTCGTGGATGTGCACGACGTCGAAGGCGCCGTCGTGCAGCCAGCGCCGCACGCGGGCCGCCGAGATGAAGCCGAAGTTCAGGCGCGCGACGGACCCGTTGTACGGGACGGGTACCGCGCGGCCCGCCGAGACGACGTACGGCGGCAGGGGCGTGTCGTCGTCGGCGGGGGCCAGCACCGACACGTCGTGGCCGAGCTTGATCAGGTGCTCGGACAGGTCCCGGATGTGGAACTGCACGCCACCGGGCACGTCCCAGGAGTACGGGCAGACGATGCCGATCCTCATGCGCCCGACCGCCCGGCGCCCGGCGCGGCGCCGCCGCGCGGTTCGAGGTCGGCGAGCCACAGCCGCTGCAGCATGTGCCAGTCGTGGGGGTGCTCGGCGATCCCGCCGGCGAAGACGTCGGCAAGCGCCTGTGTCATGGCGGATGTCTTCTCGGTGCGGGTGCCCGCCTGCGGCACCTCGACGGGCGGGTGGACCGTGCCGCGCATGACCGGCGAGTCGTCGTACCAGAGGGTGACCGGCAGCAGGGCCGCGCCGGTGTGCTGGGCGAGCAGCGCGGGGCCCGCGGGCATCGTGGCGCGCTCGCCGAAGAAGTCGACCTCGACGCCGGAGGCGGACAGGTCGCGGTCGGCGACCAGGCACACCATGCCGCCGCCGCGCAGCCGCCGGGCGAGAACGCCGAACGCGGAGCCGCCCGCGTGCGGGAGCACCTCCATGCCGAGGCCCTCGCGGTAGGCGACGAAGCGGTCGTAGAGGCTCTCGGGCTTGAGCCGCTCGGCGACGGTGGTGAAGTTGCGGCCGAGCGCCTGGGCGACCCAGGCGCCGGCGAGGTCCCAGTTGGCCAGGTGCGGCAGCGCTATGATCACGCCCCGGCCCTCCGTGAACGCCTCGTCGAGGTGTTCGAGGCCCTTGGGGGCGAAGCCGCCGACCACCCGCTCCTTGGACCAGGTGGGCAGCCGGAAGGACTCCATCCAGTAGCGCAGGTACGAGCGCATGCCGGCCTTCGACAGCTCGGCGAGCCGCTCGGCACCCGCGTCGGGCACCACCCGGGCGAGGTTGCTCTCCAGTCGCAGTATCCCCTTGCCGCGCCGCCGCCAGGCCGCGTCGGCCACGGTGTTGCCGAGGGCGCGGGCCGCCGGTTCGGGCAGCGTCTTGACGGCGCTCCAGCCGAGCCCGTAGAGGGCGTCGGTCGCCCGGTCCTTGGCGCCGCTCACGAGGCGACCCCCGACGCGCCGGTGCCGCCGGTGCCCGCCTCGGCCTCGGCCCGTGCCGCGTCGGCCTCCGCGGCCTCGCGCCGGACGGTCACGACGCGCTGGCACAGGGTCACGAGCGAGCCGGCGGCGACGATCCACAGGGCGATCGGCAGCAGGATCTGGATGCCCGGGACACCGAAGGTGACGTGGAAGCCGGCGAGGCCGCCCAGGACGAGGGTGATGACCAGGCGCTCCGCTCGCTCCACCAGGCCGTTGACCGCGACGGGCAGCCCGATGGACTCGCCGCGCGCCTTGGTGTACGAGACGACCTGGCCGCTGGCGAGGCAGAAGATGGCGACCGCGCACATCATGTTGTTGTCGCCGGTGCCCGCGTACCAGAGGGCGAAGCCGCCGAAGATGGCTCCGTCGGCGACCCGGTCGAGCGTGGAGTCGAGGAACGCGCCCCACCGGCTGGAGATCTGCGCCTGGCGGGCCATGTTGCCGTCGACCAGGTCGGAGAAGACGAACACGGTGATGCAGATGGTGCCCCAGAAGAACTGGCCCCGCGGGTAGAAGACCAGCGCCCCCGCGACCACCCCGGCCGTCCCGATCAGGGTGACCGTGTCCGGGCTCACCCCCCGTCGCAGCAGGAACGCGGCGAACGGCGTGAGGACACGCGTGAAGAACGCACGCGCGTACTTGTTCAGCATGGCTTTCCCGGGGTCGGCGGCGCGCGGCGGCCCCGCTGGCCGTCGGCTGGCCCATCGTAGCCAGGACCGCCGCCCGCCACTGCCGGGTCCCCGGCTCGCGCCGCGATCGCCCGCGCCCGCCGGGACGGGGGAACGACGTATGGACGCGACCTGGCCGGAGTGCGAAGCTCGAAGGACACCGTGGGCACCGCCGGAGCTGCCCCTGCCGCTCCCCCTTGTCCGCATCGTGCGCGTCGGGCGCGCCGTGCACATCTCCTCGCCGTGCGATCACATCCGGGAGGCAGGACACCATGGGCGACAAGGCGAAGACACACAACGGGGCCGCCGGAGGGGCGCCGGCGGCCGACCGGCCCGCCACCGTGAGGAACGTGGTCCTGGTCGGCCACAGCGGATCGGGGAAGACGACGCTCGTCGAGGCGCTGGCGCAGACGGCGGGTGCCGTCGTCAGGCCGGGGCGGGTGGAGGACGGCGCGACCGTCTCCGACTACGACGAGATCGAGCACCGCCAGCACCGCTCCGTGCAGCTGTCGCTGGTGCCCGTCGAATGGGGCGGATACAAGATCAATCTCCTGGACACGCCAGGATATGCCGACTTCGTCGGTGAGCTGAGGGCCGGTCTGCGCGCCGCGGACGCGGCCCTCTTCGTCGTCTCGGCCGCCCAGGAGGCCGAGGCGGTCGTGGGCGCGACGCGCGCCGTGTGGGACGAGTGCGCGGCGGTCGGCATGCCCCGCGCCATCGTCGTCACCCACCTCGACACGGCGCGCACCTCCTTCGCCGCCATGACGGAGCTGTGCGGCCGCATCTTCGGCGGCGAAGACCCGGACGCCGTCGTCCCCCTCCACCTGCCGGTGCTCGGCCCCGAGGGACCGGACGGGCACGCGCCGGCGACCGGCCTGACCGCGCTGCTGTCGCGGCGCGTCCACGACTACGCGTCGGGCGGGCGCACCGTGACCGCGCCGTCCGAGGACGAGCTGCCGGGCGTGGAGGCGGCCCGCAACCGCCTGATCGAGGGGATCATCGCCGAGAGCGAGGACGAGTCCCTGATGGACCGCTACCTCGCCGGCGAGGACCTCGACGTCGCCACCCTGACGGCGGACCTGGAGAAGGCGGTCGCCCGGGGCGTCTTCCACCCGGTCCTCGCCGCCGCGCCCGCCCCGGAGGGCGGCACCCAGGGCCTCGGCACGCTCGAGCTGCTCGAACTGGTCACGGGCGGGTTCCCCTCGCCCCTGGAGCGGCGGGCGCCCCGGGTCACCACCCCGCGCGGGGCGGCGCGCGAGGGGATCGGCTGCGACCCGCGGGGGCCGCTCGTCGCGGAGGTCGTCAAGACGGCGTCCGACCCGTACGTGGGGCGGATGTCGCTCGTGCGGGTGTTCTCCGGGACGCTGCGGCCCGACGCGACGGTGCACGTGTCGGGCCACCACGCCAACGGCGGGCCCGGCGCCGCGGACGGCGGGCCCGGGCAGGACGGGGGCCACGACGAGGAGGAGCGGATCGGCTCGCTCTCCTCTCCGTTCGGCAAGCAGCAGCGGGTCCTGGCCGAATGCCGCGCCGGCGACCTCGCGTGCGTCGCCAAGCTCGCGCACGCGGAGACCGGCGACACGCTGTCCTCGCCGGAGGATCCGCTGCTCGTGGCGGCCTGGGCGATGCCGGACGCGCTGCTGCCGCTGGCGGTCCGTGCGCACAGCAAGGCCGACGAGGACAAGCTGTCGCAGGGCCTCGCCCGCCTGGTCGCGGAGGACCCGACCATGCGGCTGGAGCAGAACCAGGACACCCACCAGGTGGTGCTGTGGTGCCTGGGCGAGGCGCACCAGGAGGTCGCGCTGGAGCGGCTGCGCAGCCGCTACGGCGTCCAGGTCGACGCGGTGGCGCACCGGGTGCCGCTGCGCGAGACGTTCGGCGCGCCCGCGACGGGCCGGGGCCGGCACGTCAAGCAGTCGGGCGGGCACGGCCAGTTCGCGATCTGCGAGATCGAGGTGGAGCCGCTGCCGCCGGGCTCGGGCATCGAGTTCGTGGACCGGGTGGTCGGGGGCGCGGTGCCCCGCCAGTTCGTCCCGTCCGTCGAGAAGGGCGTGCGCGCGCAGGCGGCGCGCGGGGTGGCCGCGGGGCACCCGCTGGTCGACGTCCGGGTCACCCTGGTCGACGGCAAGGCGCACTCGGTGGACTCCTCGGACGCCGCGTTCCAGACGGCGGGCGCCCTCGCGCTGCGCGAGGCGGCGCTGGCCGCGCCGATCCATCTGCTGGAACCGGTCGCCGAGGTCGCGGTGCTGGTGCCCGACGAGCACGTCGGCCCGGTCATGAGCGACCTGTCGGGCCGGCGGGGCCGCGTCGTCGGCACCGAGCCGGCCGGGCCGGGGCTGACCCTGGTGCGGGCGGAGGTGCCCGAGCTGGAGATCGGCCGCTACGCGGTCGACCTGCGGTCCGTCGCGCACGGCACGGGACGCTTCAGCCGCACGTACGCGCGGCACGAGGCGATGCCGCCTTCGGTGGCCGAAAAGCTGCGGGAACGGAGCTTGATCGACGCGTAGTTGACATATGACTGCCACGGGCCGGGCCCCCCGGATACCCTGGGGTGCCCAGCTCAACAGGCGTGCGGGGCCCGCTGAGCGGGAAGAGGCGGCACAGCGGAACCTCGGGTGACGGGTGGGGGCGGTCAAGCAGTGAGCGACGAGTTCGACTTCAGCCCTGGGGCACAGGTGCCCCTGATGGGAGCGGCGGGCCAGACCGCCGCCACCCAGGCGCTGGCCTCGGCCGCGTACAGGGACAGCCCCATCACGGAGATCCTCAAGGCGGACAACGAGTGGCACCAGTCCACCATCAAGGGCGGCTCCCGCACCAAGGAGGGCGAGAAGCGGAACCTCTTCGCCCCCAACCTCGGTGAGGCGTTCTCGCGGGCCGTGCAGACGCGGACGCTCGGGGCGGGCCGCGCGGCGCTCGTGCAGTCCTTCGGCATCGAGGCGCAGACGGTCGTGGAGCACTGCCTGGCCGCGAACCACATCCGCAAGGAGCGCGACCGCCGGCTGACCGTCGTCACGGTCGTCTTCGGCGTGCTGTTCCTGCCCGGCCTGCTGATCTGGCTCGGGGTGTTCGCGCTGCGCCGGGGCCTGTCGAAGGGCGTGGCGAAGGGCGCGGGCGCCATCGGCACGCTGCTGCTGGTCGCGGTCGGCGTCCTCGCGGTGATCGTGCTGCTGTTCCTGCCGTTCGACGGGGTGCTCGGCTGGTACCTGCGCGGCATGATCCTGATGCCGGTCGTCGGCTGGTACCTCGCCAAGCGGATCTCCGAGTCCACGGCGAAGGACCTGCGCGAGCGGTGGTCCGCGCTGCTGGCGGGCGGCGGCATCGGCGCGAAGGTCCCCGACGCGGTGCCGGGCCACCCGGGCGAGGCCTCCCGCGAGGAACTGCGCCAGGGCCTGCAGCGCCTGACGGCCGAGCAGCAGTCCAACGTCGTCTTCTACGCGGGCCCCAAGGGCATACTCGGCATGGGCACGCGGTGGGGCGGCTGGCAGCTCGCGGAGCAGCTCGTCCCGAAGGACCCGGGCACGGAGATCCACGGCTTCCGCAGCTGGGACGTCATCAAGGCCATCCACGACCAGCTGAAGATGCTGGAGCGGGGCCCCCTGAACACGGGCGGCTTCCCGACGCCCTCGGTGAAGCACTGGATCGTCTCGCCGGTGGGACAGGGCGCGGGTGCCGTCTCGCGGCCGGAGGGCCAGGACGTCGAGGCGTACCAGATCAAGCCGCACGAGATACAGCGCATCTGCAACGAGCAGCAGTTCGGCAGCGGCAACCGCCACTACCTCGGCGTGCAGTTCACGCTCTGGGACGGCCAGCTCGTGCTGACGATGCTCATCAGCGTGACCGTGCTGCACGAGACCCTGCGCATCGAGGTCACCGGGCACGCTCTCGGCCCGGTGCACGGCCTGTTCACCACGGGCCCCTCCCCCAAGACCGTGACGACGCCGAAAATGGTCAAGTTCTGGGAGAGCAACACCCGCACCCTGCCCCTCGTGGACAACGACGAGGTCGTGCGTCTCGCGGTGCGCGCTCCCCTGCTGTGGTATCCGCCGATCCTGGACCACCTCGGCGGCAAGCTGGTGCTGCCCGAGCCGTTCGGGCTGCGGCACGCGTGGGCCGAGCAGCCGTGGCTGCACCGCTTCATGGCCGACGACGCGCTGCGCACCGCGACGCCCGTGCTGCGCGCGACGCACAGCGCCGCCCTGCGGGTCCTGCAGGAGCACAACGTCGACACCTCCCGCTTCGGCGACCGGGCGGGCGTCCTCAGCGGGCAGGTCCAGGACCCGACACCGTCGAAGGCCGACACCTACAACGCGTGAGGCGCCGCCGCCCCGCACGCGCGCGGGCCCGCACCCTCGCCGGTGCGGGCCCGCCGCCGTGCCGCGGGGCCGAGGAGGTCAGTCCTCGACGGGCCAGGCCGCGGCGAGCATGGTCCGCGTGTCGGCGAGGAGCTGGGGCAGCACCTTGGTGTGCCCGACCACCGGCATGAAGTTGGTGTCCCCGCCCCACCGGGGCACGACGTGCTGGTGCAGGTGCGCCGCGATGCCCGCGCCCGCGACCGCGCCCTGGTTCATCCCGATGTTGAATCCGTGTGCGCCGGAGGCGGTGCGCAGCGCGGTCATCGCCCGCTTCGTGAACAGCCCGAGCTCGGCCGTCTCGGCGTCGTCCAGCTCCGTGTAGTCGGCGACGTGCCGGAAGGGGACCACCATCAGGTGCCCGCCGTTGTACGGGTACAGGTTGAGCACCGCGTACACCCGCTCACCGCGCGCGACGACCAGACCGTCCTCGTCCGACTTGGACGGGATGGCGCAGAAGGGGCAGCCGTCTTCCGCCCCCGAACCGCTGGGCTTGTTCTCACCCTGGATGTACGCCATCCGGTGAGGCGTCCACAGGCGCTGGAACGCGTCCGGGCTCCCCACTCCGATCTGCTGCTCCGGCTCAGTCGTCATGCTGTGCAGCATAGGACCTGGCCCTGTCGGGGCGTGTCGCCGGTGCCCGCCCTCACCGGCCACCGGGATGCTGGGACGATGCGTGACGACACGGCCCCCTCGCGGCTCGACGACTGGGAGCGGCGGACGGAGCTGCCCCTGCTCGGGGTGTCCCTGGTGTACCTCGCGGCGTACGCGGTGCGGGTGCTGGCGTGGTCGTCGCCGGCGGCGCTGCGGGACGCGGCGCTCGGGGTGCAGCTCGCCGCCTGGGCGGTCTTCGTGGCCGACTACGCGGTCCGGCTGGCGCTGAGCGGGGAGGGCCGGGGCTTCGTGCGCTCGCACTGGCTGGACTCGCTGGTCCTGCTGCTGCCGCTGCTGCGCCCCGTACGGGTCGTGCAGGTGTACTCGGCCGTCCAGCGCCGCCGCACGGACCTGCCGCGGCTGAGCCTGTACGCGCGGGTGATGTCGTACGCGGGGCTGTCCTCGGCGCTGCTCACCTTCACGGCGGCGCTGACCGTCTACCACGTCGAGCGGACCGCGCCGGGCGCGACGATCACCACCTTCGGCGACTCGGTGTGGTGGGCGGCCTCGGCGATCACCACCGTGGGCTACGGGGACGTGACGCCGGTGACGGCCGAGGGCCGGGTGGTGGCGGTGGGCCTGATGGTGTGCGGCCTCGCGCTGCTCGGCGCCGTGACCGGCTCGTTCTCCTCGTGGCTGATCGAGGTCTTCCGGCAGGAGGGCCGGGACGCGAAGCGGCCCCCGGAGGGCTGACGCCGCTGCCGGGGGCCGCTTCGCGCGTGCGGTCAGATCTGGACGCGGTCCGCGACGATCCGGGCCATCTTGTCGAGGGCCTCGTCGCGCGGGACGTTGTTCTCCTGCGAGCCGTCGCGGTAGCGGAAGGAGACCGTGCCGCCCTGCATGTCGTCGTCGCCGACGATCACCATGAACGGGGTCTTGTCCTTCTGGTGGTTGCGGATCTTCTTCTGCATGCGGTCCGAGGAGGAGTCCACCTCCATGCGCAGGCCCCGCTTGCGGGCCTCCGCCGCGAACTCCTCCAGGTACGGCACGTGCGTGTCGCCGACGGGGATGCCGACGGCCTGCACCGGCGCGAGCCAGGCGGGGAAGGCGCCCGCGTAGTGCTCCAGCAGGACGCCGAAGAAGCGCTCGATGGAGCCGAACAGCGCGCGGTGCAGCATGACGGGCTGCTGCTTCGAGCCGTCGGCGGCGGTGTACTCGAGGCCGAAGCGCTTGGGCTGGTTGAAGTCGACCTGGAGGGTCGACATCTGCCACGACCTGCCGATCGCGTCCTTCGCCTGCACGGAGATCTTCGGGCCGTAGAAGGCGGCGCCGCCCGGGTCCGGCACGAGCGGCAGGCCCTGCTTCTCGGCGGCCCGGCGGAGCGCGTCCGTGGCCTCCTCCCAGTCCTCGTCCGAGCCGATGAACTTGTCCGACTCCGGGTCGCGGGTGGACAGTTCCAGCTCGAAGTCGTCGAGCCCGTAGTCGCGCAGCAGGTCAAGGACGAAGGTCAGCAGCGAGCCGAGCTCCTCGGGCATCTGCTCCTTGGTGCAGTAGATGTGCGAGTCGTCCTGGGTGAAGCCGCGGGAGCGGGTCAGGCCGTGCACGACGCCGGACTTCTCGTAGCGGTAGACCGTGCCGAATTCGAACAGCCGCAGCGGCAGTTCGCGGTACGAGCGGCCCCGCGACTTGAAGATCAGGTTGTGCATGGGGCAGTTCATCGACTTGAGGCGGTAGTTCTGCCCGTCGAACTCGATGGGCGGGAACATGCTCTCCGAGTAGTGCGGCAGGTGCCCGGACGTCTCGAAGAGCTGCTCCTTGGAGATGTGCGGGGTGTTGACGAACTCGTACCCCTCCTCCTCGTGCCGGCGGCGCGAGTAGTTCTCCATCTCCTTGCGGATCACCCCGCCCTTGGGGTGGAAGACGGCGAGGCCGGGGCCGAGCTCGTCGGGGAAGGAGAACAGGTCGAGCTCCGCGCCGAGCTTGCGGTGGTCGCGGCGCTCCGCCTCGGCCAGGAACTCCAGGTGCGCCTTGAGCTCGTCCTTCGTCGGCCACGCGGTGCCGTAGATGCGCTGCAGCTGCGGGTTCTTCTCGCTGCCGCGCCAGTACGCGGCGGCCGAGCGCATCAGCTTGAACGCGGGGATGTACCGGGTGGTCGGCAGGTGCGGGCCGCGGCACAGGTCCTTCCAGCACAGCTCGCCGGTCTTCGCGTCGAGGTTGTCGTAGATCGTCAGCTCGCCGGTGCCGACCTCGGCGTCCGCGCCCTCGGCGGCGTCGGCCGCCTTGCCCTTGAGGCCGATCAGCTCGATCTTGTACGGCTCGGCCGCGAGCTCGACGCGGGCGGCCTCGTCGGTGGTGACGCGGCGCGAGAAGCGCTGCCCGCGCTTCTGGATCTCCTGCATCTTCTTCTCGACGGCCTTGAGGTCCTCCGGCGTGAACGGCTTCTCCACGTCGAAGTCGTAGTAGAAGCCGTCCTTGATGGGCGGGCCGATGCCGAGCTTCGCCTCGGGGAAGATCTCCTGCACGGCCTGCGCCATCACGTGCGCCGTCGAGTGGCGCAGGATGTTCAGGCCGTCCGGGGAGGAGATCTCCACCGGCTCGACGACCTCGCCCTCGCCCAGGGCGTACGCGAGGTCCTTCAGCTGCCCGTCGACCCGGGCCGCGACGACGGCGCGCTCGCCCGGGAAGAGGTCGGCGGCCGTAGTCCCCGTCGTCACCACGCGCTCTTCCCGCTCGGAATCGCGTTGGATGATCACACGGACGTCTGACACCGGTCTCTCCCTCACTGCACGGGCTGCCGCAGCGAACGCTGCGCGGAGTGAATCGTACCGAGCATCGGCAGTCGATCGCGAAAGGGTATAGCGACCGCAAAGGCCGCGTACCTCACCACCTGTCCGGGTACCTACCGGTCCGTGCCGGGTCCCGCAGCCCTCCGCACAGCCATGTGCCCTGCGGGGCGGAGGAGTTCGTGAATGACGCTGTGGTACGAGGGGCCGCTGGCCGCGTTCGGGGCCGCCACCACCGGGAGGGACGCCGAGGGCGACCGGATCGTCTGGGCGGCGCTGGTCACGCAGGAGGCGCCGGACCGGGCGCCGCGGGTGCGGAGGTGGCTGGTGGACCCGGGGGTGCCGGTGCCCGCCGCGTTCGGCCTGACGGTGGATTTCCTGCACCGCAACGGCCGCTGGCCCGCACCCGTCGTGGAGGAGATAGCCAGGGCCCTCGGCGGCACCTGGGCGGACGGCGTGCCCCTGGTGGTGCAGCACGCCTCGTACGGGCTCACGGTGCTGGACCGCGAGCTGTGGCGGCACCGGGCGTCCCGGCTCGCCCGGTACGCGGAGCCCGCGCCGCTGTGCGTCCTCGACCCCTGGGTGCTCGACGGGCGGCTGGGCCGGCGGCGGCCGGGCGGGGCCGGACTCGCCGAGCTGTGCGCACGCTACGGCGTGCGGGCCGCGGAGGTCCGCGATCCCGCGGGCCGGGCACTGGCGGGGCTGGAGGTCACCCGGGCGCTCGGCCGCAGGTTCGCCGCGCGCCTCGGGCGGCTGACGGCCGCGGAGCTGCACCGGCTGCAGGGCGCGTGGCACGCGGCGCAGGACCGGCGCGGGCTCGGCTGGCGGGTGCGGGGCG
>NZ_JAKGCV010000162.1 GCF_021556455.1 Streptomyces fuscigenes | reverse complement strand
CGGACGCGGCGCACCGCCGGGCCGCACCGGCGGGCACGCCGTACGAGAGCGCCGGGGCCGGGGACGTGGTGGCGGGCGCGGTGGGGACGCTCACGGCGGCCCGCGAGCGCCGGGGCGTGGTGCTGGCCGCGCACCGGGCTGCCGTGGCCGGCGTCGCGTTCGGGACGTGCCCGAAGGAGGAGATGCTGCCGAAGCCCGTGGAGTGCGGCACCGTCGCCGTACCGCTGGACTACGCGCACCCCGACGGGCGCACGATCAGGCTGACCGTCAGCAGGGTGCGCGCGAGCGGCCGGCCCGCCGGGCGGCAGGGCGCGCTGGTCTACAACCCGGGCGGGCCCGGCGCGTCCAGCATGGCCTTCCCCATGGCGGGCGACCTGCCGGAGTGGCGGAGGATCGCGGCCGCCTACGACCTGGTCGGCTACGCGCCCCGGGGAGTGGCGCGCTCGGCCCCGCTGTCCTGCGAGAGCCCGGCGCAATACACGAAGTCGCCCACCGACGCGCCGGAACAGCCGTCCGAGGCGTACAAGCGCACCCGGATCGCCGCGGCGAAGGCGTACGCGCGGGGCTGTGCGAAGAACGCGGGCGACGCGCTGCCGTTCTACACGTCTGTCGACAACGCCCGCGACCTCGACGTGCTGCGCGCCGCGCTCGGCGAGCGGAAGCTGACCTTCATGGGCGCCTCGTACGGCACGTACTTCGGCGCCGTCTACGCGACCTTGTTCCCCTCGCACGTGCGGCGCATGGTCTTCGACTCGGCCGTGAACCCGGACCCGTCGCAGATCTGGTACGGCGACAACATGGAGCAGTCGGTCGCCTTCGAGCGCCGGTGGGCGGACTTCCGCACCTGGGTGGCGAAGCACGACGACGTCTACCACCTGGGCACGACCGCGGCCGCTGTCCGGCGCAGCTACGAGCTGGTGAGGTCGAGGGTGGCGCGGGAGCCCGCGGGCGGCACGGTCGGCCCCGGCGAACTGCAGGCGGCCATGCTGTCGGCCGGCTACTACGACGACTACTGGGCGATGCGCGCGACGGCCCTGTCCGCGTACCTCAAGGGCGATCCGAGGCCGCTGACCGACCAGGCGGCGCCGCTGACGCAGCCGCTCGCCGCGCGCGACGCGGAGAACGCGAACGCCGTCTACACCGCCGTCGAGTGCAACGACGCGCCGTGGCCCACCGACTGGCGCGACTGGGACCGGGACAACACGCGCCTCGCGCGGACCGCGCCGTTCGAGACGTGGGACAACGCGTTCATGAACCTGCCGTGCGCGTACTGGCCCGCCCCGCACCGGCAGCCCGTCGACGTACGCACCGCGCCCGGGCAGCTGCCGCCGACCCTCATCCTCGCCGCCGAGCGCGACGCGGCCACGCCGTACGCGGGGGCGCGGGAACTCCAGCGCCGGCTGGCCGGTTCGGTGCTGGTGACCGAGCGGGACGCGGGCACGCACGGGATCGCCGGCGGCCCCAACGCCTGCGTCAACGCGTACGTCGACGCCTACCTGCTGACGGGCCGGACCCCGCGGGGCGCGGCCGGCTGCGCCCCGCACGCGGAGCCGCGGCCGGTCTCACTGCCCGGGCTGTCCGCGACGAAGGCGCTGCCCGGGCCGCCGCCCCCGCAGCCGGCGCGCTGACACCCGCCCGGCACCGCGGACGGGGCCCCGCACGCGGCGGGGCCCCACGCTCACGCCAGGCCCGCGACCAGGTCGCCCACCGACTTGCGGCGGCCGGTGAAGAACGGGACCTCCAGCCGCACGTGGCGGCGCGTCTCCGAGCCGCGCAGGTGGCGCATCAGGTCGACGATGCGGTGCAGTTCGTCCGCCTCGAAGGCGAGGATCCACTCGTAGTCGCCGAGGGAGAACGACGAGACGGTGTTCGCGCGGACGTCCGGGTAGTCGCGCGCCATCATGCCGTGCTCCGCGAGCAGCCGGCGCCGCTCGCCGTCCTCCAGCAGGTACCACTCGTACGAGCGCACGAAGGGGTACACGCTGACGTAGTCGCGCGGCGTCTCGTCGGCCAGGAAGGCCGGGACGTGCGACTTGTTGAACTCCGCCGGCCGGTGCAGCGCCATGTTCGACCAGACCGGCTTCAGCGCGCGGCCGAGGCGTGTGCGGCGGAAGCGGTTGTAGGCGTCCTGGAGCTCGTCGGCCGTCTCGGCGTGCCACCAGATCATCACGTCGGCCTCGGCGCGCAGCCCGGAGACGTCGTACGTGCCCCGCACCGTGACGTCCTTCGCGGCCAGCTGGTCGAAGAGGTCCTGGACCTCGTCCGCGTAGCCCGCGCGGTCCTCGGGCAGCACGTCGCGCAGCTGGAAGACGGACCACAGCGTGTAGCGGACGACATCGTTGAGGTCCCGCGCCTTCTTGCCGGCGTTGGGGGTCTTCTCCGGAGAGGGTGAAGCAGTCATGCCCTCATTCTCGCTCCCGCCCGCGGCGCCCCTCGACCAGGGGTCCGGCTCACCGCGGAGCCCGCCCGGGCCCGGGCGGAGGCGTGCGCGTCACGCCTCCCGGCGCCCGCCCAGGATCTCGTCCGCCGCGCGGGTCGCGCTCGCGATCACGGCCGGCACGCCGACGCCGTCGTACGCCGCGCCGCACACCCGCAGCCCCGGCAGCGCCGCGAGCGCCTCCCGGACGCGCGCCACCCGCGCGAGGTGGCCCACCGGGTACTGCGGCAGCCCCCCGACCCACCGGGTCACCCGGGTCGCGACCGGTCGCGCGGCGATGCCCACCGCCTCCCCGAGGTCGGTCAGCGACGAGGCCACGAGCTCGCCGTCCTCCCGCTGCAGTTGCTCCTCCTCGCCGTAGCGGCCCACGGACGTCCGCAGCACGAACAGGTCCGGCGCCGCGCGGTCGACCCACCCCCACTTGCGGGTGGAGAACGTCGCGGCCTTGATCGTGCGGCCGTCCACCGGCGGCACGAGGAATCCGCTGCTGCCCTCCGGCAGCGACGTCACGTCCGCGCGCCGGAACGCCATCGTGACCAGCGCCATCGAGGCGTACTCGATGTCCGACAGGTCCGCCGACGCCTTCGGCGACACGTCAGCGAGCAGCGCGGACGCCGACCAGGCCGGGGTCGCGAGCACCACCGCGTCCGCGGTCAGGACCTCCTGGTCGGTGCGCACGTGCCAGCCGTCCGCGCCGCGCGAGAGGCCGAGCACCGGCGTGCGGGTGCGCAGGTCGCCGCCGGCCGCGCGGACGGCGTCCGCCACGGCGCCCGGCAGCCGGCCGATCCCGCCCTCGATGCCCGCGAAGACCGGCCCGCCGGACGGCAGCGACACGCCGGAGGGGGCCGCCGCGCCCGGCCCGGGGCCGGCCTGGAGGGAGCCGACCGCGTCGAGGAGCGACGGGTGCCGCCGCGCTGCCGCGTACAGCTGCGGCACCGCCGCGCGCATCGAGATCCGGTAGGCGTCACCCGCGTACACGCCGCCCAGCAGCGGCTCGACGAGCCGGTCGACGACCTCCCGGCCGAGCCGCTCGGCCACGTACGCGCCGACCGCCACGTCCTCCCCGACGTCGCCGGGCGGCAGCGCACGCTCCTGGGCGATCCGCGCGAGCCCCTCGTCCGACAGGAGGTCCGCCAGCGCGGCGGGATCGCCCGGCACACCCATGACATGGCCCTTCGGCATGGGGCGCAGCGCGCCGCGCGTCCACACCGACGACGTCGTGGCGTGCGGCGGGCCGAGCCGCTCGCCGAGACCGACCGCGCGGGCCAGCTCCACGCCCTCGGGGCGCCGCGCCAGCATCGACTCCGCACCCAGGTCGACGCGCACGCCCTCGATCTCGCCCGTCAGGAGCTTGCCGCCGATGCGGTCCGTGCCCTCCAGGACGGTGACCGAGGCGCCCGAGGCCAGCAGCCGGTGCGCGGCGGCGAGTCCGGCGATGCCGCCCCCGACGACCACGACGCGCCCGGGAGACGTGCCGGGGACAGGGCCGGTGTGCGTGTGCTGCGTGCTCGACTCCATGGCAGACACTCTCTCAAACGGGCGGTGCCGCGCCCGCGCCGCGTAGCGTTCCTCCCACCCCGGTCACCGGGGCGGACGCGAGACGGAGGGGTGCGCGATGGCTGCGGAACGCATGGTGGTGGTCGGAGGCGACGCGGCGGGCATGTCGGCGGCCTCGCAGGCGCGCAGGCTCAAGGGCCCCGACGAACTGGAGATCATCGCCTTCGAGCGGGGCCACTTCGCCTCGTACTCCGCGTGCGGCATCCCGTACTGGGTGGCGGGCGACGTCCGAAGCCGCGACGAGCTGGTGGCGCGCACCCCCCACGAGCACGCCGAACGCGGCATCGACCTCAGGATGCGCACCGAGGTGCGGGAGCTGGACGTGTCCGGCCGGCGGGTGCTCGCCCACGACCTGGAGACCGGCGAGGAGAGCTGGACGGGCTACGACAAGCTCGTCCTCGCGACCGGCGCGAGCCCGCTGCGCCCGCGCCTGCCGGGCATCGACGCGCCGGGCGTGCACGGCGTGCAGACCCTCGGCGACGGCCAGGAACTCCTCGACACGCTCGCCCGGGCGAAGGGGCGCCACGCCGTCGTGGTCGGCGCCGGCTACATCGGCGTCGAGATGGCGGAGGCGCTGGTGCGCCACGGCTACGAGGTCACCGTCCTGCACCGCGACGAGCAGCCCATGTCGACCCTCGACCCCGACATGGGCCGCCTGGTCCACGACGCCATGACCGGCATGGGCATCACGGTCGTCGGCGGCGCCGCCGTGACGGAGATCCGCACGGGCCCCGGCGGACGGGTGCGGGCCGTGGCGACGGCGCACGGCGAGTACCCGGCCGACGTGGTCGTGCTCGGCATGGGGGTGCGTCCCCGCACGGAACTCGCCGAAGCGGCGGGCCTGCCGCTCGGCAGGTCGGGCGGCCTGCTGACGGACCTGTCCCTGCGGGTGCGCGGGCACGAGGACATCTGGGCGGGCGGCGACTGCGTGGAGGTCTGGGACCTCGTGTCCGGCAGCATGCGGCACATCGCGCTCGGGACGCACGCGAACAAGCACGGACAGATCATCGGCGCCAACGTCGGCGGCGACTACGCCACCTTCCCCGGCGTCGTCGGCACCGCCGTCAGCAAGGTGTGCGACCTGGAGATCGCCCGCACCGGGCTGCGGGAGCGGGACGCGCTCGCGGTGGGGCTGCAGTTCGTGGCGGTGACGGCGGAATCGACCAGCCGCGCGGGCTACTACCCCGACGCGCAGCCGATGACCGTCAAGATGATCGCGGAGCGCCGTACGGGCCGCCTGCTCGGTGTGCAGATCGTCGGGCGGGAGGGCGCGGGCAAGCGCGTGGACGTGGCCGCCGTGGCGCTGACGGCCAAGCTGACGGTGGAGCAGATGACGGCGCTCGACCTGGGCTACGCGCCGCCGTTCTCGCCGGTCTGGGACCCGGTCCTGGTCGCGGCGCGCAAGGCCGCGAAGAAGCTGCGCGAAGCGCGCTGACAGCGGGGCGGGCGGCCTGGGCCGGGGGACCCGGCCGAGGCCGTGGCGGGCCAGGGGTGTCCGACCCTCCCGCGCCGTGCCTCTTCCGCCGGGGGCCCCGGCCCGTCTGCGCGTCCTGACCGTCCCGAAGCGGCCCGCCCGCACGCGAACCGGCCACGTCTCCACGCCCCGAACCGGCCGCCGCCGGGGAACAGTTGGTGCCCAGACCCTTGACGCCCACTTTGGTCTAGTCCAACTATGGTCCCCGCGTCGCCGGTCGGCCCCACCCCCGGCCGGCGTGCTGCTCCGGCCTCCCCACAGCCACCGAAAGGGCGTCACCATGCGCAGATTCCGCAGTGCCACCGTCGGCCTCGCCGCCACTGCCCTCGCCGCCTCCGCCGCGCTCGCCGCAGGCGGGACCGCCTCCGCCGCCCCGGCGGCGGGCTCCACCACCTTCGCGCCGTACACCGACATGTCGAACGGTCAGGAAGGGCTCCTGGACACCGCGATCACGCAGCACGGTGTGAAGTCCTTCACCGCGGCCTTCGTCATAGGCGCCGGCTGCAACGCCATCTGGGGCGACACCCTGCCCGTCGGCGGCGACTCCTTCACCGACCCGCTGATCAAGAAGGCGCAGTCCGAGGGCGCCTCGGTCATCGTGTCCAACGGCGGCGCCGCGGGCTACCCGCTCGGCTGGACCTGTACCGACCAGAACGCCATCAAGGCGGCCTACCAGAAGATCATCACCGCCTACGGCGTGAAGTCCCTCGACTTCGACATCGAGGGCGGCGCCGTCGCGGACCAGACCTCCGCCGTCCGCAACTGGACGGTCATGAAGCAGCTCAAGGCCTCGAACCCCGGTCTGACCGTCTCCGCGACCCTGCCCGTCCTGCCGAGCGGCCTGACGCAGGACGGCGTGAACATCCTCAAGTCCGCGAAGACCGCGGGCCTGAAGCTGGACGTCGTGAACGCCATGACGATGGACTACTACCAGGGCAACCAGGACATGGGGCAGGCCGCCATCAAGGCCGGCCAGGCGACGCTCGCGCAGATGAAGTCCGTCGACTCCGGCTACTCCTACGCGAACCTCGGCATCACGCCCATGATCGGCACCAACGACGACGGCTCGACCTTCACCCTCGCCAACGCGGCCGCCCTCAAGAGCTGGGCCGTGAGCAACGGCGTGGGGCGCCTGTCCATGTGGTCCGAGAACCGGGACCAGGCCTGCGCGGGCGGCAACGGCGGCGGCGCGTCGTCGACGTGCAGCGGCGTCTCGCAGAACAAGCTCGCCTTCACCGACGCCCTGAAGTAACCGGCGCTCCGAGGAGCCCGTGCCCCACGGCGAGGGGCGCCGCAGCGACCGGAGCCCCGGGCGCGGGCGGCGCCCCGGACCGACCGTCCCTCCGGACGCGCCGATGCTCCGGAGCGACGGGCGGCGTCCGGGGCCTGCACGCCGCCTGCGCCGCTCCGCCGCTCGGCGGTACCGCCCCGGCAGGGCGGTGCCGCCGTCCGGCCGGGGAAGCGCGCGTCAGCGGGCGGAGCGCTCGTGGACGAACTCGACCAGGCGCGTCAGTGCGTCCGGATCGGTGGACGGCATGACGCCGTGGCCGAGGTTGAAGACATGCCCCTCCAGGCCGGCCGCCGCGTCGAGCACCGCCTGCGCCTTGGCCTCGACGGCCGCCCGGGGGGCGAAGAGCACCGTCGGGTCCAGGTTGCCCTGGAGCGCCTTGCCGGGGCCCACGCGCCGGGCCGCCTCGTCCAGCGGCACCCGCCAGTCGACCCCGACCACGTCGGCGCCCGCCTCGCCCATCAGCCCCAGCAGCTCGCCCGTGCCGACGCCGAAGTGGATGCGGGGCACGCCGTACGCGGCGACCCGCTCGAACACCTTCGCCGAGGCCGGCATCACGTAGCGCCGGTAGTCGTCCGGGGCCAGCGCACCCGCCCACGAGTCGAAGACCTGGACCGCGCTCGCGCCCGCCTCGACCTGCACGGCCAGGAACTCGCCGGTGATCACCGAAAGGCGCTCCACCAGGTCCGCCCACAGCTCGGGATCGCCGTACATCATCGCCTTGGTGCGCTCGTACGTGCGCGAGGGGCCGCCTTCGATCAGGTAACTGGCGAGGGTGAAGGGCGCGCCCGTGAACCCGATGAGCGGGGTGGCGCCGAGGTCGTCGGTGAGCATGCCGATGGCCTCGGTGACGTACGGCACGTCGTCGGGGGTGAGCGGGCGCAGCCGGTCGAGGTCGGCGCGGGTGCGGACGGGGTCCGCGATGACGGGCCCGACGCCCGGCTTGATGTCCAGGTCGATGCCGATCGCCTTCAGCGGCACCACGATGTCGCTGAAGAGGACCGCGGCGTCCACGCCGTGCCGGCGCACCGGCTGCAGCGTGATCTCCTTGATCATCTCGGGCCGGGTGCACGACTCCAGCATCGGCACGCCCTCGCGCACCTTCAGGTACTCGGGGAGCGAGCGTCCCGCCTGGCGCATGAACCAGACCGGCGTGTGCGGCACGTCCTCACGTCTGCAGGCGCGCAAAAAGGCTGAATCGGACACGGCGGAGGCGGTGGTCTGCTGGCCCGAGGGGCGGCGCTCTGTGCTCACGCCCAGAATCTTCGCATGTGCCGCCAAGCCGCAGGCCCGGCACGGGTGTCCCTCCCTGCGCGCGGGCCGTGTTCGGCCTACTCTTCCCCGCATGGCCGCGGCTCAGGGACAGTTCTCCGATCATTCGAACGACGCAGGTGACACGGACGGTTCGGCGGGTGCAGCACTACCGCCCCCGTTCCGGAGCGCGGTCGAGGCGCTGCGTGACGCCCGGGTGCGCCCGGAGATCGAGATCGAGCCGACGCGCGCACCGCAGCGGCTCGCGCCGCACGCCTACGCGCTGGAGGCGACGGTCGTCGACGGGGAGGACGACCTCGCGGACGGCCGCCTCGTCCTGCTGCACGACCCGGCCGGGCACGACGCCTGGCACGGGAGGTTCCGCCTCGTCACGCTGGTGCGCGCGGAGCTCGAACCGGAGATGGCCGTCGACCCCCTGCTGCCCGACGTCTCCTGGTCGTGGCTCACGGGGGCGCTGGAGGCCCGCGGCCTCGCGTACGGGGAGCCGAGCGGCACCGTGACGCGGGCGGGCTCGCACTACTTCGGCGGCCTCTCGGAACGCAGGCCCAGCAGCCAGATCGAGATCAGGGCCTCGTGGACGCCGCGCGAGGGGCGCGGCGGCGCCCCCGACTCGGCGGCGCACCTGGCGGCCTGGTGCGACCTGCTCGGCCAGATCGCGGGCCTCCCGCCGGCCGCCCCGGGCTTCGGGCCCGCCCCGGCGGGCGCGGAGGGTGCGAGCGGCGGGGGAGTGGTGTCCCTGCCGCAGCGGCGCGGCCCGCAGGCGCCGTAGCGCCGCCGCGCTGCAGATCCATCGCGCTGCAGATCCGCCGTGCCGTTGAGCCACGGACCGGACCGGCGCCCGGCGGCGCGGCGCGCGAGCGCTCGCGCCGGAGCGCGCCGTCGGTGCGGCCCCGAAGGCACTCGCGCCGGGCGTGCGCCGGGCCGCCGGGCCCCGGGCCGCAGCAGCCGGCTGCGCACGTCCCGGGTCCGGTGGGGGATGCCCCGCAGCGGTCCGTGGGCGGAGCGGGCCCCGGCGGACTGCCGTCTTCAGCCGTCCTCGGCCGCCCGGAGCCGTCTTCAGCCGTCCTCGGCCGCCCGGAGCCGTCTTCAGCCGTCCTCGGCCGCCTCACGGGCCGGCCGGCGTCCGCACGCCCGTCCCCCGCTCGCCCTCGCACGCGCGTGTCCGGTTTTCGCCGGGGCGGCGGCCGGCGTCCCGCCCTTCCGGCAGCGGGTCCGCTCGCACGTCGAGCCCCGTCGTGCGCCCGGCCCGTTCCGCTCCCGCGTCAAGTCCGTGTGTTCGCCGGGCCCGCCGGCCCGCGCCGGGGCGGGGCCGCGTTTCGGCCCGACTGGGCCCCCGACCAGGGGCTCAGATGCGGGACAGTCGACTGCCTGTCCGAATTGCACCAATTGTTACTCACTAGATCGTGATCTTTCCCTAAAGGCAGATGCAAGAGCTGCCGAAGAGGTCAGTGACCCTGTCACGCAACGGTTCGCCCCGGCACACTCCCCCCGGCCGGCCCGTCCCGCACCTTCCCCCCAGGAGGTTTGGTGTCCGTTCTCCTCGAGCAGCCCGCAAGCCTGAACGCCTATCGCCCGAACAAGCCCACCGCGATGGTCGTCGTGGCCGACCCGCGTGTCCGCTCCACCGTCACCCGCCACCTGTGGGCCCTCGGAGTGCGCGACGTCATCGAGGCCTCCTCCATCGCCGAGGCCCGCCCCCGCGTCGGCAGCCCGCGCGACATCTGCGTGGCCGACGTCCACCTGCCCGACGGCTCCGGCCTGACGCTGCTGTCCGAGACGCGCGCCGCGGGCTGGCCCAACGGCCTCGCCCTCTCGGCCGCCGACGACATCGGCGCCGTGCGCAACGCCCTCGCGGGCGGCGTCAAGGGCTACGTCGTCACCGGTACGCGCACGAACATCGGCCACCCCAGCCGGCCGGGCGCCGCCCCGATCGGCGCCGGCGCCCGGATGCACCGCCGCCCGCCGGGCGCTCCCGGGGCCCCCGGGCACCCCGGCGGCTACCGCGAGCTGTCGGGCCGCGAGGTCGAGGTCCTCAGGCTGGTCGCGGAGGGCCAGTCCAACAAGGCCATCGGCGTGTCCATGGGCCTGTCGGCCCTGACGGTCAAGAGCCACCTCGCGCGCATCGCGCGCAAGCTCGGCACGGGCGACCGTGCGGGCATGGTGGCCGTCGCGCTGCGGACCGGCATCATCCACTGATCGCGGGGCCCCGGGGCCGTGCGGGAGGCGCACCGCCCGTCGACGGAACGTTCCGTCGACGGGCGCCTTCCGTTCACGGATACCCTTGACAGGTGACCGACGCCCAAGAGACTGCAGGAGACCCGGAACTGCGCACCGCGGGAGGCCCGCGAGAACCGTGGGAGTCCCAGCCACAGGACGCGGGACCGGCGCCGATCCCCCTGCTGGAGCCCCGGGAGGGCATTCCGCCCGTCGTCGCCACCGAGGAGGCCCTCGCCGAGGTGGTCGCCGCCTTCGCGGCAGGCAGCGGCCCGGTCGCCGTCGACGCCGAGCGCGCCTCGGGCTACCGCTACGGGCAGCGCGCCTACCTGGTGCAGCTGCGGCGCGAGGGCGCCGGCACGGCGCTGATCGACCCCGTCGGCTGCCCGGACCTCTCCTCGCTCGGCACGGCGATCGGCGACGCCGAGTGGATCCTGCACGCGGCCACCCAGGACCTGCCCTGCCTGCGCGACATAGGCATGCGCCCGAGCCGGCTGTTCGACACGGAACTCGCGGGCCGGCTCGCCGGCTACCCCCGCGTCGGGCTCGGCGCCATGGTCGAGACGGTGCTCGGCTTCGCCCTCGAGAAGGGCCACTCCGCGGTCGACTGGTCGACCCGCCCGTTGCCCGAGCCCTGGCTGCGCTACGCGGCGCTCGACGTCGAGCTGCTCGTCGACCTGCGCGACGCGCTGGAGAAGGAGCTGGAACGGCAGGGCAAGCTCGACTGGGCCCTTCAGGAGTTCCACGCCATCGCCACCGCGCCGCCCGCCCCGCCGCGCAAGGACCCTTGGCGCCGCACGTCCGGCATGCACAAGGTCCGCAGACGCCGGCAGATGGCGGTGGTGCGCGAGCTGTGGACCACCCGCGACCAGATCGCGCAGCGGCGCGACGTCTCGCCGGGCAAGGTCCTCGGGGACGCCGCCATCGTCGAGGCCGCCCTCGCGCTGCCGGGCACCGTGCAGGCGCTCGGTGCGCTGCCCGGCTTCGGCCACCGCACGGGCAGGCGGCAGCTGGAGACGTGGCAGGCGGCGATCGACCGGGCGCGGACGCTGCCGGAGCGGGAGCTGCCGCAGCCCGGGCAGGCCGCGCAGGGCCCTCCGCCGCCGCGCTCGTGGGCGGACAAGGACCCGCAGGCCGCGGCGCGGCTGTCGGCCGCACGGGCGGCCGTGACGGCGCTCGCGGACGAACTGCACATGCCGCAGGAGAACCTGATCACGCCGGACACCGTCCGGCGCGTGTGCTGGGAGCCCCCGGCCCTGGCAGGTGGAGCTCGTGACGCCGCTGCTGGTGGCGG
>NZ_JAKGCV010000161.1 GCF_021556455.1 Streptomyces fuscigenes | reverse complement strand
CCCCCGGGGCCGCCGCGCGCCCCGGCCGCCCCGAACGCGGGCCCCGCGGCCGGGTGTCCGGATGCGGGGCCCGCTCCCCGGGGCCGTCCCCCCGGGGCCTCCACCGGCCTCAGGCCAGGGGAAGGATCTCGGTGGGCGCGTGGCCCGGAGCGGTGGCGAGGTCCTCGAACTCGTGGACGGAACCGATGTCCGTGCCGCTCATCGCGATGTTCGTGACGCGCTCCAGGATCGCCTCGACGACCACGGGCACGCGGTGCTCGGCCGCCAGCTTCTTGGCCTCCTCGAACGCGGGCAGCAACTGGCCCGGCTCGGTGACCCTGAGGGCCTTGCAGCCGAGGCCCTCCGCGACCTTCACATGGTCGACGCCGTAGCCGCCGGTCCCCGGCGAGTTGATGTTCTCGAACTCCAGGTTCACCTGGAAGTCCATGTCGAACGCCCGCTGCGCCTGCCGGATCAGCCCCAGGTACGCGTTGTTGACCAGCACGTGCACGTACCCGATGCGGTGCTGGGCGCCGACCGCCAGCTCCTCCAGCATGAACTGGAAGTCGTAGTCGCCCGAGAGCGCCACCACGCTCGCCCCGGGATCGGCGGTGGCGACACCGAGCGCGGCCGGGATCGTCCAGCCGAGCGGGCCCGCCTGGCCGCAGTTGATCCAGTGCCGCGGGCGGTAGACGTGCAGCATCTGCGCGCCGGCGATCTGGGAGAGGCCGATGGTCGACACGTAGCGCGTCTCGGGGCCGAACGCGCGGTTCATCTCCTCGTACACCCGCTGCGGCTTCAGCGGGACGTCGTCGAAGTGCGTCCTGCGGTGGAGCGTCGCCTTGCGCTCGCGGGCGGCGGCCACCCAGGCGCGGCGGTCGGGCAGTTCGCCCGCGTCGGCCATCTCCCGTGCCACCTCGACGAACAGGGCGAGAGCGGCGCCCGCGTCGGACGCGATGGCGTAGTCGGGCGGGAAGATCCTGCCGATCTGCGTCGGCTCGATGTCGACGTGCACGAACGTGCGCCCGGCCCGGTAGACGTCGAGCCTGCCGGTGTGGCGGTTGGCCCAGCGGTTGCCGATGCCGAGCACGAAGTCGGACTCCAGGAACGTCGCGTTGCCGTAGCGGTGGGACGTCTGGAGGCCGACCATGCCCGCGTTGAGTTCGTGGTCGTCGGGGACGGTGCCCCAGCCCATCAGCGTGGGCACGACCGGGGTGCCGGTCAGCTCGGCGAACTCCACCAGGAGGGCGGAGGCGTCCGCGTTGACGACGCCGCCGCCCGCGACGATCAGGGGCCGCTCGGACGCGGCCAGCATCCGTACGGCCTTCTCGGCCTGCGCGCGCGAGGCGAGCGGCCGGTAGACCGGCAGCGGTTCGTACGTCCCGGGGTCGAACTCGATCTCGGTCTGCTGCACATCGAGCGGCAGGTCGATCAGCACGGGCCCGGGCCGCCCCGAGCGCATGAGGTGGAACGCCTGCTGCACCACGCCGGGTACCTGCGCGGCCTCCAGCACCGTCGTCGCGGCCTTGGTGACGGGCGCGGCGATCGAGGCGATGTCGACGGCCTGGAAGTCCTCCTTGTGGATCACGGCGGTCGGGGCCTGGCCCGTGATGCACAGGATCGGGACCGAGTCGCCGATCGCCGAGTACAGGCCGGTGATCATGTCGGTGCCCGCCGGGCCCGACGTGCCGACGCAGACGCCGATGTTGCCCGGGTGGGCGCGGGTGTAGCCCTCGGCCATGTGCGAGGCGCCCTCGACGTGGCGGGCGAGCGTGTGCTGGACACCGCCGGCCGCCTTGAGGGCCGCGTAGAACGGGTTGATCGCCGCTCCCGGCACGCCGAACGCGTGGGTCACGCCCTCGCGCTTCAGGATTTCGACTGCCGCGCGGGCGGCGGTCATTCGAGGCATGAGTGCTCCTCATTCGGACGGCGGATTCGGGCTCTGTCGCGCCACCTGAGAGCGCCAATTCCGTAATGTGGAATAATAGTTTTGCTATACGGAAGTCAACGTAGATGCGGCGGACGGGTCCGTCAAGGGGATCGGTCGGTGCCGGTGCCGGTGTCCACGACAGGGGTGCTCCGGCGGGCCTGTCCGTGCCGGGCCGCCGGCCGGGCCGCGGGCCCGCCGGGCCCGCGCCGAGTCCGCCCCGTGGCGGGGGACTTCGCCATCCCGGCAACAACTCGGCCCGTCTGTAACGCAATTGTCCCGTATCCCGGGCACTCGGGGCCTGCTTCCTCTCCCCAATACCTCGCTCTTGGTGGACGATGGACCACGCAACGCGATCGGCCGGAGTGATGACGAGGGGCCTGTGGGGGGCACGTGATGGGAGCGGAGAGCGGTATCAGCGTGGACTGTCCGGCCTGCGGGCGCAGGCACCGCTACGCGGCACCGACGTACGCGTGTGCCTGCGGAGCGCCGGTGTCACCGCCCCTGGGGGCGGGCGCGCACCCCGAGCCGGTGGTGCGCAGGTCCTGGGCCGACGAGTGGGTCGTCGTCCGCTGCCCGGCCTGCGGCCTCGACGGACACTGGCCCCAGCCCGAACTCGACTGCCCCTGCGGCACGATGCTGCGCATCCCGGTCGTGCCCGGCGCGAACCCGGGGCCGGCGGACCGGGACGTGCCGGCCGGCGGCACCGGGCCCGGCTTACCCCGCGACTGGCCGCCGCACGACTGGTCCCCGCACCCCTCGCACATCCCGCTGCCGCGCACGGCCGCCGCTCCCCGGCCCTCGTTCCGCCCGCTGACGATCCGCACCGCACGCGACGCCGTCACCGCCGCCGGGCTCTACCTGCGGTGGCTCGGCTTCCACGGTGTCGTCGCGGCGGAGCAGCGCCCGGAGTCGGGCATCGACCTCCGGGGCCCCGACGTCGTCGCCCAGGTCGACCCCACCACCAGCAGGACCTCGCTGCGCGCGGTGGAGTGCGTCTGGCTCTACGGGCTGCACGACGCGGCGGCCGGTGTGCTGTTCTCCCTCGCCGGATACGCCGAGGACGCCCGCGCCCGCGCCGACGAACTGGGCGTCCCCCTCTTCGTCATGGACCTCACCGGCACGCCGCAGCCGGTCAACGCGGCCGCGGACGAGCTGGTCTCCTCGGACCTGTGAGACGCCGGGGCGGGCCCCGACGGCCCGCCCCGGGGGCCCGGGGAGCGGGCCCGTCACCCGGCCCGCCCTCCGGCGGCCCGGCCGGCCCGTGTCACTTCGTCAGCACGTTGACCACCACGATGAACAGCCCGAGCAGCATGTCCCCGCCGCCGGCCCGGCACGCGGCGGGCCAGCGCTGACCGGCCACCCGCGCCGCCCACAGCCCCCAGCCGAAGAGGGCGACGATGTTGACGGCCAGGGACACGTCCAGGGCGCCGCTCTCGCTCCACCAGCCGATGTACGCGCCCAGCAGCAGGGCGACCGTCGGCGCGGCCGAGGCGAGCAGCGGCCACTCCCGCACCACCGAGCGCGGGATGCCGGGTGTGACCTTGCCGTTCCTGATGGTGCGGTGTGCGATGGCGTGCGCGTAGCCGTGGGCCGCCGACGCGGCCACCGCGGCCGCGAACACCCACAGGGCGTCGTAGCCGGGATCGGGCGCCCCCGGCTCGTTGTTCAGCGCGGCGGCGAGCGCGCTCGCCAGCACCGACCCGTACACGCCCCCGAAGAGCAGCCGCTGGAGCGGCTCCCCGCGCCGCGCCGGCCGGTAGGGCCGCTCCTCGTCCGGCTCCGCCGGCGGCTTCGCCGGGCGCGGGGCCGGGGGGTCCTGGTCGTGGGGGCTGTCGGACACACCGCCGCCTTTCCGGACGCACCACGCGGGCAGACCCGTCCGATGTAACAGCACGGGGTGAGCGCGGTCCCGTAGGCTCCCCGGCATGTTCATACGACTCGCCACCCCGGCCGACCTGGCGGAGATCCCGCGCATCGAACTCGCCGCCGGGGAAATCTTCCGCGAGGTGGGCATGGCCGAGGTCGCCGAGCACGCCCCGCCCTCGCCCGAGGTGCTGGAGGACTACCGCGGCGGGGGCCGCGCGTGGGTGGCGGACGACGGGTCGGGGCGGCTCGTGGGCTTCCTCCTGCACGAGGACGTCGACGGCGCCGCCCACATCGAGCAGGTGTCCGTGCACCCGCGTGCGGCGCGCCGGCGCGTCGGACGTGCGCTGATCGAGGATCTGGCGGGCCGCACGGGTGCCGCGCTGACCCTCACCACGTTCGCCGAGGTGCCGTGGAACGGCCCCTACTACGCGCGACTCGGCTTCCGGACGCTGGCGGAGGACGAGGTGACGGAGGGGCTGCGGGAGATCAGGCGGGCGGAGTCGGCGATGGGCCTCGACGCGTGGCCGCGGGTGTGCATGCGCCGCGAGCCCATGGCCCGGGTGTGAGACCGGGCGCGATCCCTGCCGGGCCCGGTCTCAGGAGGGCGCGTCCATGTCGCCCGGCGTGAACCCCGTGCCCTGGGTGAAGTAGAGCTGCCAGCCCGCCTCCTCGGTCCTTCGCCACAAGGAACTGCGGTGCGCGCGGCGTGCGTTGACGTCGATGTCGAACGTGATGAGGACGAGGTCGGGCGCGAGCGGGCGGGCCGTCATCCGGGTCACCGTCCCGGGGCTGCCCGCGGCCGGGCCCCACTCGCGCAGCTCGTCGATGTACGACTCGCGTGTCCATGCGCGACCCGAGGACCCGAACGAGCGGAACTCGGGATGCAGCAGCCGGCCGAGCAGTGGGGGCGAGGTGTAGACGGCGGGGTCGAGGAAGCGCAGCTCGCCCTCGATGGCCGCGGTCGCGGCATCCGGTGCATCTCCGTTGCTCACCCCCGCCATCCTGCCCGACGGGCGGCGGGGAGCCGTGCGCGACACCGGGAGACCCGCCGCCCGCCTGATCGCGGGTCGCCACGTGCCCGGGCCGTCGGGGCGGCCGTGTGGCCGCCGCGTCCGGGGCGGTGGGGGGCAGCGGGGGCAGCGGGGTCAATGGGGCAGGGTCTCCGCCGCGGCCGGATCGCCGGCGGACGCGCCCGCGGCGGCGTCGACCACGCCGAGACGGAGGTGCTCGATGTGGTGGACGGCCTGGTCGAGCAGCGCGGCCACGTGGTCGTCGTGCAGGGCGTACACGACCGAGCGGCCCTGGCGGGTGCCCGTGACCAGGCCGAGGTTGCGCAGCAGGCGCAGCTGGTGGGAGCACGCCGACTGCGCCATCCCGGCGGCCGCCGCCAGTTCGGTGGCGGCGCAGGGGCCCTCGCGCAGACGGGCGAGGATCAGCAGCCGCGACGGCGTGGACAGCGCCTGCAACGTCGTGGCGACCTGCGCGGCGTTCGCCGACGTCAGGCGCGTGCGCGGCGAGCTGCCGCCCTCGGGGTCGTGCGGTCCGTGGCCCATGTCCCCATCCTACGAAATGAATACATGAACGCCTCTTCAATAGTTCCTGTTACGGTGGAAGGGTCGTCGTCCTCGCCGTGAAGGAACTGCTGCCGCCATGTCATCCGCCGTCGCTCAGCGGCCACCCCGGATCCCCGCACCGCACACGCCGCAGAGCACGCCCCGCCGACGGACCCGGGTGCTGGCGCCGGCCGAGGCCCGCTGGGCGGCGGCCGCGCTCGGGCTGTTCCTGATCGCGCTGCCGCTGCATCTTGCCGGCGCCCCGGGCTGGGCGACGGGGCCGTTGTTCGCGCTGACGTACGCGACCGGCGGCTGGGAGCCCGGCTGGGCCGGGCTGCGGGCGCTGCGGGCCAAGACCCTCGACGTGGACCTGCTGATGATCGTCGCGGCTCTCGGCGCCGCGGCGATCGGCCAGGTCGTGGACGGGGCGTTGCTGATCGTCATCTTCGCGACCTCGGGCGCGCTGGAGGCGCTGGCGACCGCCCGGACGCGGGACGCGGTGCGCGGCCTGCTCGACCTGGCGCCCGCCACGGCCACCCTCGTGGCCGGCGACGGCACCGAGACCGGCGTCGAGACCGCGCGGCTGGCCGTCGGCGACATCGTCCTCGTACGGCCCGGAGAGCGCGTCGGCGCCGACGGACGCGTCCTGGACGGTGCGAGCGACGTCGACCAGGCCACCATCACCGGTGAGGCGCTCCCCGTGGCCAAGCGCGCCGGAGACGAGGTCTTCGCCGGCACCCTCAACGGCGCGGGCGCGCTGCGGGTGAGGGTCGAGCGTGATCCTTCGGACTCGGTCGTCGCCCGGATCGTCGCCATGGTCGAGGAGGCCTCCGCGACCAAGGCGCCCACCCAATTGTTCGTCGAGAAGGTCGAGCAGCGTTACAGCATCGGCATGGTCGCCGCCACGCTCGCGGTGTTCCTGGTCCCGCTCGCGTTCGGCACCGCGCCGACCGGGTCGCTGCTGCGCGCGATGACCTTCATGATCGTGGCGTCGCCGTGCGCGGTCGTGCTGGCCACGATGCCGCCCCTGCTGTCCGCGATCGCCAACGCCGGACGCCACGGTGTCCTCGTCAAGTCGGCCGTGGTGATGGAGCGTCTGGGCCAGGTCGACGCCGTCGCGCTGGACAAGACGGGCACGCTCACCGAGGGCATGCCGCGCGTCACGGCCGTGCGCCCGCTGGAGGGCGGCGGACCGGCCGCCGACCGGCTGCTGGCGCTGGCCGCCGCCGTCGAGCACCCGAGCGAACACCCGCTCGCCCGCGCCGTCGTGGGCGCCGCCCGTGAGCGAGGCCTCGACATCGCGGCCGTACGCGACTTCACTTCGACACCCGGTGTCGGCGTCACCGCCACCCTGGACGGCTCGACGGTCGCCGTCGGAGCCCCGGACCGGCTGCCGCTGCCGGACACCGAGGACGGCGAGCCGGCCCGCGCCCTCGCGCGTGTACTGGAGGACGCCGGACACACCGCCGTCCTCGTGCTGCGCGACGGCCGCGCCCTCGGACTCCTGGGCATCGGCGACCGGCTGCGGCCCGACGCGGCCGCCACCGTCGCCGCGCTCGGCCGGCTCACCGGGAGCGGCCCGATGCTGCTGACCGGTGACAACCCCCGCGCCGCGGCCCGTCTCGCGGCCGAGGTCGGCATCGTCGACGTCCGGGCCGGGCTCCTGCCGCAGGACAAGGTCCGTGCCGTGCGCGAGCAGGAAGAGGCCGGACGGCACGTGCTGGTGCTCGGCGACGGAGTCAACGACGCCCCGGCCCTGGCCGCGGCACACTCCGGCGTGGCCATGGGCCGGGCCGGGTCCGACCTCGCGCTGGAGAGCGCGGACGCCGTCGTCGTGCGGGACGAACTCGCCGCCGTGCCGACCGCCGTGGCCCTGTCCCGGCGCGCGCGCCGCCTCGTGGTGCAGAACCTGGTGATCGCCGCCGCGTGCATCACGGGCCTCGTGATCTGGGACCTGGCGGGACGGCTTCCCCTGCCCCTCGGGGTGCTCGGCCACGAGGGCTCGACCGTCGTGGTCGGCCTCAACGGGCTCCGCCTGCTGCGCGACGCGGCCTGGGACAGGGCGCGACCCGGCGCGGGAGAGTGAGGGGCCGGCGGGGCAGGGTGCAGGGGTCGGGCGGGGCCGGGGGCCGGGCGCCGGGAGTGGAGTGGCGGGCCCTCAGCCCGCCGCCTCGGCCTTGCGGCACACTTCGCACAGTCCCCACCAGGTGATCTCGGCCTCGTCGAGGCTGAAGCCCTTCGCGTCCAGCGGGTCCATGCAGGGGGCCGCGCCGACCGTGCAGTCGACGTCCTCGATGCGGCCGCAGCCGCGGCACACCAGGTGGTGGTGGTTGTCGCCCACGCGCAGTTCGTAGCGGGCCGGCGAGCCGGCCGGTTCGATGCAGCGGACCAGGCCGGCGTGCGTCAGGTCGTCGAGGACGTTGTAGAGGCCCTGCCGCGAGAGGCCGCCCGCCGGCTCGGCGTCCTCGATGCGGGCCTCGACCTCCGCCGCGGTGGCGTGGGAGCCCGACCTGAGGGCGTCCAGCACGGCACGGCGCTGGACCGTGCTGCGCAGGCCCTTGCGCCTGAGCAGATCGGTCGCCGTCCGCAGGTCGTTCGCGGGCGTCTCCATGGCGGTGGTCACGCTCCCTCGGCCGGGCGCATCGGCGGGTCTCACAGTTGACAGGATCAATGGTAAGCGGATGCCTCGGCTCCGCGCTCGGCGCGGCGGCACGCCCCGCAGACGAGCCGGCGGGAATCACTGCCGACGCGGGCGGCCGTCATACCGCTGAAGCGGCGGACGACCGGGTGGACGACCTCGCTGTGCTCGGAGCAGACGCCCAGGCCGCAGTGGGCGCACGTCCCCACGGCCGGCTTTTGGCGCTCCAGTTGCTCCTCGCAGTCGTAGCAGTTCACGCGCAGACCTCCAAAAGGGTGGTCTCGGGTCCCGGCGGGCCGAAGCCCGCCGTCCGGACTTCCCGACGCTAGAACGCAGGTTTGACAATGTCAAAACTGGCCCCGGTCGGGTGCGGGCGCAGGGCCGTCCGCGCCGCACCCGTCCGCTCCGTGCGCGGGCGTCCGTCGGGGAGCGCGCCGCGGAGGGCCGCCGGCGTCTGCCGGTGACCGTGCGGGGCCCTCATCCCCGTTCGTACGCCCGGGTGTTGGGGTGCGGGGTCTGGCGTCCGTCCCGTCCTGTCCTCTACGCTCCTCGGGTTCAAGGAGGTGCTCGACGTTCATGTACGTGGATGGCTGGGTCCTGGACCGTACCCGGTCCGCCCGGCGCCCCCCCGTACGAGCCGGCACCGCGGCACCCCCACATCGCCCTTTCACCCCCCACAACGGAAGGCCCTCCCATGGACCGACGGCACTTCCTCGCCACCGGCGCCGCGTTCGCGGCCGCGGCTCCCGCCCCGCTGCTCGGCGGCGTCGCGCACGCCGCGCCCCGCACGGCCCACCCCGCCCCGCCCCGTACCGGCACCGCCCGCGCGGTGGCGGACACCCTGCCCGCCCGGGCGGCGATCACCTCGGTGCTGCGCAGGGTCGCCGACCACTGGATCGCCGCGAACCCCGGCACGGGCGACAACCAGTGGGCCAACGCCACGTTCTACAGCGGCCTGATGGCGCTGTACCGGCTGACCGGCGACACCCGCTACCTGGACCGGACGCGCTCCTGGGCCGAGAGCCACGGCTACGGGCTCAACGGGGGCGCCACCACCCGAGACGCCGACAACCAGTGCGCCGGGCAGGCCTACCTCGACCTGTACGAGGTGGAGCCGGACGACGCCAAGCTCACCGCCATCGAGTCCTGCCTGCACCGCATGACCTCGACCGACCAGGTGGCGAAGAACGACGACTGGTGGTGGGACGACGCCCTGCACATGGCCATGCCGCCGTTCGCCCGGCTCGGCGCGCTGCGCGGCGACGCCGCGTACTGGACGAAGCTGCACGCGCTCTACACCCACACGAAGAGCGCGGAGGGCGGCCCCGGCCTCTACGCGCCCGCCACCGGGCTCTGGTACCGGGACAAGAACTTCCTGCCGGGCGGCATCCTCTCGCCGTCCGGCAGGCCGGTCCTCTGGTCGCGCGGCAACGGCTGGGTCGCGGCGGCGCACGTCAAGACCCTCAAGGCGCTGCCGGCCGGCCGCGCCGACGCCGCGGAGTACCGCGACACGCTGGCGCGCCTCGTCGGCGCGGTCGCCCGGGTGCAGCGGCCCGACGGGTTCTGGAACGTCAACCTGGCCGATCCGGACCACTTCCCGGGCCCGGAGACGAGCGGCACCGTCTTCTTCGCCTACGGCACGGCCTACGCGGTGGCGGCCGGACTGGTGGACCGGGCCACCGCCCTCCCCGTGGCCGCGCGCGCCTGGAATGGCCTCGTCGCCACGGCCGTGCGGTCCGACGGGCTGCTCGGGTACGTGCAGAAGGTGGGGGACCGGCCCGACTCCAGCCAGCCGGTCACCGCGTCGAGCACGGCCGATTTCGGCGTGGGCGGCTTCCTCCTGGCCGGCGCCGAGCTCGCGGGTCTCGCCGTCTGAGGCTCGGCGCCGTGCGAGGACGTGCACAGCCGGCGGGGCACCGGCGCCCGAGGAGGTGTCCCGCCGGTCGCGCGCCGACGGCCGGTCCGGGCAGGGGTGTTCGGCACCGGCGCCCGGGTGCGGACCGGGCATTCGGCGCCGGGGCCCTCGTGCGGACAGGGGCCTTCGGCGCAGGCGCCCGGTCACCGACGGGCCGTCCGGCACCGGCGCCCGGTGCGGCCCGCCCGTCCTGTCCGCCGTGCCCGCCGGGCGGCTCGGTACCCTCGGCCGAGGGACACGCACCCTGGAGGCGCTGATGGGACTGCGGGAACGGATCGCGGCGGAACTCACGGCGACCATGCACGGCGGTGATCTCGCACTGGAGCGGTACGCACAACCGCCGGGCGATCCCGGGCTGTTCGGGACGACGCCCGGGGACCCGGTGTGGCGGGTGCACGGGCAGCCGACCGGGATGCTCACCGGCGGGTTCGCCGCGCTCATGCTCCAGTCCCTGCATCCGCTGGCCATGGCGGGGGTCGACCAGCACTCCGACTTCCGCGCCGACCCGGTCGGGCGGCTGAACGGAACCGTACGGTTCATCACCGCCACGACCTTCGGCTCCTCGGACGCGGCCCGGGAGGTCGTCCGCCTCGTACGGCGGATCCACACCCGCGTACGGGGCACCGCGGCCGACGGACGGCCGTACCGGGCGGACGACCCCGACCTGCTCACCTGGGTGCACACCGCAGAGGTGCGCAGCTTCCTCGCCGGCCACCAGGCGTACGCGCCCCGGGCGCTGCGGCTGACCCCCGCCGAGTGCGACGCCTACTACCGCCAGGTCGCCCCCGTCGGCGAAGCGCTGGGCGCGCGGAACGTACCGACCACGTCCGCCGCCGTCGAGCGCTACCTGGCCGACCTGCGGCCCGGGCTCCACGCCACCGCGGCCGCCGTGGACTCGGTGCTCTTCCTCCGCCACTTCGGGCGCACCCGCCGTGAGCGGCTGGTCGTGCGCGTCCTCACGAATGCCTCGACCGGGCTCCTGCCGGGCTGGGCCCGCGCCGAACTCGGAATCCACCGCCCCGCCCCCGTTCGCGTGAGCTGGGACCGGCCCCTGGCGACGGCCGCGGGACGCACCCTCGAATGGGGGCTCGGGCCGTCCCGCATCCAGGCCGCCGCGCGGGGGCGGCTGGCGGCGGCGCCGCAGGGCTGAGGCCGGGCACCGGGACGAACCGGGATCCCGCGGCGCGCGTCCCCTCCGGTGCCGCCCGCTCAGGCGGTTTTGACGCGCCCCCGGGCCCCCGCGCGGGTGCGCCCGGCCAGGACGTGCCGCTTCGGGTGGCGCCTGAGGTACTCGCCCTCCAGCTGGGCCGTGCGCGTGTTGTGCGTGTCCAGCGCCTCCTTCGACCCGTGCAGCAACGTGTCGTGCCGGGTGCGGTGCAGCGTCTCCAGCTCGCGGAGCAGCTGCTGGTCCTCCAGCGCGGCCGGATCGACGCCCCGCGCCGTGCGGCCCTCGTCGCCCTTACCGGTCATGGGAAGACTCCTTCCGTCGGGTCCACCCTCACAGGTACCCCCTGGAGACGAAACGTCTCCGGCTCCGGGCCGCGCAGAAGGCGAAGGCCCCTCTTCCCGTGCCACCGGGGGAAGGGGGGAGAGGAGGCCGGCGGCCGCGGGCCCGGCCCCATGCGCCGAGCGGCAGCCGCGCCGCCCGCACGGCAGCCCCGCGCCGCCGCACGGCACCCCC
>NZ_JAKGCV010000160.1 GCF_021556455.1 Streptomyces fuscigenes | reverse complement strand
CGGCCTCGCGGGGCGGGCGCCGGGCGCCGGCTCGCGGTCCAGGGCGCCCGCGGTCACGACGCGCAGGCCGCGGGCCTCCGCGTAACCGGCGAGCGCCTCGTCCAGGGCGGCCAGTTCGCGCAGCGCGGCGCGCAGCCGGTCCGCACGTGGCCCGGACGGGGCGTCCAGCGCCGCCTCCAGGTCGCGGACCAGGGTGCCGACGCGGACCCAGGCACCCTCGGGCTCGCCCGCGGCCAGGCGCCGGTCGAGGGCGCCCAGCGACTCGGCGAAGGTGCCCATGATCTGCTCGACCCGGGCCGCCAGGCGGGGTGCCAGGTCGATGTCGACGTCTGCCGCGGCGGCCAGCGCGCGGGCGTGGCCCGTCGCGTTGGTGAGCAGGGCCAGCCGGTTGGGCGCGTCCGCGCCACGCACGCCGAGCGGCATCTTGATCAACGGCCGGGCCAGGCCCTGGATCTGGAACAGCGCCGCGTCCACGCCGCGGGCGGCACCGCGCAGCCGGACGGGGGCCGCGGGGTCCTTCCAGCGGTCGGCGATCCCGGCGACGAGCCGCTCGACGGCGGCGGCGAAGCCGCGCTCGGCCTCGCGCACGAGGCGGCCGTTGGAGACCGGGAAGATCACCGCGGCGCACACGGTGGCGACCGCGATGCCGATGGCGTTGTCGAGGAGGCGTTCGGCCAGGAGGTGGTCCATCCCGCTGTAGGGCGTGGTCAGCCCGTACATCTGGACGAGCGCGGCGACGAGGCCGACGACCCAGAACGCGTAGGCGCGCTGCATGCCCCAGGCGCCCAGCGAGAGGCCGGCGACGATGACGGCGAGGGTCGCGTACACGTGGCCCGGGCCGATCAGGTGCAGGAGCAGCACTCCGATCACGGCGCCGACGACCGTGCCCGCCATGCGGTGGCCGAACTTGCGCACGCGGTCGTGCGTGGTGTTCGTGCCGAACAGCGTGATCATCACGCCGACCAGGCCCCAGTAGAACCGGCCGGGGTCGATGGCGTCGGAGATCGGCGCGACGATCGCGACGGCCACGCCGGCGTGCAGCGGCAGCCGCAGGTACGGCAGGGCGCGGCGCCAGCCCTTCACGTCCCGTTCGGCGGTCACGCGGCGGGCCACGGCGCCGGTGCCGGCCGGCCGGTTCTGCTCCAGCGCGACGGTGGGCTGGAAGGGGACCTTGGCCGGGGCGGTGGGGGCGTCCCAGCCGAGGGACAGCCACTGGGCGAGCGAGCCGGCCAGCGCGTCGAGCAGCTGCCCGACGCGCTCGGCGAGTTCGGCCGCCTCCGCCTCGTCGGTGGTCAGCTCCTCCCCGGCGGCGGCGACCGCGGCGGCCTGCTGCTGGATGAGCCGGGCGGCGGGGCGCAGCGCGCCGGCGCGGCCCAGCGGTGTGCCGCGCGCGATGACGAGTCCGACGACGACGGTCTCGCGCAGGGCCGGGGGCATCTCGAGGCGGGTCAGCCGCTGGACCGCCTGGCCGATGCCCTGGAGCGCGAGTTCCGCGTCGAACAGGTGGCGGTGCAGGAGTTCGGCGCTGTCCGGATCGGCGGCGACCTCGGGCTGGGCGAGCCGCCCGTCGATAATGACCGTGGTCATGTTCAGGCGCCGCATGCTGCGGCGCATCTTCTTGACGGCGCTGTCGTGGTCGGCGTCGGGGTCCAGCGCGGCGACCGCCGAGTCGGCGACCCGGCGGGCCTCCACGACGAACGCGCGCTGCGTGCGCAGCAGGTCCTCGCGGGGCATCGGGTAGCAGAACACCAGCCGGGCCGCGAGTACGCCCGCGCAGCTGACGAGCGCCACCAGGAACGCCTTGAAGCAGAGGTTCAGCGGGATGGCGGCCATCATGCCGACCATGAACGAGTTGAACAGCATCATGCCCGTGAGCAGGTACATGGTGCCGAAGCGCGCGAGGAAGAAGGTGAGCGCCAGCCCGAAGCCCATCAGGGTCAGTTCGAGCGGCCTGTCGTCGTGCAGGGTGGCGGTGAGCGGGAGGACCGCGGAGAACGGGACGGGCATCCACAGGATGGCGCGGGCCAGGCGCGGCGCGGTGTTCTCGGCGACCGCGAAGGCGCTCATCAGGCCCATCATGCCGCCGACCGTCATGCCGAGCATCGCGGGCAGGCCCAGGGCGACGGCCATTCCGTAGCCGACGGCGAGCGCGGTGATCATGGATATGACGGAGCGCCATCCGGCCTGGAGCTGACCGAGGCCGGGGTCGGCCGCGAGGATCCAGTCCCACCAGCGGCGGGGACCGCCGACGCGTGGCGGCGCGACGGGGAGGGGATGGTGGCCGGCGGTGGGGGACGCGGTGCCGGGTGTGCCGGACTCCGCCACCGTGGAGGTGGCGGTCGTCGTGCGGACGGGGGCGGTCAACTGACCTCCGCTTCGATCGGGGTGTGCAGGGCGTCAAGAAGGAGGGAGACGGCCTCGCGCGCGGCGAGGACGGCGCGTTCGGAGTCCTCGGTGCCGCTGCCGCGGGCGGCGAGCCCGGCGTGGATGGCTCCGGCCATGCGCTGGCGGGCCTCTTCGAGGAACCGGCGGCCCTCGGGCGTGATGGAGGCGTCGACGGCGCGGCGGTCGGTGGCGCAGCGGGTGCGCGCGGCCAGCCCGCGTTCGACGAGTTCCTGGAGGACGACGGTCACGCGGGGTTGCGTCAGGCCGGTGTCCGCGGCGAGTTCGGTGACGCGCAGGCCGCGCGTCTCGAGGGCGTCGAGGACCGAGACGTGACTGCGCGAGAGGCCGAACTCACCGGCCCGGTAGAGGTCGCGCGACAGCCGGCCGATGTTTCGCAGGAGCCCGCGGGCGGCGGCAACGACCCGCTGCTCGTCGGACACCGGCGATGAATGCATACAGCAATTATATAAGGGAGTGATCGGGTTTCATTACCGTGGTGCCGCACGGAGGGTCAAGGCTCGGTGTGGATTTTTTATGGCGCCCGCGGCCCGGGCGGCGGCTCCCGGCCGCTCGCACCCCTGCCCCGCCTGGCCCGTACCGGTCCGCCCCGCCGCGGGCGCGAGGGGCCGGGGGCCGCGTACCGGGGCCTGGTACGTGACGGGAATCACCTCCCGGGAGCCGTACGCGTCCCTCACGCACCGGGGCGCGCCGCCGCCGCGGTCCACGGGAAGGCCCGGGAACGCCCGTGGGCCGCGGACCGGTCGGTCCGCGGCCCACGGGGCCGGTCCGGCGACGGAGGCCGCCGGGTCGGGTGCTACTTCTCCAGCGCGCCGTCCACGCGGCGCGGCAGCCCCTGCGGGTTGTCGTCGCGCAGTTCCTCCGGCAGCAGCGCCGCCGGGGTGGACTGGTAGGACACCGGCCGCAGCCAGCGCTCGATCGCCGTGGCGCCCACGGACGTCGAGGTGGAGGTGGTGGCCGGGTAGGGGCCGCCGTGCTGCTGCGCGTCCGCGACGGCGACGCCCGTGGGCCAGCCGTTGACGAGCACGCGGCCGGCCAGGGGCGTCAGCGCGCGCAGGAGCTCGCCGGCGCCCGGGACGCTGCCGTCGCCCTCGCCGTCCGAGAGGTGCAGCGTCGCGGTCAGGTTGCCGGGCAGCCGCGAGAGCACCGCGCCGATCTCGTCGACGGACGCGTAGCGCGCCACGACGGTGACCGGGCCGAAGCACTCCTCCAGGAGCAGGTCGTGCTCCCCCTCCCCGGCGAGCCGGGCCGCCGGGACGGTCAGGAAGCCGGCGCTGACGGTGTGTTCGCTGCCGGCGCCCGGCGTGACCGGGGCCTTGACGTCCGCCAGCCGGGCCCGCTCCTCGATGCCCCCGATGAACGCGTCGCGCATGCGGTGGTCGAGCATCACGCCGTGCTCGGTCTCGCTGACCGCGGCGGTCAGGGATTCGAGCAGCCGGTCGCCCGCCTCGCCCTCCGGCGCGAGGACGAAGCCGGGCTTCGTGCAGAACTGGCCGACGCCCGAGGACATGGAGCCCGCGAGCCCCGCGCCGATCTCGCCGGCGCGCTCGGCCGCGGCCGCCTCGGTGATCACCACCGGGTTGAGCGAGCCGAGTTCGCCGTGGAAGGGGATGGGCTCGGGCCGCGCCGCCGCCGCGTCGTACAGGGCACGGCCGCCGCGCACGGAGCCGGTGAAGCCGGCCGCGGTGACCAGCGGGTGCTTGACGAGGGCGACGCCCGCCTCGAAGCCGTGCACCAGGATCAGCACGTCCTCCGGCAGACCGACCTGGGCGGCGGCCCTGCGGATGACCGACGCGCACAGCTCGGAGGTGGCCGGGTGGTCGGGGTGCGCCTTGACCACGACGGGGCAGCCGGCGGCGAGGGCGCTCGCCGTGTCCCCGCCCGGCACGGAGAACGCCAGCGGGAAGTTGCTCGCCGCGTAGACGGCGACGACGCCGAGCGGCAGCTTGTAGCGGCGCAGGTCGGGCCACGGCGGGGTGCGGGAGGGGTCGGCGTGGTCGATGCGGACGTCGAGGAACCAGCCGTCCTCGACGACCTCCGCGAACGCCCTGAACTGTGCCGAGGTGCGGGCGAGTTCGCCGGTGAGCCGGGCCGGGCCGAGCGCCGTCTCGGCGTCGGCCGCCTCGATCACGTGCTCGCCCGCCTCGTCCAGCAGGTCGGCGGTCTTGCGCAGCAGCGCGGCGCGGGTCGTGCGGTCCGCGAGGGCGCCGCGCACCGCGTGCGCTCTGCGCACCGCGTGGTCGACCTCCTCGGCCGTCGCCTCGTCGGCGACCTGCTCGCGCTGCTTCCCCGTGCGAGGGTCGACACTCCAGACTGGTGTTGCTGCCACCGCGGCTTCCTTCCCAAGGGCCTGGGCCTGCGGGCCGTTCCGAGGCTGAATTCGCTAGTGTTCGCTATTCTGAACACGATTCCTGATGGTGAATCTTCAGGGACTCTATTTCCGGCGTTCTGTGTGGTCAAGGCCGTCAGGAACGGTCAGGGAGAAGGGGCAGGGCGAGGCGTTATGGCGGCTGTCGAGACAAACGGGGGCGGCGGTTCGAACGGGACCGCGGGAGCGGGCGGCGCCCAGGTCAAGTCCGCCGTACGGACGGTGGAGCTGCTCGAGTACTTCGCGGGCCGCCCCGGGATGCACTCGCTCGCCGCCGTCCAGGAGGCCGTCGGCTACCCGAAGTCCAGCCTGTACATGCTGCTGCGCACCCTGGTCGAGCTCGGCTGGGTCGAGACGGACGCGACGGGGACACGCTACGGCATCGGGGTGCGCGCCCTGCTGGTGGGGACCTCGTACATCGACGGCGACGAGGTCGTCGCCGCGGCCCGGCCCGCGCTCGACCGGCTCTCCGACGACACGGCCGAGACGATCCACCTGGCGCGGCTCGACGGCACCAACGTCGTCTACCTCGCGACGCGCCAGTCGCAGCACTACCTGCGGCCGTTCACCCGGGTCGGCCGGCGCCTGCCCGCACACTCCACGTCCCTCGGCAAGGCCCTGCTGTCGACGTACAGCGACGAGCAGGTCCGGGCGATGCTGCCGGAGCAGCTGCCCGCCCTCACCGAGAACACGATCACCGACCGGGAGAAGCTCATCGAGGAACTCCACGCCGTGCGCGAGCAGGGCTTCGCGGTGGACCGCGAGGAGAACACCCTGGGCCTGCGCTGCTTCGGCATCGCCATCCCCTACCGGACGCCCGCGCGAGACGCGGTCAGCTGCTCGGTGCCGGTGGCCCGGCTCACCCCGGCCCACGAACAGACCGTCCGCGAGGCGCTGTTCGACGCCCGCGACCGCCTGACGATGGCGACGCGGCGGCTGTGACCGGCGACGCGGGCGCCGTTGACCGGGCGGACGTGGAGAGCGGGACGGCCGCGCCCGGCGGCGGCGCCGGGACGCCGGACGGCGCGGCGGCCGGCACGTCCGGCGGGGCGGCCGCCGACGTGGTGCTGCGGGAGGTCGAGGACGCCGACCTCCCGCTGCTTTTCGACATGATGCGGGACCCGGCCGCCGTCCGGATGGCCGCGTTCACGCACGAGGACCCCGACGACCGCGCCCACTTCGAGGAGCACTGGGCGCGCGTCCGCGCCCCCGGCCGTACGGACGTCCTGCGGACGGTCCTGGCCGGCGGCGAGGTCGCGGGCATGGCAGGGCTGTACGGGCCGATGGCCGAGGGGCGCGAGGTCACGTACTGGGTGGACCGCGCGCTGTGGGGCCGCGGCATCGCGACCGCGGCGCTGCGCGCCCTGCTCGCCCTCGTCCCGGACGAACGCCCGCTGCGCGCGAGCGCCGCCGCGGACAACGAGGGGTCGCTGCGGGTGCTGCGGGCCTGCGGGTTCGAGATCGTGGGCGAGTCCGTGTCGTACGCGAACGCGCGGCGGGGCCCCATCGCCGAGCTGCACCTCGTCCTGCGCTAGAGCCCGCCCTTCGGGCGGACGGCGCCCTGTGTCGGACACGGCCCAGGCCCGGGCATCACGGCCCGAGCGCCACGGCCCCCGGTAAGCAGGGCCCGACGCCTCCCGCCGGGCCGTCCGGGGCGGGGCGGGCCCCTCACGGGGTCGGGGCCGCGGGCCACCGGGCACGTGACGTGCGCCGGTGGCCGGTTCGCGTCCCTCCCGCCCGGGCCCGGGGCCGCCTTCACTACTTGTCGCCGCCAACTCCCCGCGTCCCGAATCGCGTTCATCTTCTTGACGCGGACCGGACAACGCCACATCATCGGCTCACCCTTGAGAGCGCTCTCCCCGACGAGAGGCCCCCCATGCCACGTTCCGCAGCAACCCCGCCCGAAAGCCGGTCCGGCACCGCACCGGGGCCCGGCTCCCGGCGCACCTTCCGCCCCCTGCCGCCGTCCGCCGCCCTCACCGCCCCGGGGCCGGCCCGCTCGCCCCGCACGCGGGCGGCCCTCCTCCTCGCCTTCCTCGTCCTCGCGGCGAGCACCCTGCTCGCGACCGGCGCCGGGCCCTCCCGCGCCGCCGGGCCCGCCCTCCTGTCGCAGGGCAGACCCGCGACCGCCTCCTCCACCGAGAACGCGGTCTTCCCCGCGTCGTCCGCGGTCGACGGCGATCCCGGCACGCGCTGGTCCAGCGCCCCCGGCGCCGACCCGCAGTGGATCCAGGTCGACCTCGGATCGGCCCAGAGCATCTCCCAGGTCACGCTGAGCTGGGAGGCCGCCTACGCGAGCGCCTTCCAGATCCAGGCCTCCACCGACGGCTCCCACTGGACGACGCTCTACTCGACGGCCGCGGGCACGGGCGGCACCCAGACGCTCCCCGTCTCCGGCTCCGGCCGCTACGTACGGATGTACGGCACCCAGCGCGCGACCGCGTTCGGCTACTCCCTCTGGGAGTTCCAGGTCTACGGCGGGTCGCAGGACGGCGGCGGCCAGCCGTGCGGGACCGCCACCGCGGCGCTCGGCAAGCCCGCCACGGCGTCCTCCGTGCAGGACGCGAGCTTCTCGCCGTCCGCCGCGTTCGACGGCAACGCCGGGACCCGCTGGTCCAGCGCGGCGAGCGACCCGCAGTGGATCCAGGTCGACCTCGGCGCCGCCACGACGGTCTGCGGCGCCCAGCTGACCTGGGAGGCCGCGTACGCGACGGCCTACGAGATCCAGGTGTCCGCGAACGGCTCGTCCTGGACGTCGGTGTACGCGACGACCAGCGGCAAGGGCGGCACGGAGACCGTGTCCTTCACGGCGACGAGCGCCCGGTACGTGCGGATGTACGGGACGCACCGCGCCACCCCCTACGGCTACTCGCTCTGGGAGTTCAGCGTGCTGACCCCCGGCGGCACGGCCCCGCCCACCGGCGGCAACGGGGACTGCCCCTGGGTGGGTTCGACCGCGCCGGTCGCGACCCGCGTGGCGCAGGTGCTGGCCCAGATGACCCAGGCCCAGAAGATCTCGCTGCTGCACGGCAACGGCAACGCCTCGCCGTACATCGGCGACCTGTCCGGCATCCCGTCGCTGTGCGTCCCCGACGTGGGCTTCCAGGACGGTCCGAGCGGCGTCGGCGACGGCATGGGCGGCGTGACGCAGCTGCCCTCGGCCGTCTCGTCGGCCGCGACCTGGAACCCGTCGCTCGTGCAGCAGTACGGGGCGGTCGCCGGCGCCGAGTTCGCGGGCAAGGGCGCGGGGGTCGCGCTCGGCCCGACGCTGAACATCGTGCGCGATCCGCGCTGGGGCCGGGCCTTCGAGACGTACAGCGAGGACCCGTACCTGACGTCGGCCATGGCGACGGCCAACGTGCAGGGGATCCAGAGCCAGGGCGTCATGGCGGAGCCGAAGCACGTCGCCGTCTACAACCAGGAGACGAACCGCAACGGGCCCGCCGACAACGCGATCGTCGACACCCGCACCCTCCAGGAGATCTACCTGCCGGGCTTCCAGTCGGTGGTGGGCAAGGGCGCCGCGGCGTCGGTGATGTGCGGGTACGCCACGGTCAACGGCGACTACGACTGCGACAGCGGCTACCTGCTGAACACCGCGCTGTACCAGCAGGCCGGCTTCAACGGCTTCGTCACCAGCGACTGGGGCGGGGCGCACTCCACCGTGAAGGCCGCGAACAACGGCATGACGGTCGAGATGCCCGGCGGCTACTTCTACGCCGACTTCCTGGCGCAGGCGCTGGCGAACGGCCAGGTCAGCCAGGCGACGCTGAACACGATGGTGGGACGCGTGCTGACGCAGATGTTCGCGTTCGGCCTCTTCGACAAGAAGAACACCGGATCACCGACCGCGACGGTCACCTCCGCCGCGCACCAGGACACCGCCCGGCAGGTCGCCGAGCAGGGCACCGTCCTGCTGAAGAACGACGGCAACGTGCTGCCGCTGACTTCGGCCGCCAAGTCCGTGGCCGTGCTGGGCACGGACGGCGGCGCGGGCGTGCAGAGCGTGGGCGGCGGCAGCGCCACGGCCACCAGCTCGGGCACGGTCTCCCCGCTCGACGGGATCAAGGCGCGCGCCGGCTCGGGCGTGAGCGTGAACTACGACGACGGCACGAACATCGCCTCGGCCGTCGCGCTCGCCAAGGCGTCGAACGTCGCGATCGTGTTCGCGAGCTACGGCGAGCAGGAGGGCACGGACCTGACGAGCATCGACCTGCCGGGCCAGCAGAACTCTCTGATCTCGCAGGTCGCCGCCGCCAACCCGAACACGATCGTGGTCCTCAACACGGGCTCGGCGGTGACGATGCCGTGGCTCGGCCAGGTGAAGGCCGTGGTCGAGAACTGGTACGCGGGCCAGACCGTCGGCACCGCGCTCGCGCGGCTGCTGTACGGGGACGACGACTTCTCCGGCAAGCTGCCGGTGACGTTCCCGAAGAGCCTCGCCGACGTGCCCGCGCACACCACGGCCCAGTGGCCGGGCAACGGCACGAACGTCCAGTACTCGGAGGGTCTCGACGTCGGCTACCGCTGGTACGACGACAAGGACGTCGCACCGCTCTTCCCGTTCGGCTACGGCCTCTCCTACACCTCGTTCTCCTTCTCCGGCCTGGCGGTCGGGGGCGCGGACGGCGCGGGCGACCGCACGGTCACCGCGACCGTCACCAACACCGGCTCACGCGCGGGCGCCGAGGTCGCCCAGCTCTACCTCGGTTCTCCCGCGGCGGGCGAGCCCGCGAAGCAGCTCAAGGGCTTCCAGCGGGTGGACCTGCAGCCGGGCGCGAGCGCGAAGGTGTCGTTCACGCTGACGCCGCACGACCTCGCGTACTGGTCGACGTCGTCCAACACCTGGACGACGCCTGCCGGTTCGTTCCGCGTCCAGGTCGGCGACTCGTCGCGGAACCTGCCGCTGACGGGCAGCTTCGCCGTGAGCGCCGCGGCCGGGGCCCGGGCGGCGACGGCGCCCTCGGCGGCGGGCGGCACGAACGGGTCGCTGACCCTGGCGAATCCGCACGGCATGTCCAGCCCGGCGGGCGCGAAGGTCTCGCTGCCGGTCCGGGCTTCGGCCCCGGACGCCGTGTACTCGGCCACCGGGCTGCCGCGCGGCCTGCGCCTGACGGCGGACGGGGTGGTCACGGGAGCGGCCACCGCGAAGGGCACGGCAACCGTGACCGTCACGGCCGCCACCCCGGCGGGCGCGCGGGCCACCGCGAGCTTCGTCTGGACGGTGACGTGACGGCGGGCCGCTGAGGGCGGGCCGTCCGCACCGCGGCCCGGCCGGACGGCGCGGGCGGCCGGTCGCGTCGCTCCGGCTGCCCGGGGGCCTGCCCCCGTCGGCCGGAGCGGCGCGCCCGCGAGGCCGCCCGCCGGCGCGGCACCGCGTCAGGTGCGCAGGTAGGAGGCGCCGTTGAGGTCGAGCACCGTGCCGGACGCCCACTCGGCCTCGGCGGAGGACAGCCACAGCACCGCCGCCGCGATCTCCTCCACCGTCGCCACCCGGCCGAACGGGCTCTGCGCGCGGATCACCTCGCCCTCGGCGCCGGTGAGCCGGTGGGCGACGCGCTCGGTGTCGATGAAGCCGGGCGCGACCGACGCGACCGCGATGCCGTGCGGCGCGAGCGCCACGGCCAGCGACTGGCCGAGGGCGTGCAGGCCCGCCTTGGACGCGCCGTACGCCGGGTAGTCCGGCTCGCCGCGGAACGCGCCCCGGGAGCCGACGTTGACGATCCTGCCCCGCACGCCCCGGTCGACCATCCGGCCGGCGACGCGGTGGCCGAGCAGCGCGGGCGCGGTCAGGTTGACCGCCAGGTGCCGCTGCCACAGCTCCGCGAACTCCTCGTAGGAGGTCGTCAGCGGCGGGTGCGCGTCGTTCACCGCGGCGTTGTTGACGAGGACCTCCACCCCGCCGAGCCCCTCGTCGGCGGCGTCGGCGACCAGGGCCGCGCCCGCCGGGTCCGACAGGTCGCCGCCGACCAGCACGTGGCCCTCGCCGGGCAGCGCCCGCAGCGTCTCGCGCGCGCCCTCCTCGCGGCTGCCGTAGTGCACGGCCACCCGGTCGCCGCGCGCGGCGAAGGCCGCGGCGAGCGCCCGGCCGAGGCCGCCCGACGCGCCGGTGACGAGGACGCCGCGCCCCTGGGCGGTCACAGCGCCTTCGCGGCCGGTTTGACCATGCCGCGCACCGTACGGGACTTCACGAAGTCGCCCATGGCGGTCATCTCCCACTCTCCCGAGAACTGCCGGATCAACTTCGCCATCATGACGCCCGTCTCCGCCTCGGCGTGCGTCAGGTCGAAGCGGACGAGCTCCTCCTCCGTGGCGGCGTCGATCAGCCGGCAGTACGCCTTGGCGACCTCGGTGAACTTCTGCCCCGAGAACGAGTTGACGGTGAAGACGAGGCCCGTCGCCTCGGCGGGCACGCGGCCGAGGTCGACGACGATGGCCTCGTCGTCGCCCGCGCCCTCCCCGGTGAGGTTGTCGCCGGAGTGCTTGACGGCACCGTCGAGGATGGTCAGCTTGCCGAAGTAGCAGCTGTCGATGTGCTTGCGGTCCGGCCCGTAGGCGATGACGGACGCGTCGAGGTCGATGTCCGCGCCGCGGAAGGCGGGTTCCCAGCCGAGGCCCATCTTGACCCGGGACAGCAGCGGGCGGCCGCCCTTGACCAGCGAGACGGTCTGGTTCTTCTGGAGGCTCACGCGCCCCTTGTCCAGGTTGATCTTCCCCCCGGACGCAGGCGCCGGGGCGGAGGCGGCCGGGGGCACGGGCGGCGCGGGCGGCGGGGTCGGGGCGCCGGAGCCGGGCGCGTACGAGGGGGTCGGCGGTGCGGGCGGGGCGGCGGCCGCCGCCGGGTC
>NZ_JAKGCV010000015.1 GCF_021556455.1 Streptomyces fuscigenes | reverse complement strand
CGTCCGCCGCCTCCTCGGCCGGCTCCGGCGCACTCGGCGACGCGGGGCCGGGGCGCTCGGATGTCGCCGGGCCCACGGGCGCCGGGCACCGCTCGCCCGGCAGGGAGGCGTCGGCCGCCCTCGCCGGTGACGGGCCGGCGGGCTGTTCGGCCCGGTGTTCGGGTCGACGGCGGGTGTCGGGGTCTTCTTCCGCGGGGCGGCGTGGGGCGGCGTCCCGCTCCGTGCGGTGTCGCGTGTCGGGGTTCTGTTCCGTGGGGCGGTCCGTCTCGGGGGCCTGCTCCCTGGGGTGGCGCGTGTCGGCGTCCTGTTCCATGGGGCGGCGCGTGCTGGGGTTCTGTTCCCTGGGGCGGCGCGCGCCGGGGTTCTGTTTCGTGCTGTGGCCCGCGTCGGGATCCTGGTCCGTTCGACGGCTTGCGGCACGGGCCCGTTCCGTACCGCGGCGGGTGCCGGTGCCGGTGCCGGCGCCGGGATCGGCGCACGGTCGCGGCCGGTTCGTGCCGGAGAAATGGTCGTCGCGATCCTGGGTGTCTCCTGCTTGCGGCATCGATTGCTTCCCCCTGACTGCGTGACTCGTGTCCCGCGGGGCCTCGCGATCCCACGCCCCCGCCGGCCCCTTGTCACCGGCTTCCCGCAGCCGCGTCTCCGTCACCTGCTTCCCGCCGGCGGTTCCGCGCCACCGGCTTCCCCCGGTTCCCGACCTCCGGCTCCCCCGGTTCCCGGCCGCCGGCTTCTCGCGGGCCCGGGCCGACGGCTTCCACGAGTACCCCGCTCCCGGTTCGCCGGACTTCCCTCCTCCCCGGCCTCCCCGGCCTCCCCGGCCTCCCCGGCCTTCCCGCCTTCAGGCTCCCGATGTCCTGGCTGCCTGGCCTCCCGCCCTTCCGGTGATGAGGGTTCGGTCACCGGTTCGTGTGGGCCGTCGCCGCGCTGCCGGCCGACGGCTGCGGCGCGTAGCGCATTGGCCTCCGGTTACCCTCTTCGACATGCGGATTCACGTCGTCGACCACCCACTGGTCGCGCACAAGCTGACCACCCTGCGCGACCGGCGCACCGACTCGGCCACGTTCCGTCGCCTCGCCGACGAGCTGGTCACCCTGCTCGCGTACGAGGCCACGCGCGACGTGCGCACCGAGCAGGTCGACATCGAGACGCCCGTCACCACGACGACCGGCGTGAAGCTGTCGTACCCCCGGCCCCTCATCGTGCCGATCCTGCGCGCCGGCGTCGGCATGCTCGACGGCATGATCCGGCTGCTGCCGAGCGCCGAGGTGGGCTTCATCGGGATGATTCGCGACGAGGAGACGCTCCAGGCGTCGACGTACGCGAACCGGCTGCCGGCCGACCTCTCCGGCCGGCAGGTCTACGTGGTCGACCCCATGCTCGCCACGGGCGGCACGCTCGTCGCCGCGATCAGGGAGCTGATCGAGCGGGGCGCCGACGACGTCACGGCCGTCGTGCTGCTGGCCGCGCCCGAGGGTGTCGAGACGATGGAGCGCGAGCTCGCGGGCGCGCCGGTCACCGTCGTGGCCGCCGCGGTGGACGAGCGCCTCAACGAGAACGGCTACATCGTGCCGGGCCTCGGCGACGCGGGCGACCGGCTGTACGGCACCTCCGGCTGACGTCCCCCTCCGGCTGACGGCCCCTTCGGCTGACGGCCCCTCCGGCTGACGCCCCCGACTCCTTCGCGCCTCTCGTACGGCGGCTCTCTTTCGGGGCGGCTCTTTCGGGCGGCTCGCTCTCGACGGACGGTGAGCCTCACGGACGGCCGGCATCGGTGATCGCGGAGTTCATCGGCGGCCGGTGCCAGTGACGGCGAGCCTCAGGGGCGGCGGCGGGCCCGGCCCTCAGGCTCCACGGCCGCCGCGGATCTTGCATGCTCCACCGACCCAGCGGGTCCTGCCGGCTCGGCCGGCTCGGCCGGCTGACGGGCTCCGCGGGAACGCGGCCGGATCAGCCCTTCGCGGCCGAGCCCGCAGCCGTCTTGTCGCCGGCCTTCGTCGCGTGCCGGGTGCCGCTCTGCGTGCAGCCGGGCTTGAGCGTCGGCTGGGAGAGGGAGGCCAGCTGCGTGTCCGCGACCTTCTGGACCGTCAGGGACTGGAAGGCGCCGCCGATGATGAGGTCGACGTCCTTACCGGTCCTGCTGTCCGTCTTCGGCGTGGCGCCCTTCAGCTGGGTGCCGAGCACGCTGAACGTTCCGTTGGACGCACCCTGCCCGCCCAGCAGTACGGCCGACCCCGGCACCTTCTTGTCGTATGCGGCCGGAGCGTTGCCCACCTTGCCGATGACGAAGCCGCGCTTCTTCAGCGCGTCCGCCGTCTGCTGCGCGAGGCCGCTGCGCGTCGTCGCGTTGTAGACGTTGACGGTGATCTGACCCGGCTTCGGCAGGGTCTTCGCCGGGAGGGTAGCGGGTTTGCAGTTCGGCTTCTTCGCCGCGACGGCCTTGTCCGCGTCGCCCGAGAACACGTGGATGAGCTGCTGGGTCCCCCAGCCGACGAGCCCGAGGACGACCACGGCCGCGACCACCGCGAAGACGGTTCGGCTCCGGCGGCGGGGGCGGTGCATGCGGGGGTACTTGTCGCCCGTGATGCGGTACTTCCCGCCGAGCCCAGGGGGAGTGAGCATGCTCATGAGCGCAGCGTAGTGCGCGCCATGAGTGATTCCTACTAAACGATCAACGGATAGCTCGGTCGGCGCGGTGATTGCCCCCGAAAGGACCAGTGGACCTGGCAGGGGGACATCACGGGAGCCGGGTATTGAACGAGTCCGAAGGCGCCCGCTGAGGTGTTGAGCCCACGGGCCCGAACCGAGAGTACGGGCTCAGGCACGCGCAACCGGTGCCGACGCGAACCGCTGCAGAGGCCCACCGGGCCGATGCGAACCGCGGGCATGGGCCGGTCGACGTGAATTGCGGGCGCGAACCGGGGCCGCCGCGAACCGCAGGGGTGAGTCGGGTCGACGCGACGCACGAGCCGCCGGGGAGGACGTTCGGGCCCTGGTGCAGCCGAGTACCGACAGGGCATGCGCGGTGGCGGGACGCCGGGGAGCTTGCTGGTTGACCGGAGGTCGGGCGTCAGCCCGTTTCGAGTTCGAGCACGCGTGCGTGCAGGACCTGGCGCTGCTGGAGCGCGGCCCGCACGGCCCGGTGCAGCCCGTCCTCCAGGTAGAGGTCGCCCTGCCACTTCACGACGTGCGCGAACAGGTCGCCGTAGAAGGTCGAGTCCTCGGCGAGCAGCGTCTCCAGATCCAGCTGGCCCTTGGTGGTCACGAGCTGGTCGAGGCGGACCGGGCGCGGCGCGACGTCCGCCCACTGCCGGACTGACTCCCGGCCGTGAGCGGGGTACGGCCGCCCGTTTCCGATGCGCTTGAAGATCACACGGAAAGCCTACCGGGCGAGCGGGTCCGGGCGCAGCCTGCTCGACAGGGTGCAAAGGTGACGTCCCGTGATGAAAAGGGAGTAAGAATGAGCGGAACTGCGCCCTCCGGTAACCTTTCGGACACTTCCGCAGCCACGATCGCCACGGCGTACGACTTCGTGGGCCCTGCCATCGACCTCGGCGCGCTGCTCCGCGACGGGACGGTCCGGGCCGAGACGGCCGTCCGCATGCCGCTCGGAGCACTGACCCGCCACGGTCTCGTCGCGGGTGCGCCCGGGACCGGCAGGACGAGAACCCTCCAGCTGATGGCCGAACAGCTCTCCGCCCGGGGTGTACCCGTGTTCCTCGCGGGCCCGAAGGGCGGCCCGCCGTGGATCCCCGTACCGGGTGTGTCAGACGGGTCGGGTGCGGCCGGAGAAACGGGCCCGTCGGGCGGATCGGCTGTGCCGGGCGTGGCCTGTGAAACGAGCCCGTCGGGCGGATCGGTTGTGCCGGGCGTGGCCTGTGAAACGAGCCCGTCGACCGGATCGGGCGCGGCAGGCGGGGTGGGTGAGGCGGCCGGGCCGGCGGTGTCGGGTGAGCCGTCGGTGCCGGGCGAGCCGTCGGTGCCGGATGGGCCGTCGGTGTCGGGCGAATCGGAGGCGGTGGACGGGCCGGCGCAGTCGGGCGGGTCGGAGGCGTCGGGTGCGGCAGGCTCGGTGGACGGGCCGGCCGGCGGGGTCGGGGAGCGGATCGCGGAAATCGACCGGAACCGGCCCCCGTCCGGCCCGCCCGCCGCGTACCTCGCGCTGGGCGGCGCGGGCTCCGGCCTCCCGGTGCGGGCCACGGTCACGAGCTTCGGACCCGTCCTGCTCGCCAGGGCCCTCGGCCTCGACAGCGCCCAGGGCCAAGCGCTCGGTCTGATCTTCCGCTACGCCGATGCCAGGGGCGTCGAACTCGTCGGCCTCGCCGACCTGCGAGCCGTCGTCGCGTTCCTCGTCTCGCGAAGCGGACGCGACGAGCTCCGGACCCTCGGCGGGATCTCGACCGCCACGGCCGGGGCCCTTCTGCGCTCTCTCGCCGCGCTGGAGCAGCAGGGCGCGGGGGACTTCTTCGGCGCGCCCGGGTTCGACACGGCGGAACTGCTGCGCGTCCCCGAAGGCCGGGGCGTCGTCGCCGTGCTGGAACCGTGCGCCGTACGGAACCACCCGCACCTGCTCCCGGCGATCCTCATGTGGCTCCTGGCCGACCTGTTCCACAGGCTGCCGGAGTCCGAGGACGGTGAACGGCCCCGGCTCGTCGGGACGCCGACCTGGTTTTCCGCGGCGCGTCGGCGACCTTCCTGGAGTCGGTCGCCCGGACCCTGCGTTCCCTGCGCTCCAAAGGGGTGGGCGTCTTCTTCGTGACACGGTCGGCCGGAGACGTGCCCCTGGACGTGCTGGCCCGGCTCGGAAACCGCGTGCAGCACGCCATGCGCGCCGCTACCGCCGAGGACGCGGAGGCGCTGCGCGCGACCGTACGCACGTTCCCCACGCCTGCCCGTGACCTGGAAGCGGTGCTCGCGGGGCTCGCCCCGGGCGAGGCCGTCGTGACCGTGCTCGGCGAGAACGACGTTCTGACGCCCGCCGTCGTGACGCGGCTTCATACGCGCACGTCCCGGATGAGTCCGCCAGGGCAGGACGCGCTGAACGCAACCGTCCACGAGCCACCGCCGCACGCCGCGCACGCCACGGACACCCGCGCCGCGGGCCGCGATGCGAGCACGTCCGCCGACGAGGGACTGACGGTGGAGCAGCGGACGGCCGAGGACAACGCGAAACGAGCCGCACGCGAAGTCGATCGCGCCCACGTCGTCGAAGGGGTCGATCCCGCCCACGAGATCGAAGGCACTGAGGTGGCCGCGCGGGGTCAGAGACGCGACGGGGCCCGTGCGGCGGAGAGGACGGACGCCGAACGCTCCGACGACGGCGCACGGCATCGGGACGGGCGAGTCCAGGAGCCACCCGCGGGGCGCGAGGCGCCGGGCAGCCCAGTCTTCGCCTCCCTGGCCCGATCGGGCGGAGCCCCGGTCGGGCCGGCGATCACGCGCTCCCTGTTCGGCACGTCCGCCAAGCGCTGATCACCCCTCAGCTCAACCTTCCAGCACGCCCCACCTGGTCGCTCACCCCTCGGCGCAGCTCCCTCGGCGTTCCTCTCCCAGCATTCTTCTGTCAGCGTTCCTCTGCCAGCGCTCCTTTCTCTGTCCTGAGCCGCCCTCTGCGTCCCTCTCCCCGGAGCCCGGCCCCTCAGCCCACCACCCCCTTCAGGTCCTGTGCGTACCTGCCGACCGCGTTCGCCACCACGTCGATGTTGGTGTCCAGCGCCTTCGTGTCCACGTTCGACAGGTCGTCGCAACGCCGGTGGTAGCAGGGGTCGTAGGGGACGCCCGCCCTGCCGCCGTACCGGGCGGCCTCGGCGCGGGTTTTGATCCCCTCGGCTCCCGTGAAGGCCCCGCCCGCGGGTATTCCGGCGAGAAGGAACGGCTCGTAGTCCGAGCGGGCGTCGAACTGTGTCGGCTGGTGCGGAACGCCCCTGTGGTCCAGGTAGCTCGTGATCCCCCTTTCCAGCGCCGCCGAGCCGGTCGGGCCCGGCCCGGTGCCGGCGGGGTCCGAGCCGTCGCCGTCGTAGACCAGTTCCGCCGGGTTCGGCGAGGCGATCATGTCGAAGTTCAGGTACAGCGCTATGTCCCGTCGTTGCGCGGCGCTGAGCCCGCCCACGTAGTCCCGCGAGCCGAGCAGACCGAACTCCTCGGCGGACCACCAGGCGAACCGCACCCGGTGCGCGAGACGGGCATGGGTGTGCGCCAGCGCGAGCGCGACGTCGAGCAGCCCGGCGGAACCGGACCCGTTGTCGTTGATGCCGGGGCCTGCGGGCACCGAGTCGAGATGCGCGCCCAGCATGACCGTGCGCTTCGCGTCGCCGCCCGGCGTCTCGGCGATCACGTTGCGCGTGGTGCGCCGTCCGCTCACCTCGCGCACGTCCAGCGTGGCCCGGACCGCGGGCCTGCCGTCGTGCCCGGCCCGGGCAGCCTCCCGCGCCAGCTTCTCCCCGTCCCGCCGGGCCATCGCACCGACCGGTATCCGCGCCGACGAAGGGTCGCCGAGGGACGCGGTCAGCGGCCCGTCGACGTTGTTGTAGACGAGGAGCGCGACGGCTCCGGCCCCCGCGGCGGCCCGCTGCTTCACGGAGAGGTCGCATCCGCCGCGTTCGGCCAGGACGACGGCGCCCCGGTAGTGGTCGCGCCCGCCCGCCGCGTAGTCCCCGGCCGCGCAGCCCGTCCTCGCCCCCTCGGGCGTGGCGGCGACCCTGGCCGTGACGCCGCCCTTCGGCGTGGGCCTGGCGGAGCGCACGGCGCTCACCGGCACCTGGTGGCGCTCCGGATCGGTGATCGTCAGCCGCTGCGCGGCCGGTCCGGTGTAGGTGAAGGTGAAGGGCTCGTACGAGACGCGGTAGCCGGCCGCCTTGAGCTTGCCGTACACGTACGCGGCGGACCTGTCGAACCCCTCGGTGCCCGCGGCCCTCGTGCCGCCCGACGTGCCGGCGATCCGCTGGAACTCGCGGAGGAACCGCATCGCCCCGCCGGCCGTCGACGCCCGCACGAGCCGGCCGGAGAGCTGGGCCGCGTCCCCCGCCGCATCGCCGGTGGCGCCCCCGGAGCCCGAGGCGGCCGAGGCCGGCAGCGCCGACGCCACCAGTACCAGCAGCGCCATGATCGCGGTGATCAACGCCGATCTTCGGTGCGCGGGAGTCACCGGGCCCGCGCGGGCAGCGGCGCGCGGACCGGCACGGGCCGGGCCGCGCGGGCAGGGGGCAGCCCCGCCGCGGCCGCCGCTTTCTCCGTGGGCGGCCGCCCGCACCTCGCGTGAGCCGTGCCCGGCGGCCGGCTTGGCGCCCCCAGGTCGCATGCAGCGCCGGCCCACGGGGCCTCCCCGGAGCGGGCTCCGCCCGTTCACAGCGCTCCCCTTTCGCGTGTTCCGCCTGCTCACGGCGTCTCCTTCTTCGGCGCCGCGGCCTTCGCGGCCCGTTTCGCCTCCTGCTTGAAGGCGCGCACCTGCGCGAGCGATTCGGGGCCGGTGATGTCGGCGGCAGAGCGGTGGGACCCCTCGTCCCCGTAGTGCCCCGCGGCCTCGCGCCACCCGGCGGGGCGCACGCCGAGCCGCTTGCCGAGCAGCGCGAGGAAGATCTGCGCCTTCTGCTTCCCGAAGCCGGGCAGTTCATTGAGCCGCCGCAGCGCGTCCCTGCCGTCCGACGCCCCCTCCCACACGGCCGTCACGTCCCCGTCGTACGTGTCGACCAGGTACTGGCACAGCTGCTGCACGCGTCGGGCCATCGACGAGGGATACCGGTGCAGGGCCGGTTTCCGCGCGAACAGGTCGGTGAACGCCTCGGGCTCGTACGCGGCGATCTCCCGCGCGTCCAGATCGTCTGCGCCCATGCGGGCGGCGAGCGTGTAGGGGCCCGTGAACGCCCATTCCATGGGGATCTGCTGGTCCAGCAGCATGCCGACCAGGGCAGCCAGCGGGCTGCGGCCGAGCAACTCGTCGGCCTCGGGATTCTGCGCGATGCGGAGGGTGTGCCTGGTGTCGCTCATGCGGCCATCGTCACCCGGCCGGGCGCGGCCCGCAGAAAGTTGTCCACAGCCCCGATGTGCTCATATGACTGTTCTGTGGTGCGGGTGGCGGACACCCGGCGGGGGTAATGCTGAGCCGACCGGGTGGCTCGGAGGGGGGCGGTCTTCTGCGGTTTTCCGGGGCTCTCGGCCCCCGGATCCCCCGAACGGCTCATTCCGGCGCAGCAGATTTTCCTCGCCGAACCGTCGGAAAGGCCGCGCGCCCGTGACACAGCCTTTTGAACTGCCGGATTTCTACATGCCGTATCCGGCCCGGCTCAATCCCCACCTGGAGGAGGCGAGGGAGCACACGCGGCACTGGGCCCGTGCCATGGGGATGCTGGAGGGCTCAGGGATCTGGGAGGAGAAGGACCTCGAGGCCCACGACTACGGCCTGCTGTGCGCCTACACGCACCCCGACTGCGACGGCCCCGAGCTCTCCCTCGTGACCGACTGGTACGTGTGGGTCTTCTTCTTCGACGACCACTTCCTGGAGGCGTTCAAGCGAGACCGGGACCGCGAGGGCGGCAAGGCGTACCTGGACCGGCTGCCCGCCTTCATGCCCATGGACCTGTCCGACGGCTTCCCGGAGCCGGTCAATCCGGTGGAGGCCGGCCTCGCCGACCTGTGGGCCCGCACGGTCCCGAGCATGTCACTGGACTGGCGGCGGCGGTTCGCCACGAGCACGGAGAACCTGCTCAACGAGTCGCTCTGGGAGCTGTCGAACATCGACGCCGACCGGGTGGCGAACCCGGTCGAGTACATCGAGATGCGCCGCAAGGTAGGTGGCGCGCCCTGGTCCGCCGGCCTCGTGGAGTACGCGGTGGGCGCCGAGATCCCCGCCGAACTCGCCGGTACCCGCCCCCTGCACGTGCTGCGGGACACGTTCTCCGACGCGGTCCACCTGCGCAACGACCTGTTCTCGTACCAGCGGGAGGTGGAGGAGGAGGGCGAACTCAGCAACGGCGTGCTGGTGCTGGAGACCTTCCTCGGCTGCGGCACGCAGGAGGCGGCCGACGCCGTCAACGACCTGCTGACGTCGCGGCTGCAGCAGTTCGACAACACGGCCCTGACCGAACTCGGGCCCCTGTTCGCGGAGACCGGCACTCCACCCAAAGGCGTCGCCGACACCCTCGCCTACGTCAAGGGTCTCCAGGACTGGCAGTCCGGCGGCCACGAGTGGCACATGCGCTCCAGCCGCTACATGAACGGCGGCGGGCCGCAGGACGCCGTGCCGCCGATGCCCGGCGGCGGACTCGCCGGACTGTACGGGGCCCGGTTCTCCATGACGCCCGCAGGGCTCGGCACGGCCGCGTCGAGCTTCCTGAAGACGCTCACAGCCGGGGGCGACGCCCGGTTGCGCAGCCATTCGCGCGTGCTCTTCGAGGAGGTGGGCCCCTCGATCGTGCCGGACCTCGACATGCCGTTCACTCCGGCGCTGAGCCCGCATCTGGACGCCTCGCGCGAGCACGTCGTGGACTGGGCCCATCGCATGGGCATGCTGCGCGCGCAGCCCGGTGTGCCGAACTCCGACGTCTGGTCCGAACGGCGGCTGCGCCGCATCGACCTGCCGCTGTGCGCCGCGGGCATCCACCCGGACGCCGCGCCGGAGGAACTCGACCTGACCTCGGACTGGCTGGCCTGGGGTACGTACGGCGACGACTACTACCCCGTCGTCCACGGGACGACTCGCGATGTCGCGGGCGCGAAGGCGTGCAACGAGCGGCTCCGGCTCTTCATGCCGCTGGACCTCGCGCCGCCACCGCCCCCGGCGAACGCTCTGGAACGCGCCCTCGGCGACCTGTGGATCAGGACGGCCGGGTCGATGAACGGCGCCGGGCGGCGGACGTTCCGCAAGGCGGTGGACGACATGATCGACGCCTGGGTGTGGGAACTGGCCAACCAGGCGCAGAACCGTGTCCCCGACCCGGTCGACTACATCGAGATGCGGCGCAGGACGTTCGGCTCCGACCTGACGATGAGCCTGTGCCGGATCGGCCTCGGCGACACCGTCCCCCAGGAGGTGCTGGACAGCGGGACCGTGCTGGCGATGCAGAACGCGGCGCAGGACTACGCGTGCCTGCTCAACGACGTCTTCTCGTACCAGAAGGAGATCCAGTACGAGGGCGAGGTGCACAACGGCGTCCTCGTGGTGCAGAACTTCTTCGACTGCGACTACCCGGCCGCCCTGCGCATCGTCGGTGACCTCATGCGGGGCAGGATGCGCCAGTTCCAGCACCTGGTGGCCCACGAGCTGCCCGTGACCTGCGCCGACTTCGAGCTGGACGGCGCGGCGCGCGCCGCGCTCGCCGGATACGTGAAGGAACTGGAGAACTGGCTCTCCGGCATCCTCGTCTGGCACGAGGGCTGCCACCGCTACACCGAGGCCGATCTGCTGGAGGACCATCCGCAACGGCGCCTGCTGCCCCCCGCCCCCACGGGCCTCGGGACCTCGGCGGTGCGGATCCGGCTGCCGTCACAGAGGCAGGGTGCGGAGGCGGGAGCGCCCGGGTCCGCCGTCGGCGCGGACACGTCCGCGCCGGGCGAGGAATCCGGCACGGTTCTCACGGATGTCTGCACGGATGCCCGCGCGGATGGCGCGCGGCCGCCGTACGCCGTGCCGGTACCGGGGGGCTTCCCGTCGCTGCCCGCGCGATGGGGATCGGCGCCCGGTTGCGTGCCGGCTCCGAGGACGTGATCTCCGGCGTGCCGTGAGCGGGGGTGGGCGGCGCTGCGGCGGACCGATCCGGGCCCCGGTGCCCGGCGGAGCAGCCGGGGCCGGGGCCGTGGCGTCCGAACGTCCGAACGGAGCACCCGGGGCCGGGGGCCGTGGCGTCCGCACGGATCAACTGAGGCCGGGGCCGGGGCCGGGGCCGGGGCCGGGGCCGGGGCCGGGTCGGGGTCGGGGTCGTGGCGTCCGGCGCAGGGCCGCCCGCCAGATTTGCTGTCTGTTGGTAGGACCTTTTTCTGCGAATATCTTGCAACAACGCGCGGACGGCATCAAAGTGGCGGAGGCAGATGGCTTACCCGTGCCCGAAAGATGAGGTCCGCCACCGTGTACACCAGCTCGGACTCCGCCCCTCCCGCGACCGTGGGCGGCGGCTCACGTACGCGCCGCATACGCGCGTCGATGAGCCGCAAGGAGTGGTCGCGCCTCGGCGGGATGGCCGCGTTCATCCTGGCGCTGCACGTCATCGGATGGTTCACCCTCGTCGCGATCGTCGCTCCCGAGCACTACAGCATCGGCACCAAGTCGTTCGGCATCGGCATCGGCGTCACCGCGTACACCCTCGGCATGCGGCACGCGTTCGACGCGGACCACATCGCCGCCATCGACAACACCACGCGCAAGCTCATGGGCGAGGGCAAGCGCCCGCTGTCGGTGGGCTTCTGGTTCTCGCTCGGCCACTCCAGCATCGTCTTCGGGCTCGCGTTCCTGCTGGCGCTCGGCATGAAGGCGCTCGCGGGGCCGGTGCAGAACGACAACTCCAGTCTCCACAACACCACCGGCATCATCGGCACCAGCGTCTCCGGCGCGTTCCTCTACCTGATCGCAACGATCAACATCGTGCTGCTCGTGGGCATCTGGAAGGTGTTCCGCCAGATGCGCTCGGGGGTCTTCGACGAGGACGCTCTGGAGGAGCAGCTCAACAAGCGCGGGCTCATGAACCGCCTGCTGGGCCGCGTGATGAAGTCCATCACCAAGCCCTGGCAGATGTACCCGCTGGGCCTGCTGTTCGGCCTCGGGTTCGACACCGCCACCGAGATCGCCCTGCTCGTGCTCGCCGGCTCCGGTGCGGCCTCCGGGCTGCCCTGGTACGCGATCCTCTGCCTGCCCGTCCTGTTCGCGGCCGGCATGTCGCTGCTCGACACGATCGACGGCTCGTTCATGAACTTCGCGTACGGATGGGCCTTCTCGAAGCCCGTCCGCAAGGTCTACTACAACCTGACCATCACCGGACTGTCCGTGGCGGTCGCGGTCCTCATCGGCACCGTCGAGCTGCTCGGCCTGCTCGCCGACAAGCTGGGCCTGCACGGCGGCTTCTGGGACTGGGTAGGCGGGCTGGACCTGAACATCGTCGGCTTCGTCATCGTCGGGCTGTTCTTCGTGACCTGGCTGGGCGCCATCGCCGTCTGGAAGTTCGGGCGCATCGAGGAGAAGTGGACGTCCGGACTGCGCCCGGCGGAGGGCGAACCGGCCAGAGGCTCCGGGAACTGACCGGGCCGCAGGGACACCCGCGGGGCTTGCTCGACGCCGCCAAGGGCGGAGCCACACCGTGCCGGCGCGCCCCTGTCCGCACTGCTCCGACCGGCCACTGCTCCCTCCCGCAGGGCGCGGACCGACCGCCTGGCCGCTCCGTCCCGCCGAGGCGGTCCGAAGCAGTCGAAGCGGCCGGTCCGCCGGGGCCTCAGCCCCGCGCCTCGGCCAGGAACTCGCGGATCCGGGCCGCCGGCGCCGGGCCGGCCTTCTGCTCCGCGAACGAGGCGCCGGGGTTTTGCGCGTAGGGCGCACCGTAGGGCGGGGTGCCCGGCTGGTAGAACCGGCCCTCGGCCAGCGGGCCGGCGTCCACCACGTCGTAACCGAGGATGTCGAGCAGCTCGGTGGCGTGGCGCTTGGCGTCGGCGTCGTCGCCGGCGATCGGCAGCGCGGTGCGGTCCGCCGCGCCCGTCGGCCGGCCCAGGACCCCGAGATGCTTGAAGAAGATGTTGTTGAACGCCTTCACGACGTGGGCCGAGTCGCCGAGGTACTGCTGGAGCAGTTCGCTGCTGGTCGTCGAGCCGTCGTCCAGGGCCTCGATCTGCCCGTCGCGCTGCGGGTAGTAGTTGTTCGTGTCGATGACGGTCTTGCCGGCGAGCGGCTCGCGCGGCAGTGACGTGTACGCCTTGAGCGGGATCGTCACGACGACCCAGTCGCCGGCCGCCGCTGCCTCGGCCGGCGTCGCCGCCCTGGCGTGGGCGCCGAGCTCGGCGACCTTGTCCGCCAGGGTCTCCGGCCCGCGCGAATTGCTGAGCACGACGTCGAGGCCGCCGTCGACGGCGAGACGGGCGAGCGTCCCGCCGATGAATCCACTTCCGATGAGTCCCAAAGTAGCCATGATCGATAGAACCCCGCGGGCATCGGATGTCTTCCACGACACACCGCGACGGCCGGCCGGGCACCGACGGCGGCCCGGTCGGCGGCGGTTGCACGCCCTAGGCTGACCGGGCGCGCCGGCCTCAGGGGCGGGCGGTTCAGCCGAGGGGAGCAGGGCGCATGGACACGCGAGCGGCCGGGGGCCACGCACCCGCGAGGAAACCCTTCCTCTACGTGGTCGTCTGCGCGGCGGGGAACGCGGGCGAGGTGGGCCGGCTCATCTCCGCTGCCCAGCAGGGCGGCTGGGACGTCGGCGCCGTCGCGACCCCGCAGGGCCTCGGCTTCATCGACGCGGCCGCGATCGAGGCGCAGACGGGATATCCGATCCGGTCCGCCTGGCGCAAGCCGGGGGAGCCGCGTCCCCTGCCACCGCCTGACGCCATCGCGGTGGCGCCCGCGACGTTCAACACCATCAACAAGTGGGCCGCGGGTCTGTCGGACACACTTGCGGTCGGCATCCTCTGCGAGGCGTACGGCATGGGCATCCCGATCGCGGCGTTGCCCTGCCTCAACAGCGCGCAGGCCGCGCATCCCGCGTACGGGCAGAGCCTGGAGCGGCTGCGGTCGATGGGGGTGCTCATCGGGTCGTACGAGCCCAACACCCCGCGGTCCGAGGGTGGCACGGGAGCGTTCCGGTGGGAGGAGGCACTGGAGTTGCTCGCACCACTGGTGCCGTCCTGCCAGGATGTTTCACGTGGAACACGATGAGGGGCCGTTCGACACACCCGCTCAGGCCGCTCTGGCCGAGTCCTTCGAAGGGCAGCGGCGGCGCCTGACCGCGGTCGCCTTCCGCATCCTCGGGTCGTCGGCGGAGGCAGAGGACGCCGTGCAGGAGGCCTGGCTCCGCCTCGCCCGGCACGGCGACGAGGACATCGAGAACCTCGACGCATGGCTGACCACCGTCGTGGGACGCATCTGCCTGAACATGCTGCGTGCACGGGCGAATCGCCGGGAGGAGCCGCTGGACACCGGGCTGGAGCCGGGCCGCGCCGGTGGCGCACCGGACACCGCCGGGGCTCTTGCGGCCGGCAGCCGCGGTGGCCTCGGCGGGGGCGGGAGCGCGGCGGAGCAGGGACCGGAGGAGCACGCCCTGCTGATCGACTCGGTGGGGCTGGCGCTGCTGGTCGTGCTCGACACGCTCGGGCCCGCGGAACGCCTCGCCTTCGTCCTGCACGACATGTTCGGGGTGCCGTTCGAGGACATCGCACCGGTCGTGGAACGCGGCCTGCCGGCCACGCGCCAGCTCGCGAGCCGTGCGAGAAGGCGGGTACGGGCCTCTTCCACGCTGCCCGAAACGGACATCACGCGGCAGCGGCCGGTGGTCGAGGCCTTCCTCACGGCGGCGCGTGACGGCGACTTCGAGGCGCTGCTCGCCGTCCTCGCGCCGGACGTCGTGCTGCGCGCCGACGCGACGGCCCTGCGTACGGGCGCCACGTCCACCCGTGGCGCTGCCGCCGTGGCCACGTCCTTCCTGGGGCAGGCGCGTGGCGCGTTCCCCGCTCTGCTGGACGGGACGATCGGGCTCGCGTGGGCGCCCGGCGGGCGGCCCCGTGCCGTCATCGCGTTCACCGTCGGCCTCGACGGCCGGGTGGCCGGGATCGACGTGCTCGCCGATCCCGACCGCCTGGAAGGCCTCTACGTGGAGCTCAGGACCGAGTTGGGACGCTGAGGCCCGTACGCGCCGCGCGGGTCGGCGCCCTGGGGAGCCGGTCCTCGCGCCAGGCCGGTCCGTATGCGAGGGGCCGCCCGGCCGGCCGTCCGTACCCGAGGACCGACGGGTCAGCTCGCGTCGGAGGGTGCGGAGGCGACCTGGAAGAGGCCGGTGACGTTCCCGTTCGCGTCGCGGACCGTGGCCGTCAGATTCCCGCCGCCCACGTCCTGCGGCTTCTGCACGATCTCGGCGCCCGCGGCGGCCAGTGCCTCCAGCCGGGCCGCGATGTCGGGCACGTGCCAGAAGACGGTCGGACCGGTCAGGCCCTTGTCGTGCCCGTTCGGGTCGAGCCCGACGTCCTGGCCGTCCGCGTCGAACGCCGCGTAGTAGCTCTCGTCGATGTACGGCTCGGTGCCGCCCAGCAGGGCGCGGAACGTGTCCTTCGCCTTCGTCATGTCGTGCACGGGATAGATGATCGTCTTGATGCCGCGGGGCTGGTCGGCCATGGTGCGCTCCTTCGGTGCGACCGCGGGCGTCTGCCGCGCCCGCGGTGTCAGGGGTCTCGAACATGTTCTTCACCCCTGCGACCCGCGGGCCGCACGCGATGTGACAGGCCCCGCCCATTCGGCCGAGGGTCCGCCGGAAACGCCCTGGGAGACCGGTGCGCTCATGCCCGCGGTCGGGCGGCCGGGGCCTTGACGCGGCGGGGTCCCGGAGAGCCACCGCTCCCGTACGGGCGATTCCGGCACCGGCCCGGGCCGACCGGCCGAAGGGTGCCGGTAAGGGCGGGTGTGGCAGGGCTGCGGAGGACTGCCGCTCAGCCGCCCACGACCATCCAGCCGAGGACGCTGGTCGACTGGAGGTAGACGATCAGGCAGAGCCCCAGCAGCATCACGACGCTCCAGCCGAAGACCCGCCGGAACAGCGTGCCCTCCGCACCCACCACCCCGACCGCCGCCGTCCCGATCGCCAGGTTCTGCGGCGAGATCATCTTCGCCAGCACCCCGCCGGTGGTGTTGGCCGCGCCGAACAGGATCGGCGAGGCGTGGAGCTGGTGCGCGGCCGTGAGCTGCAGACCCCCGAACAGCGCGTCGGAGCCCGCGTCCGTACCCGTCACCGCCACCCCGAACCAGCCGACGAGCGGGGAGAGGAACGCGAACACGGCGCCCGTCTGCGCCAGCCAGATGCCGAGCGTGGTGATCTGGCCGGACAGGTTCATCACGTACGACAGCGCGAACACGCACAGCACCGTGAAGATCGCCCAGCCGAACTGGGCGATGGTCGCTCCGTACACGCGGAGCGCCTTCAGGGGGCTCAACCGCAGGACGAGCGTCGTCAGCCACGCCGGAGACGAACAGCAGCGTGCCCGCCGTCGACGCCCAGGGCACGGAGAACACCGTCGCCACGGGGGCGCCGCCGCTCGTCGTGATGTGGGCGAGCCCGGGCCACTGGAAGCTCGCCGTACCCTGTGCGAGCCACGTCTTGATCGGCCCGATCTGCGCGAGCGAGAACAGCACCACGACGATCAGGTACGGGGCGAACGCCACGTACACGTCCCGCCGCGAGTCCCCGCCCTCGGGCCGGCCCGCGCGCCGCTCGGCGACCGGGTCGTGGTCCACCGCGCCGCCGGCGATCACCGGGGGCGTGCCGGGGGCGCGGGGCGGGAGGCCGGTGCCGGCCGGCTGCCACACGCGGTTGAGTGCCACGACTGCGCCCGCCGAGACGATGGCCGCGAAGATGTCGCAGAGCTTGTAGTCCCAGTAGTTCGCCAGCGCGAACTGCGTGCCGCAGAAGGTGGCGCCCGCGGTCAGTGCGGCGGGCCAGACCTGCTTGATGGCGCGCGGTCCGTCCGCGATGGCGACCAGCAGGAACGGGACGAAGAACGCCAGAATGGGCGCCTGGCGGCCGGTCATGGCGCCGAAGTCGTCCGCGTTCAGATGGGTGACCGTGCCGAGGATGGTGATCGGATTGCCCATGCCCCCGAAGGCGACGGGTGCGGTGTCCGCGAGCAGCGCGATGACGGCGGCCTTCAGCGGCGGGAAGCCCGCGGCGATGAGCATGACCGAGCAGATCGCGATCGGCGAACCGCCCCCCGCCAGGGCCTCCATGAGGGCGCCGAAGGAGAAGGCGATCACGATGGCCTGGATGCGTTTGTCGTCGCTGATGGCGGCGAACGCCCGGCGCAGCACCGCGAAGTGGCCCGTCTCGACGGTCAGGTTGTAGATCCAGATCGCGTTGAAGGTGATCCACAGGACGGTCAGGACGCTGTTGGCGGCGCCGTAGCCGGCCGCGTCGAACGTCATGGCCGCCGGCATGCCGTACGCGAACAGCGCCACCACCAGGGACACGACGAGCGCGGCGAGCCCCGCCCACTGGGCCTTCCAGCGGAACGCGCCGAGGAGGACGAGCACGGTGAGGAGGGGGACGGCCGCGATGAGCGCGGACCAGCCGACGGATTCGACGGGAAGGTTCTGGATGTAGTGCATGAGGCCGCGCCCACCTCCGGAGTTCACGCCGCCGGTTCGCTCCCGGCGGTCGGCTCAGCCCGCCCGTGCGCGCGCCCGGCGTCCGGTGCCGGAGCAGAGCGCCGCTGCCCGGGTCCCCGGCGCCGGTGGGCACCGCGTCCGGAGGACCGTTCCGGTTCTCTCCGCCGCAGCTGCCCGGCACACCGCCGAAGCCTCCGACCACTGGCGTACTGAAATTCACTGACATGAACAACGTCTGTCCATATGGCCTGATCATGGTGGCACCGGAAAGGGCCGGGGGGAAGAGGCGTGCACACGCCCGCTTCCGCCCGGCCCGCGTCGGTTCCTGCCGCGGTCCGTCAGGTTGAGGCGGCGGGCGCGCCTCCCGCCGTCGGTGGCGCGGCCGGCGTGGCCGGTGCGACGTCCGGCGGGTCGTCCGTGCCGAAGCGCCGTCCCCGGGCCTCCTTGCCGAGCGCGGTCAGGACCACCATCAGCACGAGCGTCGGTATCACCGTCACCATCAGCGCCGTCTGGTAGCTGTAGTGACTGGCGAGCGACTCCTGGAGCGGCAGGTTCAGGGCGGCGATGCAGTTGCCCAACTGGTAGGTCACGCCGGGGTAGAAGCCCCGGATGGCGTCCGGGCTGAGCTCGTTGAGGTGCGCGGGGATGACGCCCCAGGCACCCTGCACGCACACCTGCATGAGGAACGAACTCAGTGCCAGCAGGCCCGCGATGCGGGAGAGGGCGAAGAACGGGACGATCGGCAGCGCCGCGATGCCCGCGATCACGATCATCCGGCGCCGCCCGAACCGCTCGGAGTACGCGCCGAGCAGCGGGCCGCCGATCATCGCTCCGACGTTGTAGACAACGGCGATCCAGATGGCGGTCGTCGGTGTCATCCCGAGGCCCTTCTTGATGAAGGTCGGGTACACGTCCTGGGTGCCGTGCGACATGAGGTTGAACGCGGTCATCAGCAGCACGAGGTAGACGAACCGCTTCAGCACCACGGGGTTCCGGAAGATCTTCCGCGCCGGGGTGCTGTTGGCCTTGGCGGAGGCCTGCCAGGCCTCGCTCTCGCCGACCCTGCTCCGTACGAACAGGGCGACCAGCGCGGGCAGCAGGCTGAACGCGAACAGGCCGCGCCAGCCGAACACCGGCTCGATGAACAGGAAGGCGAGCGCGGCGAGCAGGTAGCCGAAGGAGTAGCCGCCCTGGAGCATGCCGGACCAGAACCCGCGCTTCTCCGCCGGGATCTTCTCCAGCGCGAGCGCGGCGCCGAGCCCCCACTCGCCGCCCATGCCGATGCCGTAGAGGAGCCGCAGGACCAGCAGCACCGCGTAGTTGGGCGCGAAGGCGCAGGCGAAACCGACGACGGAGTAGAACAGCACGTCGACCATCAGCGGAGTTCGTCTGCCCCGCTTGTCGGCCCACAGGCCGAAGACGAACGCCCCGACCGGCCGCATGATCAGCGTGACGGTGGTCAGGAAGGCCATGTCCGTGAGCGAGACGTGGAACTCGTCCGCGATCTCGCTGTACACGAGGACGACGAGGAAATAGTCGAAGGCGTCCATCGTCCAGCCCAGATAGGCGGCGATGAACGCGTTGCGCTGGTCCTTGGTCAGGCCGCGCGCTTGCTGCCACACCGTATTCAGCATTCGCGGACGCTAAGACGTGGTCCTAGGCATGTCAACGGTGCCGTCACTCGGCGCGGTGAGAGCAGGGCAAAGCTTGACGCTGCTTGGCGTGCCATTGGCCCGGGGACGGAGGGTCGGCTGCGGCGAGACCGGAGCCGCCGGAGCCGGGAGCTGGCCGCGGCTGAGCCGGAGCCGGGAGTGGGCGGCTGTTGCGAGGGCCCGGAGTCGGGTCCGGGGCGGGGTGCGGATGCGGGTGCGGGACGTGGGCCGGGCGCCGACGCGTAGGCGTCAGGCGGTCGGACGATGCGGCGTCTGGCGCGGCCGTGGGGCGGGTGCGGACCGCAGGGCGGCATGCGCGGGCCGGGAACGCGGGCCGGGAACGGGGGCGCGGCGGCGGCCTCCGAGGTGACGGCCCGCGGCCTCCGAGGTGACGGCCGGTCCTGCCGCGACGGTGCACGGGCGGCGCGCGTGCGTATCAGGGTCCGATGGGGGATCGGTTCGATTCCCGCGAGATATATCGGAAGGCAAGATATAGTGAGACGCATGACGACGACGCGGGGCATGACGCAGGCGGCCTTCTTCGTGCTCACCGCGCTCGCGGACGAGCCGCGCCACGGCTACGGAATCCTCCAGGAGGTCGACGAACTCTCGGGCGGAGAAGTTCAGTTGCGGGTCGGCACGCTGTACGGGGTGCTCGATCGCCTGTCCGGCGACGGGCTCATAGTGCTCGACAGGGAGGAGGTGCAGCAGGGCAGGCTCCGCCGTTACTACCGGCTCACGGAAGAAGGCGCCGCGGTACTCGCGGCCGAGGCCGAGCGGATGGTCGCGGGGGCGCGCGCCGCACGGGAGCGGATGGCGGCGGGCAGGCGCGCCGGCACGGTGCGCCCGGCAGGAGGTACGACATGACCCGGAATGCGACGGGGGACACAGCATGACGAGGCCAAGGACCAGCGCGAACACGAACTCGAACGAAACCACGGGCACGACCAAGGGCTCAAACGAGAGCACGGGCTCAGGCACGGGCTCGAGCACGGGCACGACCACGGGCTCGAATCCGAGCACGCATACGCATCGACGTACGCATACGAGTACGCATACGCATACGAGTACGGATATGCACGCGGACGGGGCCGAGGCGACCGCTGCCGCCACCGCCACGATGCCGCTGCTGGAGCGGCGCTACCGCCGCGTCCTTCGGTTCCTCCCCTCCTACTACCGCGAGGCGCGGGAGGAGGAGATGGTCGAGACGTATCTCTACGGGATCGCGGAGGCCGACCTCGACGAACTGCGCCCCGCCGCGGGCGAGGTCGCGAGCGTCGCAGCCCTCGCGGTCCGGGCGCGCCTGGGGGCCGCCGGCTCACCACCGGTCTACGCGGCGCTCGGCCGAGCGGTCCGGCTGTTCGCCGTGTGCGGCGTGCTGCTCCTGGCGGCTCAGGCCCTGACGGCACGCGTCCTGACCCTGGCCTGGGCCCAGAGCTCGGCCGCCCCCCACACGATGTTCGTGAGCGGCTTCACCGGCCAAGGGTGGGCTTCCGGAGCCCGGGAGACCGCGCTCTGGGCGCTTCCACTGCTGTGGACCGCGGCGTACGGGGCGCTCGCGCGCGACCGGCGGCGCGCAGCCCGGTGGCTGGCGGTGCTCGCGGCTGTCCCCGACACCGTGGCCCTCGCGTCCGGTACGTCCGGCGCGGCGGACGTCGCCCTGCTGACGGTCTCGGGCGCGGTGTTCGCCTGGCTCACGGTGGCGTGCGTCCTGGGCGGCTTCCATGGGGACGCGCCGGCCGCGCGGCTTCCCGGCGTCCCGGCGGGCCTGGCGCTCATGGCGGCCTGTGTGGCGATGGGCGGGGTGACGGCCCTGTGGCCGACGGGTGCCGACCCGCAGTGGGCGGCGGGCGCGGTGTTCGTACTCGGCGGTGTGGCCTGCCTGCTCGCCGGCCGGCGCGGAGAGCGCGACGCCGCACCGGCCCTGGCGCTCGCGGCCCTGGGAGTCGTGGTGGTTGCCCTGCGAGCGGCCATGCTGTCCCTGCTCCTGCGACTGGAGGCGCCTGGGACGACGATTCTGGGCAGCGCCGCCCTACTGGCAGCGGCGCTCGCCGTCACGGGGACCCTGGCGGTCATCGGCACCCGGCGCCTGGCGAGTGCGCGGTCCACGGCACCTGCCCGTCCCATGGGTTCCGGAGGGATACCGGGAGGCTTGGCCTAGCCGGGCGTCGTTGCGGCAGGGCAGGGGGGCGGCAGGGCAGCTTGTCGACAGGGGGCGGGCAGAGCCGGCGGCCCCGGGCTTGTTCGCTGCGCCTGACCGCGGCGACGGAAGCCCGCCGTACCTCGCCGGAAGAGGAGCGCCACCTGTCGCTGGGCGGCGCACGCCGCACCTGTGCCGGACAAGCTGGTCACCAGGTGCTGAGAGCGACCCTGGCGACCGGGCTTGATGGCGACCACGCGCCTGGAGCAGTGGGCAGCGGAGCAGCGGATCCAAGGCAGATCGCCCGCACAGAGAGCTGCGGGGCCCGGGTTGGACGGGGGTCTTCCCGGGCCCCGCGATCGATCAGGATCCGTATACCTGGAACTCCCAGAGCGAGTCGCCGTACTGGGTGGAGCGGGCCGTGCAGTTGACGCGCACGTACCGGCCGGAGCCGGAGACGGGAATGGTCTGGTTGCCGCCGGTTGCGTTGGTCGTGGAGTAGACGGTCGTCCACGACGTGCCGTTGGTCGACGTCTGGATCTGGTAGCCGGTGGCGTAGGCGGTCTCCCAGTTCAGCGCCACCTTGTCGAGGGTGTGGGTGGCGCCGAGGTCGACCTGAAGCCACTGGGGGTCGGAGAAGGCGCTCGACCAGCGGGTGCCGGCGTTGCCGTCGACGGCGTTCGACGCCTCGAAGCTCGCGTTCTCGGAGGAGGAGGCGGTGGCCGTCTTGCCCTGCGACAGGAGCGTGCCGCCGCCGGGGTTGCTGCCCCCGCCGGAGGGAGTGCCGTAGAGGGCAAGTTCATAGAGCGAGTCGCCCCATTGGGAGGCTCTGGAGGTGGCGTAGACGCGCACGTATCTGCCGGATCCGCTGAGCGCGGTGTCCTGGATGTCGGCCGGACTGTTGTTGTTGGTATAGAGGGTTCTCCAGTTGCTGCCGTCGTCGGAGACCTGCAACTGGTACGCCGACGCGGCGGCTGCTTCCCATGTCAGGGTCGCGTGGGAGAGGTTGTAGGACTGGCCGAGGTCGACCTGGAGCCACTGCGGGTCGGAGAAGCCGCTGGACCAGCGGGTGGTGATGTTGCCGTCGGTGGCGTTGGAAGCGGGGAAGTCGGCGCTCTCCGAGGACGACGCGGTGGTCGGCTTGCCCTGGGCGATGTTGGAGCCGAGGTTCGCGTTGCCGGCCGGCGCCTTGTTGTAGACGGCGACGTAGTCGATGTTCATCTGCCCGCCGGACACGGTCGCGGCGTTGGGCCCGCCGCCGAACGCCCCCGGGAAGGCGCCGCCGATCGCGAGGTCGAAGATCACGTAGAAGGAGTGGTCGACGGCGTTGGCCCAGGCGGTGGCGTCGACCTGGTTGGAGCGCAGGGTGAAGTAGTTGGTGCCGTCCAGGTACCAGCGGATCTGCTCGGGCGAGGTGGACCGGTCGACCTCCACCGCGTAGGTGTGATAGCCGGTCTGGCAACCGGAGCAGGCGTGTTCGCCGCTGCCGACCCCGCTGCCCTCGTTGCAGGGGCCGCCGGGGCTCACACCGCAGTGCAGGGTGCCGAAGACGGAACTGCGGCCGTTGATGTCCTCGAGGATGTCGACCTCGCCGGAACCGGGCCAGGGCACGCCCACCCGCAGCGGCGAGCCGAGCATCCAGAACGCGGGCCAGTAGCCGGCGCCATTGGCGGTGGTGACGTTGGGCTGCTGGATGGACGCCTGCATCCGGACCACGCCGCCGGGCTGCGCGCCGAACCCGTCGGCCTGCGTCTCGACGCGCCCGGAAGTCCAGCCGGCGTTGGGGTCGCTGCCGGAGTGCAGCGCCTTGAGCACCAGATGTCCGTTGCCGTCCTGGTAGACGTTGGACGTGCTGTTGGTCATCGTCTCGATCTCACCGGTGCCGAAGGTCCACCCCTCGCCGGCGTCGTAGCGCCAGGCCCCGGTGTCCAGGCCGGTGTTGGCGGCGCCGTTGAAGTCGTCGCTCCAGGTGGTGGTGAACCCGGAGGGCGCCGCCGGTACGGCGGCCGGTGCGGCGGCGGACCGTGCCGCCGACGTCCGCTGCGCCGAGGACGCGCCGGGGCTGCCACCGGGGGAGGCAGCGCCCCCGGCAGCACTGGCTGCTGCAGCCCCCGCGGACGTGGCCGCGGTCGCGTGGGCGGCACCGGCCTTGTGGTCTGCTCCGGCCGTCCGGGTGGACGGGGCGAGCCGTTGTGCCTGGCCGGTGCCCGTCGCCTGAGCCGATGCGGCCGGCGAGCCGGCGAACGCGACGGCCGCGGCGGCGACGACGGCCAACAGGCCCCCGGCAAGCCGTCTGTGCCCGCGCTTGCGTCTGAACGACATCCTTACTCCTTCACCTCGTGGGGGTCACCGGGAGCGGCACCTTCGGAGCGGCAGCCGGGACAGGGGGAGCTGAGAGCGCTCTCAGGAGAATCGACCCGGCCTGAGGCACTGTCAAGAGAAGGAGCGATGCGGCTTTCGGCGAGGCGGCCGCAGGGGCGGACGACGGCTGAACAACACCCTGGTGGGCGGCAGTTGACGACCCCGCGAGGCTCGCTCGGTGGCTCGGGTGGATGTCCACCCACTGGACTGGCCGCCCCGGAACCGACACGAATCCCGCGGCAGCCGAACCGGCGGCGTCCACCCGGTTCGGGTCGGCGAGGCCGCGCCCGGCCTTCCGAGAGGGGGCCTCCGACTTCGCGGTCATCCTCCAGAACGGCCGGCGCGACGGGGAGGTGCTGGGTGACGGCGGGCCCAGCCGCGTCCCGCGGCTCGGGCGGATGCGGCTGGGCAGGGCGTCAGCGGATCGGGGACCGGTACAGGCGCGGGCCTTCCGAGCCGCCCTCCGCGACTCAGGCCGATCGGGCGGGCGTGACGCCCTCGGACCAGTTGTGCCCCAGCTCGCTCTCGCGCGCACCGTGCGCGGAGGTGGAGTCCAGACGCGCGATCTCGTCCGCCGTCAGGGTGACGTCGGCGGCGCCGGCGTTTTCGGCCAGCCGCTCGGGGCGCAGGGTGCCGGGGATGGGCACCACGTCGGGCGCCTTCGCCAGCAGCCAGGCCAGGGCGACCTGCCCCGAGGTGACCTCGTGCGCCGTCGCGATCTCGCGGACGAGTTCGACGGCGGCCAGGTTGGCGTCGAAGACCTCCTGGGCGAAGCGGGGCATGCCGCGCCGGTAGTCGTTCTCGGGCAGGTCGTCGCGCGAGGTGATCCGGCCGGTCAGCATCCCGCGTCCGAGGGGGCTGTACGGCACGACGGCGATGCCCAGTTCACGGCAGAGCGGGAAGATCTCCGCCTCGATGTCGCGGGTCCACAGGGACCACTCCATCTGCAGCGCGGCGATCGGGTGGACCGCGTGCGCCCGCCGGATGGTGTCGGGGGCGGCCTCGCTGAGGCCCAGGTGGCGGACCTTGCCCTCGGCGACCAGCTCGGCCATGGCGCCGATCGTCTCCTCGATGGGGACGTCGGGGTCGATGCGGTGCTGGTAGTAGAGGTCGATGTGGTCGGTTCCCAGTCGGGCGAGGGAGCGCTCGGCGCGCTCGCGCACGTACTCGGGGCGGCCGTTGATGACCGGCGGGGCGTCGGCGCTGATGCCGCGCACGATGCCGAACTTGGTGGCGAGGACCAGGCGCTCGCGCCGCCCGGCCACGGCCTTGCCGATGACCTCCTCGCTGGGGCCGTAGATGTCGGCGGTGTCGATGAGGGTGACCCCGGCTTCCAGGGCCCGGTCGAGCAGCTCGCCCGCGCCGCCGGCGGCGTCCCGCTCGGTCTGTCCGTAGGGGCGGGCGAAGCTCATGGCGCCGAAACCGACGGCTCCGACGACCGGGCCGTTCGTGCCGAGAGTGCGCTGGGGGATGGGCATAGGGAACCTCGCGGTCGTGAAGGAATGAGGTGAGCAAGGGGAGTAAGGGATGGAAAAGAAGAGGCGAGGGAGATGGCCTCACCGGGCGAGGAGTGATGTCCTCACCTGTGGACAACAGTATGTCCACGATCGTGGACATGCAAGCGGTCCGGCGCCGGTCGTCCGTATCCTGGGTGCATGCCCCAGGAAGAACACGCCCCCCGCGCCGCCACGCGCCCCCGGGACTCCGCGGCCACCAGGGCGGCGATCCTCAAGGCGGCCCGGCGCCTGTTCACCGACCGGGGCTACGACGGCGCGGGCGTGCGCGACATCGCCCGCGCGGCGGGCGTCGACACCCGCTTGATCAGCCGGTACTTCGGCTCCAAGGAGGGCCTGTTCGCGGAGGTCGTCGACCTCGCGTACGAGAAGTCGATGATGATGACGCCCGAGCTGAACGCCGAGGCCGCGCGGGCGCTGCTGACCGCCCCGGACCAGGCGGCCAGCGACGGCCTCCTGCTCACCCTGCGCTCGGCGGCGAACCCGCAGGCGGCCGCGATCATGCGCAACAGCATCGAGCGCGACTACCAGCGCCGCCTGTCCGACGCGCTCCCCGGCGAGGGCCGCGACGGCCGCGCCGCGCTCCTGGTCGCCATCTGCTCCGGCGTCCTGCTCACGCGCATGGTGCTGGGCAACACCCAGCTCAACCAGGCGGAGACCGCGGACCTCATCCCCCTCCTCCACCGGGCCCTCGACGCCGTGGCGACGGCACCTGAGGGTGTCGGAGCACCCGAGACCGACGGACCACCCGAGGCCGACGGCCTGCAAGAGGCCGGCGGGACGCCGGAGGGCGGCGGTGTACCGGAGGCCGACGGGCCGCCGGAGGGCGACGGGAAGGGCTGACCGGCCCCGTTCCGACCCTGCGGCCAGCCCGCAGCGAGGACGTACGGACCGGACCGGACGTCCCCGGCCGCCCGCTCTGCGCAGGCGTCACCGGAAGGCACCCGTAGAGGGGATGCCGCCGGGCGGGGCCCGCCGCGATCTCGACCCCCGCCGGAGGCCTGTGGGCGAGCCGCTATCCTCCGGAGCGATTCCAGGGGGATGCATGCACGAAGAGGACGAGGGCTCCGCGCCGAACGCCGGCCGGGTGCCGCGATGGGTCAGGCCGGTGGCCGTTTTCTCGGTTCCCGTACTCGCCGCGCTCCTCACGAGCGCCTGGATGTTCGGCGCCTTCGGGGCGGGCCATCCGTTCGGCGACGACCGGGCCTGCGCCGGAAGCGACGTGCCCCTGCAGGCCGCCCTCGACGGCGCCGGAATCCGGCTGCCGCCGGACGCGACCGACGTGCACTTCCTGACGCACGCCGCACCGCGACCAGGCCAGTACGCCCTGGCCGTGGCCTTCCGCAGCAGTCGCGCGGAGATGGAGGCCCTGCTCACTCGGTCCGGCCTCGTGCACGGAACCCTCCACGACATGACCGACGGCCGCTTCGTCACCGGGGATCCCATGGATCCCGAGGGCCTGTGCGGTCCCCTTCCGCAGGCACCGGTCGCCGAGATCACCGGGCAACTGGCGCCGATTCCCGGACCGCCGGGTGCTCCCGCGCGGTCGGAGTCGGGGATCACCGTGGACGTCGAGCTCGGCGACCTCCGGATGATGCGCGAAGAGACCACCGTGCTGATCACGTCCGCGCCCGGGGAGTGAAACCGCCCGGCGAACCGGAGCGTTCCTTCCACCCGTGAGGGTGCCGCAGACGGCTGCGGTCGGCGGACTCCCGCGGGATGCTCCCTGCGCACGACGGACATGTCCGTCATCACGCAGCCGTGCACTCAACTACCCACCTCCTAGGCGTACTTGTGGTACCTGACGGCGGCGTGGTGCTCTTGTTGCTCGCAGGCAACCGGCGTCAGGGAGGGAACGAGTCTCATGATCAAGCGAATGGCAGCGGTGGCGGCACTGGTCCCGGCCATGCTGGGCGTCACGTCCGTCACTGCTTCGGCGCACCCGGCACCGCAGGCGAGCGCGGCGGTGGTCACTCTGACCTACGACGCCAGCCGGGCGGGCCAGTGGGCGGGCGCGATCGCGCAAGGCGCGCAGAACTGGAACTCCGCGCTGCACAACGTGCGCCTGCAGCCGGCGACTTCGCCCAGCTCGGCCAACTTCGTCTACGTCGCGACCAGCGGCTGGCCCCAGACGACGCTCGGGCCGATCGTCCCGGGTGGCCGCAAGGGCCAGGTGCAACTGGGGCAGGAAGCCGTCGACGAGGGCTACGACATGACCCGTATCGCCGCGCACGAAACCGGGCACATCCTCGGTCTGCCGGACGACTACACCGGGCCGTGCTCGGAGCTGATGTCCGGCCACGGCCCCGGAACCTCCTGCACCAGTGCCAAGCCGAACGCGACGGAGGCCGCCAAGGTCGACCGCAACTACGCAGGCCGCGCTGCGGCCGTGAGTCCGGCGCGGCAGCAGGTCGTGATCGACGTCTGGCCGGCCCGGACCCCGGCCCTCGCCGACGCCCGCTGACCACGCCCGAGCCCGCCGGGGCCGGCCGGCACCCGCACACGGCTCGACGGCCCGAGCGGAATTCGCGGCACGGTCGGACGGCGTCGCGCGAAGCCGCTCAGCGCCGGCCGGCCGGACGGAACAGGCCCGGGCCGCCGCGCGGGGCGCCGCACCGGGACGCACGTCAGGAGACCCCCGCCACGAGTGGCGAGCAGAGGAGCCCCCGCCGCTCGTGGCGGGGGCTCCTCGTGAAAGGTCCCGCCGGCGTCTCCAGGTGTCGCGGCCCGAGGGACGGCACCCGAGATCTGCCGCCTCAGCGGGAGCAGATCACGCTGATGAAGGTGAACGATGCGTAGACCGGTCCCTCGGAGAGGCCGGCGATCCAGCGGCGGCCGCGGTCCCGGTCGACGTGACCACCGCTGATCGCTCGCTGCATGTTGCGGCCCAGGCCCAACGTGTGGTCCGCCTCGTGGAAGTCACGGTAGACCGGTGCCATGGCGCGCACCGTCTCGACGCGGAAGCCCGCCTGCTGGGCGAGCCGGGGGAGGCTGCGTCCGACGGTGGCGTTGCGGACCACTTCCTCAGTGGTGAAGCGGGTGAAGGCGCGGCTGGTCTCAAGATCTTCGGAGTCGACGATCAAGGTGTCCCAGTCGGGCTCCGCGAGGCCGATACGGGCTTCCGGCCGGGTAGCGCGACGAAGCTGCGCGAGAACGTCCGCGGGTTCAGCGACGTGCATGAGCACTCGGTCGACCTTGGCCCGGTCCACGGATCCCGGATCGACGGGGAGGTCGTGCGCGTCGCCTTCGCGCAGTTCGACCCCCCGCAGTCCGTCCGTGCGCTCGCGGGCGCGCTCCAGCATGGCCCGGTCCCGGTCGACGCCGATCACGATGCCGGCGTCACCGACACGTTCCGCCAGCGCCGGCAGATCGGTACCCGGCCCGCATCCGACGTCCAGCGCCACCTGGCCCGCCCGGATGTCCAGCAGGTCGAGGAGTTCCTGTTTGTACGTGCGGCCGGCTTCGCTGGCCGCACCTCGCAACATGTAGGAGGCCGGGTCGGGTCGCGGCACGCCAAGAGTCGATGACATGTGAGTCAGTCCTACACTCCGGGCGCTCGTGGCGACGCCATATCGCGCGACGTCCACAAGTACGGGACCGGCGCCCTCCGGAGAACTCCGCGAGCCGGCAACGGCCTGCCATCGACACGGGAAGCGCGCGATCCGAGCGGACGTCGTCCACCGGCCCGCCGGCACCTCCGGGAGGCGGCCGAGAACGCGGACAGCGATGCGGGGGAGGACCTCGACCACTCTGCCGAGCCCGCGGACGGGACGGCGACGACGCGGGAACGTCGAAGGCCCCCGCAGCGAGCTGCGGGGGCCTTCGACGCTATGCCCGGTGAGAGCATGAGCGGAGGATACGAGATTCGAACTCGTGAGGGGTTGCCCCCAACACGCTTTCCAAGCGTGCGCCCTAGGCCACTAGGCGAATCCTCCGCGACGAACCATACAAGACCGGAGGCCGTGCTCGCGAACTCGTTGAGGGGGCATCCGATCAGGTACTGTGTGGGTCAGCCCCTCACGTGGCGCTATCTGACTGAACTCCCCCAGGGCCGGAAGGCAGCAAGGGTAGGTCGGCTCTGGCGGGTGCGTGAGGGGCGTTGTCGTAGGGGGCGGATATCGTCGTAGGTGTGTCGTCGCTTGCGCTGTACCGCCGCTATCGCCCCGAGACCTTCGCCGAGGTCATCGGGCAGGAGCATGTCACCGACCCCTTGCAGCAGGCCCTCCGCAACAACCGCGTGAACCACGCGTACCTGTTCAGCGGCCCTCGGGGCTGCGGCAAGACCACCAGTGCGCGGATCCTCGCGCGCTGTCTGAACTGTGAGCAGGGCCCGACGCCGACGCCCTGCGGCGTGTGCCAGTCCTGTCGCGACCTCGCGCGCAACGGGCCGGGGTCCATCGACGTCATCGAGATCGACGCGGCTTCCCACGGTGGTGTGGACGACGCCCGTGACCTGCGGGAGAAGGCGTTCTTCGGCCCGGCGAGCAGCCGGTACAAGATCTACATCATCGACGAGGCGCACATGGTCACCTCGGCGGGGTTCAACGCCCTGCTGAAGGTCGTCGAGGAGCCGCCGGAGCATCTGAAGTTCATCTTCGCGACGACGGAGCCAGAGAAGGTCATCGGCACGATCCGCTCGCGCACCCACCACTACCCCTTCCGGCTCGTGCCGCCCGGCACCCTGCGCGACTACCTGGGCGAGGTCTGCGGGCAGGAGGGGATCCCCGTGGCCGAGGGCGTGCTGCCGCTCGTCGTGCGGGCCGGCGCGGGATCCGTGCGTGACTCCATGTCCGTGATGGACCAGCTCCTCGCGGGCGCCGCCGACGACGGTGTGACGTACGCCATGGCCACGGGCCTGCTCGGCTACACCGACGGGTCGCTGCTCGACTCCGTCGTGGACGCCTTCGCGGCGGGTGACGGAGCCGCCGCCTTCGAGGTGGTGGACCGGGTGATCGAGGGAGGCAACGATCCGCGCCGGTTCGTCGCCGACCTCCTCGAGCGCCTGCGCGACCTGGTGATCCTCGCCGCCGTACCGGACGCCGCCGAGAAGGGGCTGGTGGACGCGCCCGCGGACCTCATCGAGCGCATGCAGGCGCAGGCGTCCGTCTTCGGCGGGGCCGAGCTGTCCAGGGCCGCCGACCTCGTCAACACGGGGCTGACGGAGATGCGCGGGGCGACCTCGCCGCGCCTCCAGCTGGAGCTGATCTGCGCGCGCGTGCTGCTGCCCGCCGCCTTCGACGACGAGAGCTCGATCCGTACGCGCCTGGAGCGCCTGGAGCGCGGCGCCGCCGCGGGCGCCGGCCTGGCCGCCGCGCAGTACACGCCGCCGGGTCCGGCCGTCGTACAGGGCGGGCCCCCCGCTCCCGCCGTCGAGTACGCGCCGCCACCGGCGCACGCCCCGCAGCCGGCCCAGGCTCCTGCAGTGCCGCAGTCCGCAGAGTCCCCACCGTCCGGTCCCGCGCCCTCCGGTCCCGCGCCGTCCGGTCCCGCGCCGTCCGCGCCCGAGGGGCCGGTGGCCGGCGGGAGCGGTGAGGCGCGCAGGCTCGGCGGCTGGCCCACCGCGGGCGGCGGCAGGCCCGGGGGCGGGTCTCCGCAGCAGGGACCCCCCGCGCCCGCGCCCGCACCGTCGTCCCCTGCTCCGGCGGGTGGTGCCGGTGGTGCCGGTGGCGGCGCTATGGACGCCGCCACGGGCGCGAGCCAGGTGCGGAACATGTGGCCGGACATCCTGGAGGCCGTCAAGAACCGCCGCCGCTTCACCTGGATCCTGCTCAGCCAGAACGCGCAGGTGGCGGGGTTCGACGGCACGACGCTCCAGATCGGCTTCATCAACGCCGGCGCCCGGGACAACTTCGCGGGCAGCGGCAGCGAGGACGTGCTCAGGCAGGCGCTGTCGGAGCAGTTCAATCTGCACTGGAAGATCGAGGCGATCATCGATCCGTCCGGCGGGTCCAACCCGCCGCCGGCCGCGGGCGGCGGCTTCGGCGGCGGGAACAGCGGCAGCGTCACGGACGACAGCACGGGCCTCGACTACGACGGCGACCCGTCCGCGTCGGGGCGGCCCGCACGGTGGACCGGGAAGACCGAGGCGCCGTGGGCGCCCGCGTAGCCGAAGGTGTCCATGAGGGGGCCCCGGCCGTCGGGCGCGTCGAACACGCCGTGGCCGAAGGGCTCGTGCCCCGGGGAGCGTCCGCCGAAGGGGCCCGGGGGATCGTCGTCGTCCCCGCGCCGGGGCCCGCCCGCGGGCAGGTTGTGCAGGCGCGCGAGGAACCCGTCGGACGGCGGCGGGGGTGCCGCCTCGGCGAAGAAGGACTTCAGCCGCCGCTGGCAGTCGGCCTCGGCCTTGCAGCGGGCGCAGGTCGCCAGGTGCGCGAGGACACGCTCGCGCTCGTCGTGGTCCAGCTCACCGTCCACCAGGGCGGCGAGCCGGTCCCCCAGGTGGTGCTCCGAGGGGGTGGGGGTCGTGCCACTCACGCCGTTCCGCCCTCCCCGGCCACACTGACCCCGGCGACGCCCACGAACGGGCGGTGCTCGGCGGCCCGTGCCTCGGGAGAACGGTGCTTGAGCGCCTTGCGCAGGTGCGAGCGGCCGCGGTGGATCCTGCTGCGCACGGTGCCGAGCTTGACCCCGAGCGTCGCCGCGATCTCCTCGTACGACAGCCCCTCGATGTCGCACAGCACGACGGCCGCGCGGAACTCGGGCGCGAGCGTGTCGAGCGCCTGCTGCACGTCCGCGTCGAAGTGGGTGTCGTGGAAGGCCTGTTGCGGGGAGGGCTCCCGGCTCGCGAGCCGCTCCGCCGCGTCGTCGCCGAGGGCGTCGAAGCGGATGCGCTGCTTGCGGCGGACCATGTCGAGGAAGAGGTTCGTGGTGATGCGGTGGAGCCAGCCCTCGAACGTGCCGGGGGTGTACGTCGACAGCGAACGGAAGACGCGGACGAAGACCTCCTGCGTCAGGTCCTCGGCGTCGTGCTGGTTTCCCGTGAGGCGGTAGGCCAGGCGGTAGACACGAGCACTGTGGGTGCTGACGATCTCCTCCCAGGTGGGGGGAGTCCACGTCGGCGAGTCCGCCTCGGTGGCGAAGGTCGCGGTGACCGCGGGGTCGGTGGAGCGGGAACGGTCAGCAGTGTCGGTCACGGATTTCGGCTCACCTGCCGACCCGAGGAGGCGCCGGAGCGCATCCCAGAGATCCACAGTCGCGGCCGCACCTCCCCTGTCGGCTCTGGTGGTGTCCAGTAGAGCCCCTACCATAGCCACCTCGCCCGTTAGCTCCGGATAAGAATCTTTACGTGAATTTGGAGCCGGGTCCCGCCCCGCTCTCCGACGTCGCGCAGGGTGGCCGTTCCTCGCGCCACGCGCTTACTCCCTCTTAACGTCCGGTCCCATCAGCAGGTTCCCGAGCCCAGCGGATACAGTCACGGTTGCGCCGACACCGGGGGACAAGGAGAGGGTCATTACCGCCAACCGGCAGACGAGCTGGGCGTTCGCCGACGCCTTTGTCGCCGAGGACGAGGCACTTCGCTGGGCCCGGGAGCGGGCCAGGGAAAGTGGACTCCGCCCGGTGTCACCAGGCACCGGCTCCGCGCTGCGGCTGCTCGCCGCCACGGCGGACGCGAAGGCCGTCGCCGAGATCGGCACGGGGACGGGCGTCTCCGGCATCCACCTGCTGCGCGGCATGCGGCCCGACGGCGTGCTGACCACCGTCGACGTCGATCCGGAGCGGCAGCAGTTCGCCCGGCAGGCCTTCCGCGCCGCCGGGTTCACCGGCAACCGCGCGCGCTTCATCCCGGGTGCGGCGCTCGACGTGCTGCCGCGCCTCGCGGACGGCGGCTACGACATGGTCTTCTGCGACGGCGACCGGCTGGAGTGCCTGGACTACCTCGACGAATCGTTGCGCCTGCTGCGCCCGGGCGGCCTCGTCTGCTTCGAGGGCGTCTTCGCGCACGGCCGCACCGTCGACTCCGCGGTCCAGCCGACCGAGGTGCTCAGGCTCCGGGAGCTGCTGCGCACGGTGCGGGAGACCGAGGAGCTGGTGTCCTCGCTGCTGCCCGTCGGGGACGGGCTGCTGTGCGCGGTGCGCCGGGGGCCGTCCGCGGGCGCCTGACCCGTTCCGCTCGCGTCCCGGCGGGGCCGCGCGCCACCGGCCGGTCCTGCGTCCGTGGGCCGGTCCTGCGTCCGTGGGCCGGTCCTGCGTCCACCGGCCGGTCCTCCGTCCACCGGCCCGTCCTGCGTCCGTCGGCATCCGACGAACCCGCGATCACGCGATCACGCGACGGCCGCGTCCACAGTGGACGGCCCCGCCGACCGGGCTCCGACGGAGTCACCGGGCGGATTCCCACCGCCGAGCGCGATCCCACCGTCCGGCCGCACCGGCCCCGGCCCCGGCCCGCCGAGCCGGGCCCGGTGCGGTCGGGCCGGGCAGCACACTGCCCCGGCACGGATGGTGGTCGTCCGTACCGGGGCAGCGGCGGTGTTCCTCAAAGGTGACCCCCCACCGGCGTCCCCGCACCGATGGCGCCGGGGTGGGAAGGTGTCGGGCGTCCCGCTCAGCCGACGACCTTCTTCAGCGCGTCGCCAAGTGCGTCCGCCTCGTCCGGCGTGAGCTCGACCACGAGCCGACCGCCGCCTTCGAGCGGAACACGCATGACGATGCCCCGCCCCTCCTTGGTCACCTCGAGCGGGCCGTCGCCCGTCCGCGGCTTCATGGCCGCCATGCTCGTTCCCCTTCCTGAAACCAGCTCGTAGCAGCCGGCGGCCCCATGGCAGGCGCTGCGTCACCGGCATCGAACACATTGCTTCCTCCGCATTATCCCGCATCTCATGACCCGATGACCAACATCGGACGGCATCGCTTGCGCAACGCGCTCACGCAAAACGGCCCATTTCGGCGATCCGCCTGCGATACTGCGCGGCCCTGCACCGGTCCGGGGCCTTCCCGCCCCACTCCCACCGGCCCGCCGTCCGTCATGCTGGTGCGCGCCTCCGAGAAACCGGGGCGCGAAAAACGAGCCCGAAGGGACCCGATGCAATGGCGGACACCGTGCTGTACGAGGTGGGCGACGGCCTCGCGACGATCACCCTCAACCGGCCCGAGGCGATGAACGCGCTGGACGTGGCCACGAAGGTGGCGCTGCGCGACGCCCTGCGGGACGCGGCCGGCGACGGCGCGGTGCGCGCGGTGCTGCTGACGGCGGCGGGCGACCGCGCCTTCTGCGTGGGCCAGGACCTCAAGGAACACACCGCCCTGCTCGCGGAGAACCGGTCCAGGGGCACCACCGACACGATGAGCACGGTGCGCGAGCACTACAACCCGATCGCACGGGCCATCACCTCCATGCACAAGCCCGTGGTGGCGGGCGTGAACGGCGTGGCCGCGGGCGCGGGGATGGGTTTCGCGCTGGCCGCGGACTACCGGGTCGCCGCCGACACCGCCAGCTTCAACACGTCCTTCGCCGGTGTGGCGCTGAGCGCGGACTCGGGCCTGTCGTGGACGCTGCCGCGCATGATCGGGCAGGGCCGCGCGACCGATCTGCTGCTGTTCCCCCGGACGGTCAAGGCGCAGGAGGCGTACGACCTGGGCCTGGTGAACCGCCTGGTCCCGGCGGCCGACCTGGCCCGTGAGGCGGCTGCGGTCGCCCGGGCGCTGGCCGGGGGCCCGACGGTGGCGTACGCGTCCATCAAGGAGTCGCTCGCCTTCGCCACCGACCACTCGCTGGACGAGGCACTGGACAAGGAGGACGCGTTGCAGACCCGGGCGGGCTCGTCCGAGGACCACGCCATCGCGGTGGACGCCTTCCTCGCCAAGCGGAAGCCCGAGTACCTGGGCCGCTGACATCCGGGGCCGCCGACATCCGGGGCCGCTGGACGTCCGGGCCCGGCGCCGGCGCGGCCTCCCGCGCCGGCGCCGGCCCGTGCGGCTCCTGGC
>NZ_JAKGCV010000159.1 GCF_021556455.1 Streptomyces fuscigenes | reverse complement strand
CCTGCGGGGAGGGCCCCGGCGCCCGCGCGCGTCCGGCCGGACCCGCCCGTGCGGGCCGGGGCCCTTCGCGCGCAGGCGCACGCGGGCGCGTGTCGCGAGCGTAAGAAACGGTCATACCCGCCATGGCCTGCGATCAAGCGTCCGAGAGGTCGCCGTTTTCGCTCCTGTGGCTGAAATTTGCCCGAACGGTGGGTGAGAGATCGCTTCGGGGGCCTACCCTTCAACAGGTGAGCCAGACGATGTCGCACGAGTCCGACGCCGAGCTGCCCGGCGAAGCCGCACTTCCGGGCAGGCTGCCCGACGCGCTCCGCGCCGAGCTGATCGCCTTCCGGCGCGACCTGCACATGCACCCGGAGCTGGGACACCAGGAAGTGCGCACGACGGGTGCCATCAAAAGGCGGCTGGAAGCGGCCGGTCTCAGACCGCGTGTGCTGTCCATGGGCACGGGCCTCATGTGCGACATCGGCACCCCGGACCCCGGGCGCCCCATGCTGGCGCTGCGCGCCGACATCGACGCGCTGCCCATCCCCGACACCAAGACGACCGTGCCGTACCGCTCGACCGTGCCCGACCGCGCGCACGCCTGCGGCCACGACGTGCACACGGCGGTCGTGCTCGGCGCGGGTCTCGTCCTCGCCGATCTGCACGGCCAGGGGCTGCTGCCGCACGCCGTGCGGCTGATCTTCCAGCCGGCCGAGGAGGTCCTGCCCGGCGGCGCCCCCGAGGCGATCGAGTCCGGCGTGCTGGAGGGAGTGGGCCGCATGCTCGCCGTGCACTGCGACCCGAAGGTCGACGCCGGCCGCATCGGCCTGCGCGTCGGCCCCATCACTTCCGCCTGCGACCGGCTGGAGATCGCGCTCGACGGCCCCGGCGGCCACACCGCCCGCCCGCACCTGACGACCGACCTCGTCACGGCGGCCGCGAAGGTGGCCACCGAGGTGCCGGCGCTGCTCGCCCGCCGCGTCGACACCCGCTCCGGGCTCGTGCTCACCTGGGGCCGGATCGCCTCCGGCCACGCCGCCAACGTCATCCCGCAGCACGCGGAGCTGTCCGGCACCGTGCGCTGCCTCGACCTCGCCTCCTGGCACGACGCGCCCGACCTGGTGCACGCCGCCGTCGACGAGGTCGCCGCCCTGCACCACGCGAAGACCGAGATCACCTACGTCCGGGGCGTACCGCCGGTCGTCAACGACGCCGCCATGGCCGAACTGCTGCGCGCGGCGCACGCGGTGCGGCGCGGCGCGGACGCGGTCGAGGACACCGAGCAGAGCCTCGGCGGGGAGGACTTCTCCTGGTACCTGGAGGAGGTCCCGGGCGCCATGGCGCGCCTGGGCGTCCGGCCGCCCGGCGAGGGCGCGCGCTACGACCTCCACCGGGGCGACTTCGACGTCGACGAGCGGGCCATCGCGGTGGGCGTGGAACTCTTCACGGCCGCCGCGTTGATCGACGGCAACCGGCTGTAATCGAACTGGACACCTGCCGTTCGCGACGATCCGATAACAGCTTACGTAGGGGCCTTTATCTGACATCTACGCGCGTTACGATCGCGGCGAAACCAGCGCCGGAAGAGGCGCTTCGGTCAGTTTGAAGGGACCACCCTCTTGCGCCGGGTAACCAAGGTCGCCGCGTCGGGGATAGCCTCCGCCGCGCTCGCGCTGTCTCTCGCCGCCTGCGGCAGCACGTCGGAACAGAAGGCCCAGGACGATTCGTCGAGCGGCTCGGCCAAGGCGGGCGGCGTCAAGGTCGGTGTGGCCTATGACGTCGGCGGCCGTGGAGACCACTCCTTCAACGACTCCGCCGCGCGCGGCATCGACAAGGCCGAGAAGCAGTTCGGCGGGTCGGTGAAGGAACTGACCGCGAAGACGACGGACACCGAGGCCGACCGCCTCGACCGCCTCTCGCAGCTCGCCGAGGCCGGCTACAACCCGGTCGTCGGCATCGGCTACGCCTACGCGAACTCCATGAAGGAGGCCGCGCAGAAGTACCCGAACACGACCTTCGGCATCGTGGACTCGTCCGTCGACGCGAAGAACGTCGACAGCATCGTCTTCACCGAGGAGCAGAGCTCCTACCTCGGCGGTGTCGCCGCGGCCCTGAAGACGAAGACGAACCAGGTCGGCTTCATCGGCGGCGTGGACGTTCCGCTGATCAAGAAGTTCCAGGCCGGCTACGAGCAGGGCGTGCACGACACGAACCCGAAGATCAAGGTCGACGTGCAGTACCTGTCGCACGGCTCCGACACCTCCGGTTTCGCGAGCCCCGACAAGGGCCAGGCGGCGGCGCAGGGCATGCTCGACAAGGGCGCTGACGTGATCTTCGCGGCGGCCGGCTCCTCCGGCTCCGGCTCGATCGAGGCCGTCCACGGCAAGAAGGGCGCCTGGGCGATCGGCGTCGACTCCGACCAGTACCAGCAGGCCTCCCTGGCGCAGTACAAGACGTCGATCCTGACCTCGGTCGTCAAGAACGTCGACGTCGGCGTCTTCGACCTGGTGAAGTCGATCCACGACAAGAAGCCGCTGACGGGCACGAACACCTACTCGCTGGCGAAGAACGGTGTCTCGCTGACCACCAGCGGCGGCTACATCGACGACATCAAGGCGAAGATCGACGCCGCGCAGCAGAAGATCGTCGACGGCAAGGTCAAGGTCAAGACGACCCCGTGACCCGCTGACCCCGGCGGCGCGGGCCGCACCTCGCGTGCCCCGCCCGCCGGTGACTTCCGCGGGCCCGGTGAAGGGCGTCCGTACCCCCTTCACCGGGCCCGCGCCATGCCCGGCGGGTGCCGGAACCATCGCGGCACCCGCCCTGACGAAGTGTCAACTCTACGCGCGTAGTGGGGAGTTGACGCAAGGGTGGCACCCCCCGGCCGTAGTCTGGGGGCGCCATCGAACGCACCCCCTCCCCACCCCTCCTTACCTCCAAGGAGAGTGCGCCATCAACGCGTCCAGCCCTCCCTCGCCCCAGGGCCCGCCCGGCACCCCGGGCGCCCCGACCCCCGCCGCCGCGGCACGGGCCGCCGCACCCGCGGTCGAACTCCGCGGCATCACCAAGCGGTTCCCCGGCGTCGTCGCGAACAGCGACATCGACATCACCGTCCGCAAGGGCACCGTCCACGCCCTGTGCGGTGAGAACGGCGCCGGCAAGTCGACGCTGATGAAGATCCTCTACGGCATGCAGAAGCCGGACGAGGGCACCATCACCATCGACGGCACCGCCGTCTCCCTCGGCAGTCCCGCGGACGCGATAGCCCGCGGCATCGGCATGGTGCACCAGCACTTCATGCTCGCCGACAACCTCACCGTCCTGGAGAACGTCGCCCTCGGCAGCGAGAAGCTGTACGGCATCGGCGGCCGGGCCCGCGCGAAGATCCGGGAGCTCTCGGACGCGTACGGCCTCAACGTCCGGCCCGACGTCCTCGTCGAGGAGCTCGGCGTCGCCGACCGGCAGCGCGTGGAGATCCTCAAGGTCCTCTACCGCGGTGCCCGCACGCTCATTCTCGACGAGCCCACGGCCGTCCTGGTCCCGCAGGAGGTCGACGCGCTCTTCGACAACCTGCGCGGACTCAAGTCCGAGGGCCTCACCGTCATCTTCATCTCGCACAAGCTGGGCGAGGTGCTCTCCGTCGCCGACGAGATCACCGTCATCCGGCGCGGCACCACGGTGGGCACCGCCGACCCGCGCACGACCACCTCCCGGCAGCTCGCCGAGCTGATGGTCGGCAGCGAGCTGCCCTCCCCGGAGACCCGCGAGTCCACGGTCACCGACACGCCCGCGCTCACCGTCAACGGGCTGCGGCTGACCGCGACCGACTCCGACGGCGTCGTGCGCGAGGTGCTCGACGGCATCGACTTCACGATCCACCAGGGCGAGGTGCTCGGCATCGCGGGCGTCGAGGGCAACGGCCAGGCCGAGCTCGTCGAGGCCGTGATGGGCATGCGCACGCCCGACTCCGGCCGCATCGTCCTGGCGGACGAGGACATCTCCACCGCCCCGACCCGCAAGCGCCGCGAGAGCGGCATCGGCTACATCCCCGAGGACCGGCACCGGCACGGCCTGCTGCTGGAGGCGCCCCTGTGGGAGAACCGCATCCTCGGGCACGTCACCGAGACCCCGAACTCCCGGCGCGGCCTGCTCGACGGCCGCGCGGCCCGGCTCGACACCGAGCGGATCATCGAGGAGTACGACGTCCGCACGCCCGGCATCGAGGTCACCGCGGCCTCCCTGTCCGGCGGCAACCAGCAGAAGCTGATCGTCGGCCGCGAGATGAGCCACCACCCCAAGCTGCTGATCGCCGCGCACCCCACGCGTGGCGTGGACGTCGGCGCGCAGGCCCAGATCTGGGACCAGATCCGCCAGGCACGCCACGAAGGACTGGCGGTCCTGCTCATCTCCGCCGACCTGGACGAGCTGATCGGCCTGTCCGACACCCTCCGGGTGATGTACCGCGGCCGGCTGGTCGCCGACGCCGACCCCGCCACCATCACGCCCGAGGAACTGGGCTCCGCGATGACCGGCGCGGCCAGCGGCCACCTGGACCACGAGGCCCCGGGCATCCCCGCCCAGGCCGCACCGGAAGGCGGCGACGACGCATGAACAAGCTGACCGCCCGCGTCGACAGGGAACGGCTGCTCCTCGCACTCGCGGCGCCCGTCCTCGCCGTCGTCGCGGCACTCGTGGTGACCGCGCTGGTCATCCTGGCGACCGGCAAGAACCCCTTCGAGGCGTTCAACGACATGCTGTCGTACGGCTCCGCCAGCGACAGCCAGATCTACATCCTGAACAAGGCCACGACGTACTACCTCGCCGGTGTCGCCGTCGCCATCGGCTTCCGGATGAACCTGTTCAACATCGGTGTCGACGGCCAGTACCGCATCGCGGCCTTCTTCGCCGCGGTCGTCGGCGGCGCCCTGCACCTGCCCGGGCCGCTCCAGATCGTCGTGATCATCCTGGTCGCGATGGTCGTCGGCGCCATGTGGTCGGGCATCGCGGGCATCCTCAAGACCTCGCGAGGGGTCAGCGAGGTCATCTCCACGATCATGCTGAACTCCATCGCGACCGCCGTCATCGCGTACCTGCTGCAACCCGGAAAGCTCGGGCAGCTGGACGACGCGGGCACGCTGGTCTCCACCAAGAACCTGCCGAAGTCGTCCTGGTTCTTCACCTTCGACGCGGGCCCCGCGGGCGAGCTGTGGGGCTTCATCGTCATCGCGGTGCTGGTCGGGATCGCCTACTGGTTCGTCCTCGGCCGCACCCGCTTCGGCTTCGACCTGCGCACCGTCGGCCAGTCCGAGAGCGCGGCGGAGGCCAGCGGCGTCGGCGTGAAGAAGATGGTCGTCACCAGCATGGTCATCTCGGGCGCCGTCGCCGGCCTCGTCGGCATGCCGACCCTCCTCAACGACAGCCACGCGTTCAGCAACGACTTCCCGCTGGGCGTCGGCTTCACCGGCATCGCCATCGCGCTGCTCGGCCGCAACAACCCGGTCGGCATCGCCATCGCCTCGCTCCTGTGGGGCTACCTGGAACGCACCACCGGGCACCTCGAACTCATCGGCTACGACAAGGAGATCCTCGGCGTCATCCAGGGCGTCATCGTCCTGTGCGTCGTCATCGCCTACGAGCTCGTACGCCGCTTCGGCCTGCGCCGCCAGCAGCAGCGCGTGGGGGCCGAACTCGCCGCTCAGGCGGCCGCAGCCACCGACGAGAAGCTGGAGGTGGCGCGATGACCACCACGACCACCGCCGCCACTCCGCCGCCCGCCGCCCCGGCGGCGCCCGGCGGGCGGCCCGCGGGCCGCGGCAGGCTCTCCCCGGGCCGCCTCCTGCTGATCGTCGTCTTCGCCCTCGTCCTCGTCTCCGCCGTCCGCGTGCTCACCGGCTCGCAGCAACTGGACTCCGAGGGCCAGATCGCCGCCGCGCTCGGCCTCGCCGTGCCGATCGGCATGGCCGGCCTCGCCGGCCTGTGGTCCGAGCGTGCGGGCATCGTCAACATCGGCCTCGAAGGCATGATGATCCTCGGCACGTTCGGCGCGGGCTGGGTCGGCTGGCAGTCGAGCCCCTGGCTGGGCCTCCTCGCCGGCATCGCGTTCGGTGTTCTCGGCGGGCTGCTGCACGCCGTCGTCACGGTCACCTTCGGCGTGGACCACATCGTCTCCGGTGTGGCCATCACCCTGCTGGCGCAGGGCGTCACCCAGTACCTGGCGAAGCTGTTCTTCAACCACGGCACCGCGCTCGACAAGGGCGGCAACCCCAAGCAGTCGCCGCCCGTCGACTCCCTGCCGCAGTTCACCGTGCCCGGGCTGTCCAGCGGCCTGAACTCGGTCGCGAACCACCACTGGTTCCTGATCTCGGACCTCGCGGGCATCGTCGGCGGCATCTTCACCAACCTGTCGATCCTGACGATCCTCGCCGCCGCGCTGTTCGTCGCGACCTGGCTGGTGCTGTGGCGCACGTCCTTCGGCCTGCGCCTGCGGTCCGTGGGCGAGAACCCCGTCGCCGCCGAGTCGCTCGGCGTCAACGTCTATTCGTACAAGTACATCGGCGTCGCGATCTCCGGCGGCCTCGCCGGCTTCGGCGGCGCGTTCCTCGCCATGGTCTCCTCGCACTTCTACCTGGAGGGCCAGACCGGCGGGCGCGGCTACATCGGTCTCGCCGCGATGATCTTCGGCAACTGGCGGCCCGGCGGTCTCGCCATGGGCGCCGGGCTGTTCGGCTTCTCCGACGCGCTCCAGCTGCGCAACGGCGGCGACACTGTGCACGCGCTGCTCCTGCTCCTCGTGGTGCTCCTGGTACTGCTGGGCGTATGGAAGGCGTACAAGAAGGCGACGGTCCAGGCGATCGCGAGCGGGGCCATGGCCGCGGTGATCCTGGTGTGGTATCTCCTGACCGACACGGTGCCGGACGACTTCGTCGGCGCGACGCCGTACGTGGTGACCCTGCTGGTGCTGTCCCTGTCGGCGCAGCGCCTGCGGATGCCGAAGGCGGACGGCCTCAGGTACCGCAAGGGACAGGGCTCGTGACAGGCACCGCCGAGCCCGACTGGGCGGCGCTGCGGGAGGCGGCGCGCGAGGCGATGTCCCGCGCGTACGCGCCCTACTCGCGCTACCCGGTCGGGGCGGCGGCCCTCGTCGACGACGGCCGCACGGTCGCCGGATGCAACGTCGAGAACGCCTCGTACGGCATCAGCCTGTGCGCGGAGTGCGGCCTCGTCTCGGCGCTCCAGCTCTCGGGCGGCGGCCGCCTCACGCACTTCACGTGCGTGGACGGCGCCGGCCAGGTGCTGGTGCCGTGCGGCCGGTGCCGTCAGTTGCTGTACGAGTTCGGCGGGCCCGCGCTCGTCCTCGAGACCCCGGCCGGACTGCGCACGCTGGACGAGATGCTGCCGCAGGCGTTCGGCCCCGACCACCTCAAGGCCGCCGCCGACGCGGGCCACGCGGCCCCGGACGCCGGCCTCTCCCCGAACGACACGAACGAGAAATGAGCGACATGGACGTCATCTCGGTGATCCGCACCAAGCGGGACAAGGGCGAGCTGACCCCGGAGCAGATCGACTGGGTCATCGACGCGTACACGCGCGGCACCGTGGCGGACGAGCAGATGTCCGCGCTGGCGATGGCGATCCTGCTGAACGGGATGAACCGGACCGAGATCGCCCGCTGGACCGCCGCGATGATCGCCTCCGGCGAGCGCATGGACTTCGGCTCGCTCTCCCGGCCCACCGCGGACAAGCACTCCACCGGCGGCGTCGGCGACAAGATCACCCTGCCGCTCGCGCCGCTGGTCGCCGCGTGTGGCGCGGCCGTGCCGCAGCTCAGCGGCCGGGGCCTCGGCCACACCGGCGGCACGCTCGACAAGCTGGAGTCGATCCCCGGCTGGCGCGCCTCGCTCGGCAACGAGGAGATGCTCCGCGTCCTCGACACGACCGGCGCGGTCATCTGCGCCGCCGGCGACGGCCTCGCCCCCGCGGACAAGAAGCTCTACGCGCTGCGGGACGTGACCGGCACGGTCGAGGCGATCCCGCTGATCGCCTCCTCGATCATGTCGAAGAAGATCGCGGAGGGGACGGGCTCGCTCGTCCTGGACGTGAAGGCCGGCTCGGGCGCCTTCATGAAGACGGTCGAGGACGCGCGGGAGCTCGCGTCGACGATGGTCGGCCTCGGCACCGACCACGGCGTGCGCACCGTCGCCCTGATCACCGACATGGCCACGCCGCTCGGCCTGACCGCCGGCAACGCGCTGGAGGTGCGCGAGTCGGTGGAGGTCCTGGCGGGCGGGGGACCGGCCGACGTGGTCGAGCTGACGCTCGCCCTGGCCCGGGAGATGCTCGCCGCGGCGGGCCTGCCGGACGCCGACCCGGAGAAGGCGCTCGCGAGCGGCGCCGCGATGGACGTGTGGCGCCGCATGATCGCGGCGCAGGGCGGCGACCCCGACGCGCCCCTTCCCACCGCCCGCGAGACGCACGTCGTCACCGCGCCGGCCACCGGCGTGCTGTCCCGCCTCGACGCGTACGACGTCGGCGTCGCCGCCTGGCGCCTGGGCGCGGGCCGCGCCCGCAAGGAGGACCCGGTGCAGGCCGGAGCGGGCGTCGAGCTGCACGCCAAGCCGGGCGACGCGGTCACGGCGGGCGAGCCCCTCATGACACTGCACACGGACACGCCGGAGAAGTTCGCGTACGCGGTCGAGGCCCTCGGCGGCGCCTTCGACGTCGCCGCGCCCGGCACGCCGTACGAGCGCACCCCGGTGGTCCTGGAGCGCCTGGCCTGACCCTGCTGTGAGCTGCTGTTTCGGGCCTCAGGCATATGCGTCTGACACGTCCGGGTGAACGGGATCGGCGTACCTGCGCCGGTCCCGTTCGGCGTGCTGGACTCGGTGACGACCGGCGAGGGAGACGGAGACAGCCATGAGCGCACGCGCTGCGGAGCCCGCTACCCCTGAGGGGGACGGCTGGGACGGCTGGGACGACTTGGTTCGCGGCTACGAGGCCACGCATGCCCCGCAGGGCTGGACGGTGGAGATCATTGAAGGGGTCATCACCGCGGCACCACCGCCGTCCGACGAGCACAACCTGATCGCGGGCATCGTCCAGCGCAGGCTCTACTCCGTCATCCCGGACCACTGGGATGTGTACCAGACGCTGGGACTCACCGTACCCAGGAAGAAGGGGCTCTTCATTCCGGATCTGGTCGTGGCGCCGCGGGCGGAGCTCACGGTGCCGGGCAACTCCGTCGCCGCCGACCGGGCCGAGCTCGTCGTCGAGATCACCTCGGAGTCGAACGCCAACCACGACCGCATCGCGAAGGCCGGCGGCTACGCGGGCGGGGGCGTGCCGCTCTACCTGCTGCTCGACTCCTGGCACTCGGCCCGCCCCACCTTCACCCTGTACGGCGAACCGACGCGGCACGTACCGGACGCTGCTCGCGGGGGAGTACGGGGAGAAGCTGAGCCTGCCCGCGCCCTTCGGCTGCGAGATCGACACCTCGGCGTTCCCGGTCGCCTGAGGGCGGATCCGTCCGCGTGCCGCGGATCCGTCCGGATGCTGCCGCGCCGCGCGTTCCGCCGAGGCCCCTGGCGCCCGTCGTCCGCCGTCCGGCTCCCGCCCGCGCCCGGGCGGGAGCCGCCCATGGACCGGCGCCACGATGAGTTTCCGTCGCGGTCCCGGTCCTTTCCCGTGTGACAGACACCCGTCGGATCGTCCTGTCCGTGCCGGGCCCGCTCGCGGCGGGCGACGCGGACCGGCTCTGCGCCGAGCTGACCGCACGGGCGGCCGGCGGGGAGGCGCTGGTGGAGATCCGGCTCGGCGGCGCGGTGACGGCCGGCCTGCCCGCCGTCGAGGTCCTGGCCAGGCTGCGGCTCACCGCGCGCGGGCTCGGCTGCGTGACCGTCGTGGTGGGCGCGGGCGAGGAGCTGGTCGCGCTGCTGCGCACGCTCGGCCTCGGCTTCCTCCTGGCGGACGGGCGGCCGCCGGGCGACCGGGACGGCGGGCCGCCCGGTCCGCTCCGGAGACCTCCGGGCGGGACGGGCGAGGGGCCCGGCGGTCCCGGGGGCCGGGGCACCCTGCGGTCAACCACCGATTGACGAGGGGCACGGGCTCGCGCGGCCGCCTGCCGTTCCGCCCGGCGGGACGCCGGGAGAGGCCGTCCCGCTCGGACGTCAATTTCACGCCACGTCGTTTTTCCGCCAACTGGCACATTCCCGTGGCCGATTCGCCGATGTGATCTATCTATCCCCGACGGTGCGTCAGGCCAGGCCGGAGGTGGGATGGCGGTGCCGTTAGCGCACGGCAAGCGCATGAATACGCATGTTTGTGCGGTGCGTGACGGGAGGGGCCGTCGGCTCGAAGTGCTGCCTTCGGCCTTCGAAGCACCGCTGTTCGTCTGTAGCATCCGCCTGTGCCCGTCCCCCCACCGTGCGGGATCGTGCCCCGCGTCGCGCCGGGCGCCGCCTGACAGGCAGGTGCCGCCCGCCCGCGGAGCCGAACTCCCCCTGCCCCGACGACCGTCCGCTTGAGGATCTGATGAACCCACCCCCACAGGACTCGGTCTCCTGGTCGTTGATCCTGGCCGCCGTCCTCGCGGTCGCCCTCGTCGTCACCGCCGCGGTGGCCCTGCGCGGGCGCAGGGCCGTGCGCCGTGCCGACACGCGCGCCCGCGCGGCCGAGGAGCGGGCCCGCGCCGCGGAGGAGGCGCACCGGGCCGTCGAGGAGCGCCGCCGCGCGCTCCGGCGCGAATTCGACCTGCGCGACCTGGAGGACAGGCACCTGGTGGAGCGTCAGGTCCCGGCGCTGGTCCAGGCCCTGTGGGAGGGCCGCGAGCCCGAGTTCCCGCCGCCGCTGCACACCACGGCCGAGGGCGGCAGCGCCTTCGCCGACCGGCGCGAGGACGCGCTCCAGCAGATCCGGCAGGCGGCCGGCATGGTCGCGGGCCGCGCCGAGGAGGGCGCGAAGGCCGTCGTCTCCACGGTCACCCGCTCCATGCAGGGACTGCTGAACGACACCACGAACGCCATCGACGCGATGCTGGAGCGCCACGACGACCCCGGGGTGCTCGCCGACGCGACCGCCATCGACCACGCGAGCAACCAGCTCGTGCGCCGCACGCAGATCATCAACGTGCTGACCGGTTCCTGGCCCGGCCGGCAGCGGCGCAGCTCCCCGCTGCTCGACGTCGTGCGCGGCGGTGTCTCCAAGATCCGCGACTACGACCGCATCAAGATCACGGGCGCCCCCGCGTACCGCGTCGTCAGCCAGGCGGTGGAGCCGGTCGTCCTCGCCGTGGCCGAGCTGCTGGACAACGCGGCCCGGCACTCCGAGCCGGGCTCCGACGTGCAGGTGTGGTTCGTCCAGGCGCACAACGGCGTCACCGTGATGATCGACGACTCCGGCGTGGGACTCACCCGCGAGACCCGCGAGCACGCCCGCCTCCAGCTCTCGGGCGAGGAGGAGGTGCGCCTGACCCACATGGGCAGCCGTCCCAAGTTCGGGTTCGCCGCCGTCGGGGTCCTCGCCCGCCGCTACGGGTTCCGCGTGAGCGCGCCCCCGCCGCGAAGGGCGGGATGTGGGACTGTGGGGACGACAGGGGTGCCGGGAACGATCCGGGGCCCTGCCGCGTTACCCGTTCGTGCGCCGTGACATCGCGGTGACAGGGTGTGGCGACGGG
>NZ_JAKGCV010000158.1 GCF_021556455.1 Streptomyces fuscigenes | reverse complement strand
CCGCCGGATCGCCGGTGCCGGCCGGTGCGCCGGCGCGGCGGGCGGCGTCGCCGTCGCCTGCCGCCTCCGTGCCGCCGCTGCCGCTGCCGCTGTCCACGCCGGTGTTCCCGGCCTGCCCGGCGTCGTCGGCGCCCGGGGCGGCCCCGGTCTTCGGCTCGTTCTCCGGCCCCTTGTTCACTGTCCCGTTTCCAGTCGCTTCGTCCGGCGCCGCATCGCTGCCGCCGGTCCGTAGCCCGTTCCCGCCCGGACTGTCATGCCGTGGCCTCCATGGCCACCCTGAGCGCCGCGATCCCGCGGGAGCCGTATGCCTTCACGGACCCCAGGGAGATCCCGAGCGTCTCCGCCACCTGAGCCTCGGTCATGTCCGCGAAGTATCGCAGGACGAGCACTTCGCGCTGACGGCGCTGCAGTCCGCGCATCGCCTTGATGAGCGCGTCGCGCTCCAACTGGTCGTACGCGCCCTCCTCGGCGCTGGCCATGTCGGGCATCGGCTTCGACAGGAGCTTGAGGCCGAGGATGCGCCGGCGCAGGGCCGAGCGCGAAAGGTTGACGACGGTCTGCCGCAGGTACGCGAGCGTCTTCTCGGGCTCCCGCACGCGGCTGCGTGCCGAGTGGACCCGGATGAACGCCTCCTGGACGACGTCCTCGCAGGACGCGGTGTCGTCGAGGAGCAGCGCGGCCAGTCCGAGCAGCGAGCGGTAGTGCTTCTGGTAGGTCTCTGTGAGGTGGTCGACGGTGGTGCCCACAGCCATGGTCTCGTCAGCACCCGCGTCCGTGCGGCCGGCTGCTGACGGTACGACCGGGACTCCGGCGGCTCCCGGCGCCGCGGCACGGGACCGTCCCCGGCCCGTCTGCTGCGGGAGCGCGGCGGGCCCGGAGGGCATGGGCGACACGGCGTTGGACTCCGCCGCCGGCACGGGCGCGATCACCGGCATGCCGCCGCCGGCCGCCGCGGCCCTGGGCCTGCGGGCAGGGCGCGTCGGCACACCCCTGAGCGGGCCGATCGCGGGAAATTCGAGTACCTCTGCCACGCCTGTTGGACACACTGCCCCCCGGCAAGGTTGTACGCGCATGCCGTTGCTTCTGACGATGCACCACTTGCACCCATGCGTCCCCGCTCTCCCCCAATGCCCCGGTACTGGTGGTCACCCGACAGGGGTGACGGTGTAGACGTCCCGGGGAAGACCGGCGGTTGCAGGGCTTGCGCAGAAAGTCGGATCTGCATACTCCGACACGACGATGCCCCAGTTCAAGGGGTACAGACCAACGGATTACACACGCGGCCTTCACAAGTCGGGCACGCGATTTCGCTTGTGTTCGGAGCCGCGCGCGGGGGCCGGAAGCGATCCGCCGGATTCGACCGCAATGATCCCATGCGCCCCTGAAGCAGGCCGCGTTCACGCAGGTGGGGCCCCGTCGAACCACCCGCCGGGCAGGCGGGCGGGTGTGCCGGCGGGCGAGGGGCCGCAGCGAAGGGGACGGAGTCTCGGCCCCCGCGGCGGAGCATCAACCCGCCACCGGCCGGGCCTCGCCACCGGAATCCCCCGGCGCCCGGCGGCCGGGCGACCCGGCACGGCACACGGCACGGCCCGGCGCGGCAACCGCCCGAGGCATCGCATGCGGCCCCCGGCGCCCGAGGCACCTCCCGCGGCTCCCGGCGCCGCCCAACGGCTCCCGGCGCCGCCCAGCGGCTCCCGGGCCCCGCGTCCCGCTCAGCTCTCGCGGTACTCCGCGGCCACCGCCTCGGCGATCTGCACGCAGTTGAGCGCGGCGCCCTTGCGGAGGTTGTCGCCGCAGGCGAACAGCTCGAGACCGCACGGGTCGTCGAGGGTCCGCCGGACCCGGCCGATCCACGTGGGGTCGGTGCCGACCACATCCGCGGGCGTCGGGAAGTCGCCCGCTCCGGGGTTGTCGAACAGGACGACGCCGGGCGCGGTCGCCAGGGTCTCGTGCGCCCGCTCGACGGTGATCTCCTGCTCGAAGCGGGCGTGGAGCGACACCGAGTGGGCCGTCACGACCGGGACGCGGACACAGGTCGCCGTGACCGGCAGGTCGGGCAGGCCGAGGACCTTCCGGGTCTCCGCGCGGACGCCCATCTCCTCGGAGGACCAGCCGTCCTCGCGCAGCGAGCCCGACCACGGCACCACGTTGAGCGCGAGCGGCGCCGGGAAGGGGCCCGTGGCGTCGCCGACCGCCCGCCGCACGTCGCCGGGGTGGGTGCCGAGCTTGCCGCGGGAGACGAGCGACATCTGCTCCCGCAGTGCCGCGACGCCCTCCTGCCCCATCGAGCTGACCGCCTCGTACGAGGACACCACCAGCTCGCGCAGGCCGAACTCGGCGTGCAGGGCCCCGATCGCCACGATCAGCGAGAGCGTCGTGCAGCCGGGGCTCGCGACGATGCCCCGGGGGCGCATGCGCACCGCGTGCGGGTTGACCTCGGGCACCACCAGCGGCACCTCGGGGTCGTCCCGGAACGCCGCCGAACCGTCCACCACGACCGTGCCGCCCGCCGCCGCGACGGGCGCCCACCGCGCCGACACGTCGTCCGGAAGAAGGAACACCGCGACGTCCACGCCCCGCAGCGACTCCTCGGTGAGCGCGACGACCTCCGTCTCGACCCCCCGGACGGTGAGCTTGGTGCCCTCGGTGCGCCGGGACGCGAGCAGCCTGATGTCGCCCCAGACGTCCGCGTGCTGGGACAGGATCTGGAGCGTCACGGCGCCCACGGAGCCGGTCGCGCCGACGACCGCCAGCGTGGGCCGCGCGGTCGTCGGCCGCCCGGTCATCGGCGGTTGCCTCTGCGGGACGTCACCGGCCCGTGCCTCCGTACACGACCGCCTCGTCCGACTCGCTGTCGAGGCCGAACGCGGTGTGCACCGCGCGCACGGCCTGGTCGACCTCGTCGGCGCGCGTGACCACCGAGATGCGGATCTCGGAGGTCGAGATCAGCTCGATGTTCACGCCCGCGTCGGAGAGCGCCTCGAAGAATCCGGCCGTGACGCCCGGGTTGGTCTTCATGCCGGCGCCGACCAGCGAGATCTTGGCGATCTGGTCGTCGTAGCGCAGGGAGTCGAACTCGACGGTGCTCCTGGTCTTCTCCAGCGCGTCGATGGCCTTGCGGCCCTCGGCCTTCGGCAGCGTGAAGGAGATGTCCGTCAAGCCGGTCGAGGCGGCGGACACGTTCTGCACGACCATGTCGATGTTGATCTGGTTGTCGGCGATGGCGCGGAAGATCTTCGCGGCCTCGCCGGGCTTGTCCGGGACCCCGACGACCGTGATCTTCGCCTCGGAGGTGTCGTGGGCGACACCGGAGATGATGGCCTGCTCCACCGTGCGGTCCCCTTGCGAATCGTTGCTGACCCATGTGCCCTGGAGCCCGGAGAAGGACGAACGGACGTGGATCGGGATGTTGTATCGGCGCGCGTACTCGACGCAGCGGTGCAGCAGCACCTTGGAGCCGGAGCTGGCGAGCTCCAGCATGTCCTCGAAGGAGATCCGGTCGATCTTCCGGGCCTTCTTGACCACGCGGGGGTCGGCGGTGAACACGCCGTCGACGTCCGTGTAGATCTCGCAGACCTCGGCGTTCAGCGCCGCCGCGAGGGCGACCGCCGTGGTGTCGCTGCCGCCCCGGCCCAGCGTGGTGATGTCCTTCTTCTCCTGGGACACGCCCTGGAAGCCCGCGACGATCGCGATGTTGCCCTCGTCGAGCGCCGTACGGATACGGCCGGGCGTCACATCGATGATCCGCGCCTTGTTGTGGACGGAGTCGGTGATGACGCCGGCCTGGCTGCCGGTGAACGACTGCGCCTCGTGGCCCAGGTTTTTGATCGCCATCGCCAGCAGCGCCATGGAGATCCGTTCTCCGGCGGTCAGCAGCATGTCGAACTCCCGGCCGGACGGGATGGGTGACACCTGCCCGGCGAGATCGATCAACTCGTCCGTCGTGTCGCCCATCGCAGACACCACGACGACCACCTGGTGGCCGGTCTTCTTGGCGTCGACGATCCGCTTGGCGACCCGCTTGATGCCCTCGGCATCGGCTACGGAGGAGCCTCCGTACTTCTGCACGACAAGGCCCACGTGCGCTCCTCGATCATTCCGTTGGTCGGTCGGCTCAGTCTATCGAGCAGGTGCGCGACACTCCGGACATATCACATGGCGAGACGACCTGCTCACTTAGTGACCGGACGGGCCATGCGTTCCGGGGCATCGGCGCTGCTCGGCATGGATCCATGCCCCCGATGGCGGGGGCCACGCGGAAGGTAATCCACTTCACAGGACCTACCCGCTTTGTTCCGTCCGTTTGTTCTGCGCGCCGCCCGTCCGTTTGTTCTGCGCGCCGCCCGCCCATGTGTTCTGCGCGCCGCCCGGTCATCCGTTCTGGCGGGTGTTCGGACCCGGCCGGTGTCTGCCGCCGGGGTACAGCGCCCGCGGGCGGGCGCCGCGGCCCCCGGCCTGCGGTGACGGCTGGCGCAGCGGCCGCCCGCGCCGCCCCCGATCCTCCGCGCGGCCCACGCCAGGACGGCGGGGCAGCCGGGCAGCGGGGCAACCGGGCAAATGGCGGCGGGCGGCGGGCGGGCCGGGGAAACGGCTGTCCGGTCAGATGCCGCGCACGCCCAGCGGCCCGGCGATCTCCTCGGCCATGACCTGCCCGGCCTCCTCCGCGAGCGCGTCGTCCTCGGCGCTCAGGTCCTCGTCCGTGTCCAGGCCGTCCAGGGCCGGCAGCGGCTGGTTGAGGCGGACGTGCGAGACCAGGGACTGCAGGGCCCGCAGCGTCGCGGAGGCGACCCCGCCCCAGCTCGTGAGGTACGAGAACTGCCACCACCACAGCGCCTCGGTGAAGCGGCCCGCACGGTAGTGCGCCATGCCGTGCCGCAGGTCCGTGACGACGCCGGCGATGTCGTCCGAGATGCGCGAGGGGACGGGCGCCTTGCGGGGCTCGTACGGGTCGAAGACCTCGGAGTACACGTCGATCGGTTCGAGCAGCGCGGCGAACCGTTCCCGCAGCTCGTCCACGTCGGGCTCCGGGCCCAGGTCGGGCTCGTAGCGCTCGTCCGGGAGGATGTCCTCGTGCGCGCCGAGCCGGCCGCCGGCCAGCATCAGCTGGGAGAACTCCAGCAGCAGGAACGGGATGGCGCTGTCCGGCTCGTCGCCCTTGGCGACCTCGGTGACCGCGACGATGAAGCTCTCGATCTGGTCGGCGATCTGGACCGCGAAGTCGTCCGGGTCCTGTTGGACAGCGTGCAGAGTTGCGTCAGACATCGAGAAGTCGTCTCCCCTCGAAGGCACGCCCCAGCGTGACCTCGTCGGCGTATTCCAGGTCGCCCCCCACGGGGAGACCACTGGCCAGCCGGGTGACCTTCAGCCCCATCGGCTTGATCATGCGGGCGAGGTACGTCGCTGTCGCCTCGCCCTCCAGGTTCGGGTCGGTCGCGAGGATCAGCTCGTTCACCGCACCGTCCGCGAGGCGGGCGAGCAGTTCACGGATCCTGAGGTCGTCGGGGCCGACGCCCTCGATGGGGCTGATCGCACCGCCGAGCACGTGGTACTTCCCGCGGAACTCACGGGTGCGCTCGATCGCGACGACGTCCTTCGGCTCCTCCACGACGCAGATGACCGCGGGGTCGCGGCGCGGGTCCCGGCAGATCCCGCACTGCTCCTCCTGCGCGACATTGCCGCACACCGCGCAGAACCTGACCTTGTCCTTGACCTCGATGAGGGCATGGGCGAGGCGGCGCACGTCCGTGGGCTCGGCCTGCAGGATGTGGAAGGCGATCCGCTGCGCGCTCTTGGGACCGACGCCCGGCAGCCTGCCCAGCTCGTCGATGAGGTCCTGAACCACGCCTTCGTACAACGGGTGCCTTCCTTCGTCTCCTGCGGTCCCGAGGTCCCGAGGTTCTGCTGTGCTGCGGGTTCTGCTGTCCTGCTGGTTCTGCGGTCCCTGCTGTCCTGCGGTTCCTGGTGTCCTGCGGTTCCTGCCGCCGTTCTGGGCGCCCCGCGGTTGCGCGGTCCCGCTGTTCCCGCGCGGTCCCGCCGACCGGCGCCGCGGCCGGCCGCCCCGCCGGACGGGGTCCACACTCGCGAAGCCCTCGTAAAGCCGACGTCAGAAACGGCGGCGGGGAACGCCGTCCGGGGGTGCCCGGAGCGCGGCGCTCCCCCGCCGGGGCGCCGGGCCGGCGCCGTCAGAACGGCATGCCGGGCATTCCGCCGAGGCCCTGCGCCAGCGGCCCGAGCTTCTGCTGCTGGAGCTGGTGCGCGTTGTCGTTCGCCGCCTGCACGGCCGCGAGGACCAGGTCGGCGAGCGTCTCCGTGTCCTCGGGGTCGACGGCCTTCGGGTCGATGACCAGGCCCTTCAGTTCGCCGGACCCGTTGACGGTGGCCTTCACGAGGCCTCCGCCGGACTGGCCCTCGACCTCGGTCGCAGCCAGCTCCTCCTGCGCCTGCGCGAGGTCCTGCTGCATCTTCTGGGCCTGCTGGAGCAGCTCCTGCATGTTCGGCTGACCACCACCGGGAATCACGGTCACTCCTGGCAAATTCGACGACGAGCAACGACAACAATCCTGTGAAGCGAGCCTACGTGCTCCCGGTCGACCTCGCTCCACCCGTTGGGACCAACTCTTTCGGGTGAGTGCGGCGGGGTCCCCTACCTGATCACGCGCCTCCTGCGGGGGAACTTCCCCGAAACGGGGCCTCCACGCCCTCCGTTCGGCGGTAGGAAAGTGCGACGTGCCACGCCGTACGACCCTTCGTGCGCCGTGCGTGCGCCTGATCAGTGCGGCGCGACACGCAGGACGGCGTACGGCGCTGTGCGCGGGTGCCCGTACGGCATGGGGCGCTGCTCGCGTACGACCGCACGACATGCGCACGTGAGCGCACGAGAGATCCCGGTGTGACCGCGCCGGGAAAGCCGAACCGCTAAGGAGTGCCCCGGTGAGCCAGCCGGAGATGCAGCCCGGAGGGCCCGGCCGGGAGGACGAGCTCGCGGAGACGGGCGCCGGTGCCCGGGCCGTCCGGCCCGCGGGCGACGGCAGTTCGGGAGGCGGCGGCCCCGATCACGGGGAGCTGGTGGGCGGGCCGTTCCCGCCCGGCGACTGGGGCGAGCCCGCGCAGCGCCTGGACGAGCTGTACCGGTGGGTCGAGTCGGGCGCCCTGCGCACCGTGCGCTGGTACCTGGCGGACCGGGTGCGGCGCAGACTCGCGGCGCGGGCGCTGCGCGGCGGCACGGCGGTGGCCGCGGTCACCGGGGTCGCGCTGCCGCTGCTCGACCTGGCGGGCAAGGCGCCGGGGGCGGCGAGCTGGGGCTGCCTCGCGCTGCTGCTGGGCGGCGCGTGCCTGGCGTGCGACCGCTACTTCGGCGTGACGTCGGGCTGGATGCGGCACGTGGCGACCGCCCAGGCGGTCCAGCGGCGCTTGCAGACCCTCCAGTTCGACTGGGCGGCCGAGTCGGTGCGTGAGGTGCTCGGCCCCGCGGAGGGCACGGCCGGGGAGGCGGCCGAGCGCTGCCTCGGCGTCCTGCGCCGCTTCTGCGAGGACGTCACGGAGCTGGTACGGGCGGAGACCGCCGACTGGATGGTCGAGTTCCGCGGGGGCGTGGGGACGGGTGCGCTGCTGCTCCAGTCGGCGCCGCCGCACCGCGGCGAGATGCCCGCGCCCGCACCGCCGCGCCCCTTCGTGCCGGGCGCCCGCCCCAACATGCCGCGCCAGCGGCCCCCCGAGCCCCGCTGACCCGGCGCCGCGCGGACCACGACGGTACGAGCCGGGAACGCGCGGGCCGCGACCGTACGAGCCCGGCTCCTGCGGGCCGCGACCGTTCACGCCACGCCCGTACGAGCCGGGACCACGCGGACCCCGACCGTTCACGCCACGCCCGAACGAGCCGGAACCACGCGGGCCGCGACCGTAGTGGCCACAGCCCCGCGGGAACCTCTGCCGGGAGCCGTCAGGCGTCCGCCGCGAACCGTACGACCGTGCCCGCGGCCTCCAGCGCCGCCCGGGCGTCGGGCGGCGCCTCGGCGTCCGTCACCACCAGGTCCAGGGCCGCCGCGTCCGCCACGTGCGCGAGCGCCGTGCGGGTCAGCTTGGCGCTCTCCGTCACCGCGATCACCCGGCGCGAGGCGCGGATCGCGGCGCGCTTGACGGCCGCCTCCGGCAGGTCGTACGCCGTCAGGCCGTCGGCGGCGGTCAGGCCGCAGCACCCGATCACCGCGGTGTCGAAGCGCAGCGCGGTGATCGACGCCTCGGCCAGCGGGCCCACGAGCCCGAGCTCGCCCGGGCGCGCCTCGCCGCCCGGCAGGAGCAGCGTCAGCCCGGCGCCGTCCGCCAGCGCGTTCGCCGTGTGCAGCGACAGCGGCATGACGGTCAGCCGCCGTCCCCGCAGGGCCCGCGCCACCTCGCGGCAGGTCGTGCCGCCGTCCACGACGACCGCCTCCCCATCGGCGATCAGCCCCGCGACCTCGTGCGCGAGCGCGCGCTTGCGCGCGACGCCCTCGTCGGAGCGCAGGGCGAACGGCGTCTCCTCCCCCCGCAGCAGCAGGCTGCGCGCCCCGCCGCGGTAGCGCTCCAGCACGCCCTGGCCGGCGAGCGTCTCCAGGTCGCGGCGCACGGTCATCTCGGAGGCGGCGGTGAGCTCCGCGAGGTCCGCCACGCTCATCTCGCCCGCGGCGCGCACCGCGTCCGCGATCTGCCTCAGCCGGTTCGTCATGAGCCCATTGAACATCAATGCCGTTCGAAAGTGCCAGTTCCGAACAAGTTGAATGTGCGATACGTTCGACGGCATGACGAGTTCGCCGCGCAGCCTGCGCCCCGCCCGCCTCGCCACCTTCGCCTTCTTCGGCCTCAACGGCTTCGTCCTCGGCATGTGGGTGGTGCACATCCCGGTGATCGAGCAGCGGGCGGGCATCAGCCACGCCGTGCTCGGCTGGCTGCTGCTCGTCCTCGGCGGGGGCGCGTTCGCCGGCATGCGGCTCGCGGGGCCGCTCACCGACCGGCTCGGGCCGCGTGCGGTGGTGCCGGCGAGCGGGGTGCTGCTGAGCGCCTCGCTCGCCCTGCCGGGCCTCGCCACCGGCGCCTGGACCCTCGGCGCCGCCCTGGTCGTGCTGGGCTTCTTCAACGGCTGCCTCGACGTCTCCATGAACACCCACGCCGTCCAGGTCGAGCACCGCTACGGCCGCCCGATCCTGTCCGCGTTCCATGCCGTCTTCTCGCTCGGCGGGGTCGCCGCGGCACTCGTCGGCGCGCGCACCCTGAGCTGGGGCTGGGGCGCGCCCGGGACCCTCGCGGGCATGGGGGCGTTCGGGGTGCTCGTCGCGCTGGCGTCCGCGTCCGTCCTGCTGCCGCGCGAGGCGACGTCTGGGGCTCCGGAACCGGCCCCGGCCCCGGCCCCGGCTCCGGCCGCGCAGCCGGCTCCCGAACGGGCTTCCGCCGCGGAACGGGCTCCGGGGCCGGGACCGGAGCAGGCGGGAACCCGGGGCCGCCGCCCTGTCCCCGCCCGGATCCGGGTCCTCGCGGCGCTCGCGTTCATGCTGATGCTCTGCGAGGGCGTCGCCAACGACTGGAGCAGCCTGGACCTGCGGGACGTCCTCGACGCCCCGGCGGCCACCGCGGCCTTCGCCTACGGCGCGTTCTCCACCGCCATGACCGTCGGACGCCTCGTCACCGACCGCGTGGCGGCCCGCTTCGGCCCCGTCGCGATCGTCCGGTACGGCGCGGGGCTCGCGACGCTCGGCCTGGCCGTCGTCGCGCTCACGCCCTGGATCCCGCTCGCGCTCGCCGGGTGGGCCGTCTTCGGTCTCGGCCTGTCGGGCTGCGTCCCGCAGCTGTTCAGCGCGGCGGGGCACGCCGACCGCGAGGCGGCGGGCGCGAACGTCTCCCGGGTGGCGGGCCTCGGCTACCTCGGCATGCTCGCCGGGCCGACGGTGATCGGTCCGCTCACCCGCCTCGTACCGCTGAACGCCGCCCTCGCCGTGCCCGTACTGCTGTGCGCGACGGCGGCCCTGTGCGCGGGCGTCCTCCGGCCCCGTGTGGACCCGGGCCTGACACCGGGTCCACACGGCACCGCTCCCGGCCTGGACGGCGGGACCCCGGCCGGCACGGCGCCGGCCGGTCCCGCCCGGGACCCGGGCCGCCTCGGCTGAACGGGCCGCCACAGCCGACCCGGCCGCCTCAACCGACCCGTTCGCCTCCGCAGCCCGGGCCGCCTCAGCTGAAGACGATCATGGAGCCCTGTCCGAGGCTCTTGGTCGTCGCCGCGTGCAGCCCGAGCCACACGTGCCGTTCCCGCGCGAACGGGCCGTCGTCCAGCCCGCCGGTCCGCGCCGGCTCCTCCAGCGTCGTGGGGCCTGCGGGCGGCAGCGGCGGCGCCGGCGGGTTGCGCGGGTCGATGCCGATCACCGGGGCGACGAACTCCAGCTCGCGCAGCAGCCCCTGGGTCGAGCCGAGCGGCCCGCCGCCCTCCAGGAGCTGGTCGTTGGACAGGGGCGCGGCGAAGTCCACCGGCACGTAGGCGCCCGCGTGGTCGAAGTGCCACACGAGGTGCGACTGCTGGGCCGTCGCGTCGAACATCTCCAGCAACTGCTCGTAGTCGCTGCCCAGCTCGCCCACGGGCGTCACCGGGAGCCCGCAGACCTGGAGCAGGTAGGCGCGCCGCAGGAAGTGCAGCGCGTCGTAGTCGAAGCCGGCCACCGGGGCGACGTCGCCCGACAGCCCCGGCATGTAGGCGTACACGGGCACGGGCGGCAGGCCGGCCTCACCGAGCGCCTTGTCGTAGACGGCGATCTCTTCGGCGAAGGGGTTGTCGGGGCTGTGGCACAGCACGTCGACGAGGGGGACCAGCCACAGGTCACAGGCCAAGGGGGGCTCGCTCTCCGGCAGTTCTCGCTCTGGCAGTTGTCACTCTGGCAGGGTTCGCGGCGCGCGGGGCGCGCACCGAGGGGTCGTCGGGGGTCCTCGTCGGCGCGTGCCGGCGCGGGTCCCCCGGCTCGATGGCTCCGTGCGGTCGTCCACGGGGATGCGGGCGGTCGTCCATCGGGATCCGCGGGGACGCCCGATCCGTCCGTGCGGTCGTCCGTGTGCGGGGTGCTCGGCAGGGTGCTCGGTCGGCTGCGGGTGTCTGTCCGGTCGGCTGCCCCGCCCCACGCGATCGCGCCCGCGCCCCGGCGGATGCCGGCGCCGCGGGCCGCTCACGGTGGTGCGGAGCCGTGGTCGGGCCAGCGTAATGCGCCCGGCACGCGGCGCGAAGACTGCGGCACGCACGGGTGTCAGACCGCCGCCCCGCCGGGCGCCGCGCCGTCGGTGCCGCCCGGCGGCCGGTCGCGCTCCCGGGACGCCAGCGTGTCGGCCCACGTGAGTAAATGCGTGTTGTACTGGCCGACCAGGGCCCTGATCCGGGCCGTGTCGCCCGCCGCCACCGCGTCCACCAGTTCCTCGTGCCCGCTCCACAGCCAGCGCTGGGCCCGGGGGTCCTGCCGCAGGTACGGGACGGCGAACACCCAGGCCTTCACGCGCATCCGGTCCAGGAACTCCGAGACGTACCGGTTGTCGCCGAGCGCGCTCAGTTCGCGCCAGAACCGCAGGTCGTAGCCGATGAGTATGGCCACGTCCCCGGCCCGCGCGGCCCGGGCGGCCTCCTGGGCCCGGCGCCGTACGGAATCCAGCGCACGCGCCCGGGCGGGCGCCGCGCCCGTACGGGGCCCGCCGGGCCGGCG
>NZ_JAKGCV010000157.1 GCF_021556455.1 Streptomyces fuscigenes | reverse complement strand
GGCTGACCGCTGCCAGCAGCGCCGTGCGGATCCGGTTGCCCTCGGCCAGCTCGCGGGCCTGCGCGGCCTCCCCGATCAGCCGCTGGCGGTCCAGGACGACGGCGGCCTGCGCCGCGAAGGCGGCGAGTCGCCGGAGTTCGAGTACGCGGAGACGGCCACCAGGTCGGCGTTGATCGCGGCGCCGGCCCGGACGCCCGCGGCCGCGGCGCCGATCACCTGCTCGGCGAGAGCGGTGACGTTCCCGGCGACCCACACGCCCGGCACGTCCGTCGCGCCGTTCGCGTCGGAGGGCACGTGGGTGCCGATGACATGACCGGCCATCAGCTGCTCGGCGGCCTCCAGGCCCAGGGCCTCAAGGAGGCCGGAGCGCGCGGTCAGGCGCGGCGCGACGGTCAGGGCGCTCCTCGCCACCACCCGCTCGCCGACCCTGACGCCGGTCAGCCGGTCGTCCGTGACCTCGAGGCCCGTCACCTCGCCGTCCACGACCGCGATCCCGCGGGCCGCGAGCCGTTCGTACTCCTCGTCGCCGAATTCGCCTGCCGTGTGCCGGAAGAGGGTCACGTCGTCGCTCCACTGCCGCCACAGCAGCGCGTGGTGCGGGGCGAGCGGGCCGGTGGCGAGCACCCCGATCGGCGCGTCCCGCACCTCCCAGCCGTGGCAGTACGGGCAGTGCAGGACGTCCCGCCCGAAGCGCTCGGCGAGCCCGGGCACGTCCGGCGTGCCGTCCACCAGGCCGGTCGCCAGGAGCAGGCGGCGGGCCACGGCCTCGGTCCCGTCGTCGCGCACCACGAGGAAGCCGCCGCCCGCGGGGGCGGCCTCGCCGGGCTCCGTCCCCGGCGCGCCGCCCGGCAGCCGCTCGACGGAGGTGACCGTGCCGGTGACGACGGTGGCGCCGTAGGCCTCCACCTCGGCCCGGCCCCGGGCCAGCAGCTCGGCGGGCGGCGTGCCCTCCGCGGCCGGGTAGGCGTGCACGTGGCCCGCGGGGGCGTTGCGCGGCTGTCCGCCGTCGACCACCAGCACGGAACGACGGGCCCGGGCCAGGGCCAGGGCCCCGCCGAGGCCGGCCGCGCCCCCGCCGATCACCACCGTGTCGTACTGCTTCTTGCGTCCCGGCATGTTCGACTCCTCGCTGTTGCCGCGTACCGCCCGACAGCGGAGATGGTCGATCGCTCGCCGCACGTTCGGCAAACATTGTTGCCGAACCGGCAACTGATGTCCTGGCCGGCGACCCGCCCGGCCGCGCCCGCGGCCGTGCCCGCCGGCGTGGCGTCCTACGGCCGGACGACCATGAGCACTGCGACGACGAGCCACAGCAGGTTGAAGATCCCCGCGAGCATCGCGAGCCGGCCCGGCGCCGCCGGAGCGGCGGTGCTCACGGTGGCCGGTGCGCCCGCGAGCGCCGCCCCGCCGGCCACGGCACCCGGCTCCGGGTCCCCGGGCGTGCCGCCGCCGTCCAGCGCGTCGAGCGCGCTCTGCTGCGCGGGCAGCAGGAACACCAGGACGCCCGCCGCCACCACGGTCAGCACGATCGACGCGACCAGCCACGGCTTGCCGAGGCCGCCGTGCATGCTGGCGAGGCCGAAGCCGAAGACCGGGACCGCGACGGATATGGCGGCGTACACGCGGCAGATGCGCGCGAGGACGGCCAGCGCGCCGCGGGCCCCCGCGCGGTCCGTGCCGGCCAGCGCACGCCGCAGGACCGACGGGTACATGCTCGAAGCGACCATCACCGGACCCAGCCCGATCACCACGGCCAGGATGTGCAGGACGAGGAGGAGTTTCGACATGGCGCCGAGGCTATCCGTGCTCCTCCCGCGCTCTCGCGGGCGGGGAGTGCCCACGTCGCCGCAGGGCAGCCGTGGGATGCTGGGGCGAACTCTGACCATGGCCGGAAAGAGGGTGCGGGGAGACGATGGCAGCGACGCAAGGGGCCTCCGGACGGGCCAGGACGCGGCTCTGGGACCGCTTCTCGGCATCCGACCCCGGTCTCATCCGCCTCATGGCGGCCCTGCGCACCGTCGGCGCGATCGTCCTGACCCTCGGCGTGCTCGCGATGATGGGCACCCCCGTCATCCACCTCGTCGCCGGCGCGATGGGCGCCATGGTCGCCACCTTCGCCGTCCGTGAGAAGGAGCAGCACAAGCAGGCCGTCACGCTCCTTCTCGGCCTGCTGATGTCGCTCGTCTCGGTCTCGCTCGGCGCGCTGCTCGGCCACCTGATCGTGCTGAGCGACCTGGTGTTCCTCGCGCTGATCTTCGGCGCCGTGTACGCCCGCAGATTCGGCGACCGCGGGTACACGATCGGCCTCTTCGGCTTCCAGTTCTACTTCGTCTCGCTGTTCGTGCACGCGACGCCCTCGGCGCTGCCGCAGCTCTGGCTCACCCTCGCCATCGCCTTCGCGTGCAGCGCCGTCGCCCGCTTCGTCCTCGTACGGCAGACGACGCCCGGCATCCTCGGCCGGCTGCGCACCGCCTTCCGCGCGCGCCTGGCCCAGCTCGTCGCCATCCAGATCGAGATGTTCGACGCGCCGCCCGAGGACCTGGAGAAGGTCCTCGTGAACCTCAGGCGGCACACGGCGCGGCTGCACGAGGCCGCCCTGATGATCCAGGGCAGGCTCGGCGACAACGCCGAGGACCCCGAGGCCGCCGCCCGTGCCGACGTCCTGCAACGCCGGATCGCGGGCGCGGAGATCGCCGCCGAACGCCTCGGCTGGCTGCTGCTGAACGCCCGCAGCGCGGAGCGCGCCGACACCCTCACCCTGCACCTGCCGAACGCGCCGGTGCCCGCCCAGCCCGCGACCGGCGGGATCGGCGCCGACACGACGCAGATCCTGCGCCGCGACCTGCGGGCGCTGCACCTGCTGGTCACACGCCTCGGCCCCGAGCACCGCGGCACGGCCCAGACCCGGCTGCGCAACCGGCTCCTCGGCTACCGCGACGAGGAGAACCTGCCCTCGGGCCCGCCCGCCGTGCAGGACGTCTTCCGCGGCATCGGCGAGGCGGCACGCGCCGTGCTCGGCCTCAGGCTCGCGCTCGACGGGCCCGGCGACGAGTCCGACGACACGGCCGAGGCGACGCGCTCCCGCGAGGAGTTCGAGGCCGAGGAGGTCTCCGCGGGCAGTGCCGTCGAGGCCGAGGAGACGGGCCTGAAGCGGCGCTCCACCCGGGCCGCCTTCCAGGTCTCCGCCGGGTCGGTGCTCGCGATGACCGGCGGCGAGTTCCTGTCCGACCAGCGCTGGTACTGGGCCGTGCTGACCTGCTGGGTCGTCTTCTTGAACACGTCCTCAACGGGCGAGATCCTGGTCAAGGGCTACCGCCGGCTCATCGGCACCGTCTGCGGCGTGGTGTCCGGCGTCGTGCTCGCCGGCCTCGTCGGCAACCACACCTGGACCGCGTTCGCGCTGGTGCTGGTCTGCATCTTCGGCATGTTCTTCACCGCGCCGCTGAGCTACGCGATGATGTCGTTCTTCGTCACCTCGATGCTCGGCCTGCTGTACACGCTGCTGCACACCTACAGCATCGCCGTGCTGGTGCTGCGCATCGAGGAGACCGCGCTCGGCGCGGCCTGCGGCGTCATCGCCGCCCTGGTCGTCCTGCCGATCCAGACGGACCGGCGCACGGACCAGTTGCTGCGCACCGTGCTGCTGCGCCTGGGCGACGTCGCCGCCGCGGCCGTCACCCAGCTCAGCGGCGGCCCCACCGCCGACCTGCTGGACATGGCGCGCGATCTCGACACGGCCCTGGACGACCTGCGCCGGTCCGTGCAGCCGCTGACACACCCCTTCACGCCCCTGCGGGAGCGCCGGCAGACGGCCCGCTACCTCGTGGCGCTGCTGGAGAGCTGCGCCTACCACGCCCGTTCGCTCGCGGCGACCGCAGAACTCGTCCCGTACAGCAAGCGCGTCGCCGCCGACCCGCGCCTCGCGAGGGCCGGCGACCGCATCGCGCACAACATCGCCGTGCTGGCCGCGCGCGTCACCGACGAGCGGGCCGGGGGAGAGGCGGAGTCGGGCGCGAGCATCGCGTCGATGCTGGAGGAGACCGACCCGGCCGCCCTGCGCAGCGGGACGGTCACCTTCCGGGTCCTGCGCCATCTGCAGCGCCTGGACGAAGGGGTGATCGGCCTCGCCCGCCCGCTGGACGTCCCGCTGGCGAGCCCCGAGGAGCGCCGGGCGCGCACGACGGCGGCCTGAGCGGAACCGAGGGGCCCCACGTCCCCGGGCCCGCGATCCGGGGGCTCGGCACCGCCCCGGGGCCGGGGCCCGGGGCGGCGCCCGGGCGCAGCTCGCGGACCCCGGCCCCGGAGCCCGCCCGTCGCGTCAGGAGCCGAGAGCCGCCGCGACGACGCCCTTGGCCTCCTCCTGGACGCGCGCCAGGTGGTCGGGCCCCTGGAACGACTCGGCGTAGATCTTGTAGACGTCCTCCGTGCCCGAGGGGCGGGCCGCGAACCACGCCGACTCGGTGGTCACCTTGATGCCGCCGATCGCCGCGCCGTTGCCGGGCGCCTCGGTGAGCACCCCGGTGACCGGCTCCCCGGCCAGCCGGTCCGCGGAGACCTGCTGCGGCGAGAGCCTGGCCAGCACCGCCTTCTCCTCGCGGGTCGCGGGCGCGTCGATGCGCGCGTAGGCCGGCTCCCCGAACCGTGACGTGAGCCGTGCGTAGTGCTCCGACGGGGTGCGGCCGGTGACCGCGAGGATCTCCGACGCCAGCAGGGCGAGGATGATGCCGTCCTTGTCCGTCGTCCACACCGAGCCGTCCCTGCGCAGGAACGAGGCCCCCGCGGACTCCTCGCCGCCGAACCCGATCGACCCGTCCACCAGCCCGTCGACGAACCACTTGAAGCCGACCGGCACCTCCACCAGGGGGCGCCCGAGGTCGGCCGCCACCCGGTCGATCATGGAGGAGGACACCAGCGTCTTGCCGACACCGAGGCCGTCCGGCCACCCGTCGCGGTTGCCGTACAGGTACTGGATCGCGGTGGCGAGGTAGTGGTTCGGGTTCATCAGGCCCGCGTCGGGCGTGACGATCCCGTGCCGGTCGGAGTCCGCGTCGTTGCCCGTCGCGATCTGGAACCGGTCGCGCTGCCCGATCAGCGACGCCATCGCGTACGGCGACGAGCAGTCCATGCGGATCCTGCCGTCCCAGTCCAGCGTCATGAACCGCCAGGTCGGGTCCGTCAGCGGGTTGACGACGGTGAGGTCGAGCCGGTGCTCCTCGGCGATCCGCCCCCAGTAGGCGACCGAGGCGCCGCCCAGCGGGTCCGCGCCGATGCGCACGCCCGCCGCGCGGACCGCGTCGAGGTCCAGGACGGAGGGCAGGTCGGCGACGTACGTGCCCAGGAAGTCGTACGTGCCGGTCGTGTCGGCCGCCAGAGCCCGCGCGTAGGTCAGGCGCCGGACGTCCTTCAGGCCGGCCGCGACGATCTCGTTCGCCCGGTCCTGGATCCAGCCCGTGGCGTCCGATCCTGCGGGACCGCCGCTCGGCGGGTTGTACTTGAACCCCCCGTCGGCCGGGGGGTTGTGCGACGGCGTCACCACCACGCCGTCGGCGAGCCCCGAGGTCCGCCCCCGGTTGTACGTGAGGATCGCGTGCGAGACCGCGGGCGTCGGCGTGTACCCGTCCGCCGCGTCCAGCAGCAGGCGCACCCCGTTCGCCGCGAAGACCTCCACGGCCGTCACCTTCGCCGGCTCGGACAGCGCGTGCGTGTCCACCCCGAGGAACAGCGGCCCGTCCGTGCCCTGACCGGCGCGGTACTCGCAGATGGCCTGGCTGGTCGCGGCGATGTGGTCCTCGTTGAAGGCGGTCGCGAGGGAGGAGCCCCGGTGCCCGGACGTGCCGAAGGCGACCCGCTGGTCCGGCTCGCCCGGGTCGGGGTGCAGCGCGTAGTACGCCGTCACCAGCCGGGCGACATCCGTGAGGTCCCCCGGCTCGGCCGGCCGGCCCGCTCGCTCGTGTGCCATCTGCCCACTCCTTACGTCTCGGTCGTCCCGCCCTCGATCTGTTGCCACATCCTCTCAAGCCATGCCCCGACCAGGCCTCCTCTTGTACCGGAGGCGGACGGGCGGTGTGATGGAGGTCTGCCCCGTCACCAGGGTGAACCCCGGGACGGGGGGTACGCGAGAGCCGGAGGACGCCAGTGACCGCACACACCGCAGGCGCGCACGAGCCCGGCGGCCCGGCCCGCACCGGTCCCGGTCCGGCCGAGGTGGCCGCCGCGCTGCGGCGCGCCGGCGTGGCCGAGGTGGACACCGGCGTCCGGCGGCGCGCCGAGTACTCCTCGGACGCCTCCAACTACCGCGTCGTCCCGGCTGCCGTGGCCTTCCCCCGGCACGCCGACGAGGCCGCCGTCGCGCTCGACGCCTGCCGCCGGCTCGGCGTCCCGCTGACCTCGCGCGGCGCCGGCACCTCCATCGCCGGCAACGCGATCGGCACGGGCGTCGTGCTGGACTTCTCCCGGCACCTGGACCGCGTCCTGGCCGTCGACCCCGGGACCAGGACGGCCGTCGTCGAGCCGGGCGCGGTACTGGACTCGATCACCGCCGCGGCCGCGCCCCACGGCCTGCGCTTCGGCCCCGACCCCTCCACCCACTCCCGGGCGACCCTCGGCGGCGCCGTCGGCAACAACGCGTGCGGCTCGCGCGCCCTCGCCTACGGCAGGACCGCCGACAACGTCGTGGTCCTCGACGTGCTCACCGGCGCCGGGGTGCGCCTGACGGCCGGCCCGCACGCGCCCGTCCCGGTCGGCGCGGCGCCGACCGGGCCCGAGGCGGCCCTGCGCGCCGGGCTGGACACGCTCGTGCGCGAGCACCTGGCTCTGATCCGCACCGAGTTCGGCCGCTTCCGCCGCCAGGTCTCCGGCTACGGCATGGAGCACCTGCTGCCCGAGAACGGCGGGAACCTGGCGCGGTTCCTCGTCGGCACCGAGGGCACCCTCGGCGTGGTCCTCGGGGCGACGGTCGCGCTCGTCGAGGCGCCCCGGCACACCGCGCTCGCCGTGCTCGGCTACGCCGACATGGCCGAGGCCGCCGACGCGGTCCCCGCCCTGCTGCCGCACCGCCCGGTCGCGCTGGAGGGCATGAACGCGCGCCTCGTCGACGTCGTACGGGCCCGGCGCGGCGCGGCGCGGGTGCCCGACGTGCTGCCGCGCGGCGGCGGCTGGCTGTTCGCGGAGACCGCGGGCGCGACACCGGGCGAGGCGGAGGAGGCCGCGCGCCGGCTGGCCGGCGACGCGGGATGCCTCGACTCGGCCGTCGTCGCCGGCGCTGCGGCCCGCGCGCTGTGGCACATCAGGGAGGACGGCGCCGGCCTCGGCGGCCGGACGCCGGCGGGAGAGCCCGCCTGGCCCGGCTGGGAGGACTCCGCGGTGCCGCCGGAGCACTTCGGCACCTACGTGCGCGAACTCACCGCGCTCATGGGCCGGCACGGCGTCGACGGACTCATGTACGGGCACTTCGGCGACGGGTGCCTGCACGTGCGCATCGACTTCCCGCTCGCCCGCAGGCCCGAGGTGCTGCGGGCCTTCGTGACCGAGGCGGGCGACCTGGTCGGCCGGCACGGCGGGTCGATGTCCGGTGAGCACGGCGACGGGCGCGCCCGCGGCGAACTGCTGTCGCGGATGTACGGCCCCGACGCGCTCGCCCTGCTTGCGGGCGTCAAGCACCTCTTCGACCCGGACGACCTGCTCAACTCCGGCGTCATCGTGCGCCCGCGCCCCCTCGACGCCGACCTGCGGGTGCCCGCCGCGACGTCGCGTCCGCGCGGCCTCGCCTTCGCGTACCCGGACGACGGCGGAGACTTCACCACCGCCGTGCACCGCTGCGTGGGTGTCGGCCGCTGCCGCGCCGACGCCACCGGCGGGGGCGGGGTCATGTGCCCGTCCTTCTTGGCCACGAAGGACGAGAAGGACTCCACCCGAGGCCGGGCCCGGGTCCTGCAAGAACTCGCCAACGGCAGCCTGGTGGACGGCGGCTGGCGCTCGCAGGAGGTGGCGGAATCGCTCGACCTGTGCCTGGCCTGCAAGGGCTGCGCGAGCGACTGCCCGGCCGGCGTCGACATGGCCACGTACAAGGCCGAGGCGCTGCACCAGCGCTACCGCCACCGCGTGCGCCCCGCCGCCCACTACGCGCTCGGGCAGCTGCCGCGCTGGGCGCGGCTCGCCTCCCGCGCGCCCCGCCCCGTCAACGCCCTGATGGCGCTGCCGCCGCTGGCCGCGCTCGCCAAACGCGCCGGGGGCCTCGACCCGAGGCGCCCGCTGCCGCGCTTCGCGGAGCAGACCTTCAGGCAGTGGTTCGCGGGCCGGCCGGCGGCCGGGGGCGAACCGGTGACCCTGTGGGTCGACACGTTCACGGACCACTTCTCCCCGGAGGTCGGGCGGGCCGCGGTGCGCGTACTGGAGGACGCGGGCTACGGCGTACGGATCCCGCGAGGCCCGGTCTGCTGCGGGCTCACCTGGATCTCCACCGGCCAACTCGACGGAGCACGACGCCAGTTGAAGGGCAGCCTGCGGGCCTTGGAGCCCGCGCTCCACGACGGGACCCCCATCGTCGGCCTCGAACCGTCCTGCACGGCCGTCCTGCGCGGCGACCTCACCGAGCTGCTGCCCCGCGATCCCCGCGCCGCCGCGACGGCCGCCGCCACCCGCACCCTCGCCGAACTGCTCGGCGCCACCCCCGGCTGGACGCCGCCCGACCTCACCGGCGTGCGGGGCGTCGCCCAGCCGCACTGCCACCAGCACGCCGTCCTCGGCTGGGATCAGGACGCGAGGCTCCTGCGGGACGCCGGTGCGGAGATCGAGGCCGTGGGCGGCTGCTGCGGGCTGGCCGGCAACTTCGGTGTGGAGAAGGGGCACTACGAGGTGTCGGTCGCCGTGGCCGAGACCGCGCTGCTGCCCGCGGTGCGGGGCGCGGACGGCGACGCCGTGGTGCTCGCCGACGGATTCTCCTGCCGCACGCAGCTCGACCACCTGGCGGGCCGCGGCGGCACCCACCTCGCTGAACTGCTCGCGGGACACATGGGAGCGGAGGCCGCGGCGGCGACGGGGGCCGGCGGGCCCGGCGGCGGCCGCCGGCCCCCGGTGCCCGGCGCGTGAGGGGGCGCGGGGCTCAGCCCGAAACCGAGGGCCTTGCTCCAAAACCGCGTCGGGTCGTCGCGCATCGACAGCACCACGGCGTCGCCGACCCGCACGGCGTTCATGCCGAGCGCCGCGCGGACGGCCGCGGCGCGCCCGCCTCGAACTGGAAGAGTGCCTCGGCCTCGGAGCCCTCGGCCACCGACGCGGGCACCAGGGGTGCGTTCACGGAACCGCCCTTCTCGCCTGGAACGACGTGCACGCAGGTCGACACGGTGACGGAGGGCTCCCGGTTCACACCGCTCGACGCGCGGGGGACCAGGAACGGAACACGGCGGCCTGGCCGTGGTGCCCGCCCTCGGCGTCCACGAGGTTCCACATCGTGACGTCCTCGATCCAGAACGGCCTTCCGGAACTCGCGATCCGGCGGCCGCGGTAGCCCTCGGCGTAGCCCCGCTCGGCGACCGAGCGCACGAAGGAGTCCCGGTCCTCCTGGCCCGTGGGGGCCGCGGACAACCGGGACGGCAGGGCCGTGAAGGTGTCCCAGTCGTATCCGAACCGCTCCTGGGCCGTGCGGTTCGCGTAGACGAAGACCGGGTCGTCCGCGGTGTCGTGGGCCAGCAGGCCGAACGGGGCCCGTGCGTACAACCAGGCGGCGGCCTCCTCGTACGAGGACCAGGCGGGCGGGCACAGGGGCCTGCCCGTCAGGCACTCGTGGCTGGACAGGAGCAGCTCGCAGAAGGACGCGGAGGCGCCCGGCGGGACCGGGGCGCCGGCCGGCCCGCCGGCGGGGTCGAACGGGGAGGTCATGGTGTCCAGTATGCCGACCAGCGAACTCCTGTACGAACCCGTGTGGCGCGCCGGACTCGGCGCGGGTGCCACCGGGCCCGGCACCCGGCGAGGACCCCGGGCCGGCGACCGGTGAGGCCCCGGGCCGGAAACGGCGGGGCCCCGGGCCGGCGACCGGTGAGGCGCGCGGACGGTGGGCACGCGCGCCCCACCGGGGTCCTTCAGGCGCCCGGGAGCAGCGCCCCGTCCCGGACGGCGCGGCCGGCCCACACCGGGCCGTCGGGGTAGCGGAACTCCACGAGCGCGCTCTCGTGCATCCGGGCGCCGAAACCCGGCGCGGTCGGTGCCGCGTAGTGGCCGTCCACGATCCGCACCGGATCCGTGAAGTGCTCGTGCAGGTGGTCCACGTACTCGATGACGCGGTCCCGCGTGGTGCCGGAGACCGCGACGTAGTCGAACATCGACAGGTGCTGCACCATCTCGCACAGCCCCACTCCGCCCGCGTGCGGACACACCGGCACACCGAACTTCGCCGCGAGCAGCAGGACCGCGATGTTCTCGTTCACACCGCCGACCCGCGCCGCGTCGATCTGCACCACGTCCACGGCGCCCGCCTGCAACAGCTGCTTGAACACGACCCTGTTGGCGATGTGCTCGCCGGTCGCCACCTTCACCGGCGCGAGCGCACGGCGCACCGCCGCGTGGCCCAGCACGTCGTCGGGCGACGTCGGCTCCTCGATCCAGTACGGCTCGTACGGTGCGAGCCGCCGCATCCACTCCACCGCCGGGCCGACGTCCCACCGCTGGTTGGCGTCCACGGCGATCCGGATGCCCTCACCCACCGCCGCGCGGGCCACCCGCATCCGCCGCTCGTCGTCCTCGACGTCGGCCCCGACCTTCAGCTTGATCTGCGTGAAGCCGTCGGCGACGGCCTCGCCTGCCAGGCGGGCCAGCTTCTCGTCGGAGTACCCGAGCCAGCCCGGCGTGGTGGTGTACGCGGGGTAGCCCCGCTCCAGCAGCCGCGCGGTGCGCTCCGCGCGGCCCGGTTCGGCGGCCCGGAGGATCTCCAGCGCCTCGTCCCTGGTGAGCGCGTCGCTGAGGTACCGGAAGTCCACCAGGTCCACGAGGCTTTCGGGTGTCATCTCGGCGAGCAGCCGCCACAGGGGCCTGCCGGCCCGGCGTGCGGCCAGGTCCCAGGCGGCGTTGACCACCGCGCCGACCGCCATGTGCATCACGCCCTTCTCGGGGCCGAGCCACCGCAGCTGCGAGTCGTGCACGAGATCGCGGGACAGACCTCCGAGGTCTTCGCACAGCTCGTTCACGGACCGCCCCACCACGTACGGCGCGAGCACCTCGACGGCCTTCGCCTGCACGTCGTTCCCGCGGCCGATGGTGAAGGCCAGGGAGTGGCCCTCCAAGCCGCCGGGCGCGTCGGTGCGCAGCACGACGTAGGCGGCCGAATAGTCGGGCTCGGGGTTCATCGCGTCGGAACCGTCGAGGTGTTCGGAGGTCGGGAACCGGATGTCCAGCACGGCCAGTTCGGTGACGCGGGCGGACGGCGGCGGGGGCGGCGGGGCAGGCGGCATGGTGACACTCCAGACGAGGCGGTGGCGCGACGGCTCCGGGGCCAGGCGGCCGGTGTCAGCCTAGGGCGCCATACATCCAATGTCTAGCGAGAGGTGGGATGTATGGCGGCCGTGAATGACGACGTCGCCTCGGCTGACCTGGGGTTATCTCTATCTCCACGTCGCACTCACACCGATACATGGGAGGTGTGGTGCGGGTGGGGGAGTGTGTCCGCCGCATGAGGGCGTGCCGGGGCGCCCGGGTACTCCGCCCGTCGCGCGCGACCGGCCGCCCGCCCCGAGGGGCCGCACGAGCCGGGAGGGCCGGGGTCTTCCGTCCCGCACGGGTTCGGCGGGAACGGGCCCGCCTCCGGCGGCCCGCCGGCGGGCGGCG
>NZ_JAKGCV010000156.1 GCF_021556455.1 Streptomyces fuscigenes | reverse complement strand
GCCGCGCGGGAGGCCGGCGGATCGCGCCGGACCCGGCGCCGCGGCCCCCCGCGACCGGCGACCCGTGGCCCTGGGGACCCGAGAACCCGGCACGCGGGCGGGCGTGCGGGCGGGATCAGAGCGGGGCTATGTCCGGGGCGCCCAGCCGCGCCGCGTCGGCCGTCAGGTCGTCCGGCTGCCGCTGCGACTCCCGCTCGGCCTCGACCCGCTTGCCGTAGTGCAGCACCTCGCGCTCGACCTGGTCCGCCTCCCAGCCGAGCACGGGCGCCATCAGCTCGGCGCACTCGCGGGCGCTCAGCGTGCCCCGGTCGAAGGTCTCGATGGAGATGCGGGTGCGCCGGGTCAGGACGTCGTCCAGGTGGCGGGCGCCCTCGTGGGACGCCGCGTAGACGATCTCGGCGCGCAGGTAGTCGTCCGCCGCCGCGAGCGGCTCGCCGAGCGAGGGATCGGCCGCGATCAGGTCGAGGACTTCCTCGGCGAGCGTGCCGTAGCGGTTGAGCAGGTGCTCCACCCGCGCCACATGGAGGCCGTGGCGGACCGCGGTGCGCGCCCGCCCGTTCCACCGCGCGTGGTAGCCCTCCGCCCCCAGGAGCGGCACGTCCTCGGTGACGCAGTCGGCGACGCGCTGGTCGAGCCCGTGCACCGCCGCGTCGACCGCGTCCTTCGCCATCACCCGGTACGTCGTGTACTTGCCGCCCGCGACGACCACGAGCCCGGGCACCGGGTGGGCGACCGTGTGCTCCCGCGAGAGCTTGCTCGTCGCGTCGGACTCGCCCGCCAGCAGGGGCCGCAGGCCCGCGTACACGCCCTCCACGTCGTCCCTCGTCAGCGGCACCGCGAGGACGCGGTTGACGTGGTCGAGCAGGTAGTCGATGTCCGCGCTGGACGCGGCCGGGTGGGCCTTGTCCAGGTCCCAGTCCGTGTCGGTCGTGCCGACGATCCAGTGCCGCCCCCAGGGGATCACGAACAGGACGGACTTCTCCGTGCGCAGGATCAGCCCCGTCGAGGAGTGGATGCGGTCCTTGGGCACGACCAGATGGATGCCCTTGGAGGCCCGCACGTGGAACTGGCCGCGCTCGGCGATCAGGGCCTGGGTGTCGTCCGTCCACACCCCCGTCGCGTTGACCACCTGCCGCGCCCGGATCTCGTACTCCCCGCCGGCCTCGACGTCCCGCACGCGCGCGCCGACCACCCGCTCGCCCTCCCGCAGGAAGCCCACCACCCGCGCCCTGGGGGCGACCCTGGCGCCGTAGCTCGCGGCCGTGCGCACCAGCGTCGTCACGTAGCGGGCGTCGTCGACCTGGGCGTCGTAGTACTGCAGGGCGCCCACGAGTGCGTCCTTGCGCAGGCACGGCGCGGCCCGCAGCGCGTGGCGGCGCGTCAGGTGCCGGTGCGCGGGCAGGCCCCTGCCGTGGCCGGAGGACACCGACATCGCGTCGTACAGGGCGACGCCCGAGCCCGCGTACAGCCGCTCCCAGCCCTTGTGCTGGAGCGGATAGAGGAACGGGACCGGTTTGACGAGGTGCGGCGCCAGCTTCTGCAGCATCAGGCCGCGCTCCTTCAGCGCCTCGCGGACCAGGGCGAAGTCCAGCATCTCCAGATAGCGCAGGCCGCCGTGGATGAGCTTGCTGGAGCGGCTGGACGTGCCCGACGCCCAGTCACGCGCCTCCACCAGCCCGGTCGCCAGACCGCGCGTCGCCGCGTCGAGCGCGGTGCCTGCGCCGACCACGCCCGCCCCGACCACCAGTACGTCGAGCTCGTGCTCGGCCATCGCTGCCAGCGCCTGCTCGCGCTCGGCGGGTCCCAGTGTCGCCGTCCTCACTTGCTGCCTCCCGAGGCCCCCGTACGGATCATGAACGTCCCACCCATCGATTCTGTCCGCACAGGCCGTGTTCAGGCAGGGCCTGTGGACGAGCCCCGGCCGGCCCGCCCCGTCTGTGGACAACTCCGCCACCCGCAAGGGTGATTCGCGCCGCATCGGCGGGCCGTCACCGCCGCATCGGCGGGCCGTCACCGCCGCACCGGCGGGCCGTCACCGCCGCATCAGCGGGCCGTCACCGCCGCACCGGCGGGCCGTCATCGCCGCACCGGCGGGCCGTCACCGCTCCCGCCGCGTGCGCGGCGCGCCACCGCCCACCGCCACCACTTCCGGCTCACCGCCCAGTACTCCGGGCCCCACCGCACCCACCGCCGGCCCACCGCCCAGCGCCACCCCCCGACAGCACCCCCGTGCCGCGCCGCTCCGCCTCGCCCTGCCCGTCGTCCCGGCCGCTCCGCCAACCGGCCCCCACCTGCGACAACACGCCGACTTGCACCGTCCCCCAATACGACATAACGGTCATATTTACGCCTAGTCTGAAAGTGCGCCTGACCGCTGCGTGTGTCGGGGCCGCCGCGCAGGGCGCGTACCACCGCGTGCGTGTTGTGCGGTCGCCGCCCGGCGCGCGTCCCGGCAGGCGACCACAGTCCACCGCGAACAGGGAAGGACGGCCGCCGCCATGCCCGCAGACCTCGCCGTCGTCGGACTCGGCCACCTCGGCCTGCCGCTCGCACGCGCCGCCGTGTCGACCGGGATCGCCACCGTCGGCTTCGACACCGACCCGCGTCCGGTCGCACAGCTCGCCGCGGGACACACGCCGGCCGAGGGCGTGCTGACCGCGGCGGAGGCGCGCCGCATGCTGTCCGGCGGCTTCCGCCCCACCACCGACCCCGCCGAACTCGGCCGCGTGCGCACCGCCGTCATCTGCGCCCCCGCCCCGCTGGGCGCCGACCGGACGCCCGATCTCACCGCGGTCGGCGAGGCGGCCCGGGCCCTGGCCGCCCGGCTGCGCCCGCACACCACGGTGCTGCTGGAGTCGCCCGTGGCGCCCGGCACGACGGAGGGCTTCCTGCGCGAGCTGCTGGAGGAGGGCTCGGGGCTGCGCGCCGGACGCGACTTCCACCTCGCGTACTCGCCCGGCCGCCTCGACCCCGGCAACCGCACCCACGGCATCGCCAACACGCCCAAGGTCATCGGGGGCCTCACGCCGGCCTGCACCGAGTCGGCCGCCGCCTTCTACGGCCGGCTCACCGAGAAGGTGGTCCGCGCCCGGGGCCCGCGCGAGGCCGAGACGGTCAAGCTGCTGGAGACGAACTTCCGGCACGTGAACATCGCCCTCGTCAACGAGATGGCGATCCTCTGCCACGACCTCGGCGTCGACCTGTGGGACGTCATCCGGTGCGCGGAGACCAAGCCCTTCGGCTTCCAGGCGTTCCGGCCGGGCCCCGGCGTCGGCGGCCACGGCGTGCCGATCGACCCGGGCTACCTCCCGCACACCGGGCGGGCGCCCGGCCACCCGCACCCGCTGCGCATGGTCGGCCTCGCGCAGGAGATCAACGGGCGCATGCCGCAGTACGTGATCCAGCGGTGCGCCACCCTCCTCAACGAGCACGGCAAGTCCGCGCGCGGCGCCCGCGTGCTGCTGCTCGGCGTCACGTACAAGCCGGACCTCGCCGACCAGCAGGCCTCCTCCGCCACCGAGATCGCGGGCCGACTGACGGATCTCGGCGCGAGCGTCAGCTACCACGACCCGTACGTCCCCGAGTGGGACGTGCGCGGGCTGCCCGTGCCGCGCGCCGAGTCGCTGTACGAGGCGGCGGCGGACGCCGACCTGACGGTGCTGCTCCAGCACCACCGCACGTACGACCTGCAGGGCCTCGCGGTCAAGGCGCAGTTGCTCCTCGACACCCGGGGCGCGAGCCCGGCCGGGGCGGCGTTCCGGCTCTGAGCCCGGCGGCGGCGCTTGCCGGGGGCTCGCCGCCGCGGACGCCCGCCGGCCTGCCGTCGGGAGTCGCGCACACGGCGAAGGGCGGGACCGCGTCGTCGGTCCCGCCCTTCCGCGATCCGGCCGGGCCGCCGGCGCACGAGGCCCGCGGGCCCGGCGCAGGGCCCCCGTCCGGGGCCGGTCGCCGGGGCCCTGCCGGGCCGGTGCCTCAGCGCTTGTGCTGGGCGTCCGCCACCGTGACCTCGACCCGCTGGAACTCCTTGAGCTCGCTGTAGCCGGTCGTCGCCATCGCGCGGCGCAGCGCGCCGAAGAAGTTCATCGAGCCGTCGGGGATGGTGGACGGGCCCGTGAGGACCTCCTCCGTGGTGCCGACCATGCCGAGGTCGACGAGCTTGCCGCGCGGCACGTCCTCGTGGACGGCCTCCATGCCCCAGTGGCGGCCCTTGCCGGGCGAGTCCGAGGCGCGGGCGAGCGGCGAGCCGATCATGACGGAGTCGGCACCGCAGGCGATGGCCTTCGGCAGGTCGCCGGACCAGCCGACGCCGCCGTCGGCGATGACGTGCACGTACCGGCCGCCGGACTCGTCCATGTAGTCGCGGCGCGCGGCCGCCACGTCCGCGACGGCGGTCGCCATCGGCACCTGGATGCCCAGCACGTTGCGCGTGGTGTGCGCGGCGCCGCCGCCGAAGCCGACGAGGACGCCCGCCGCGCCCGTGCGCATCAGGTGCAGCGCCGCCGTGTACGTCGCGCAGCCGCCGACGATGACCGGCACGTCAAGCTCGTAGATGAACTGCTTCAGGTTGAGCGGCTCCGCGGCGCCCGAGACGTGCTCGGCGGAGACCGTCGTGCCGCGGATCACGAAGATGTCCACGCCCGCGTCGACCACGGCCTTGGAGAACTGGGCGGTGCGCTGCGGGGAGAGCGCGGCGGCGGTGACCACGCCCGAGTCGCGCACCTCCTTGATGCGCTGCCCGATCAGCTCCTCCTTGATGGGAGCGGCGTAGATCTCCTGGAGGCGGCGGTTGGCCGTGGACTCCTCCAGGCCGGCGATCTCGTCCAGCAGCGGCTGCGGGTCCTCGTAGCGCGTCCACAGCCCTTCGAGGTTGAGTACGCCGAGGCCGCCGAACTCACCGATGCGGATCGCCGTCTCCGGGGAGACCACCGAGTCCATCGGGGCGGCGAGGAAGGGCAGGTCGAAGCGGTAGGCGTCGATCTGCCACGCGATCGAGACCTCCTTCGGGTCGCGCGTGCGGCGGCTGGGGACGACGGCGATGTCGTCGAACGCGTACGCCCTGCGCCCGCGCTTGCCGCGCCCGATCTCGATCTCAGTCACGATGTGGCCTTTCCCTCTACGTCTGCCGTCCCCAAGTATCTCCGAGGGACGGCTCCGGGCACGGCGGAGGGGCGGGTCCTTCTCGGACGCCGCCCCTCGCTCAGGTGTTCCCGGTGCCGACCGCCGGCTCAGTGCGAGCTGTAGTTCGGCGCTTCCACGGTCATCTGGATGTCGTGCGGGTGGCTCTCCTTGAGGCCGGCCGCCGTGATGCGCACGAAACGGCCCTTGCGCTCCATCTCGTCGATGGAGGCGGCGCCCACGTAGCCCATCGTCTGGCGCAGGCCGCCGACCAACTGGTGCAGCACCGCGGCGAGCGGGCCCCGGAAGGGCACCTGGCCCTCGATGCCCTCGGGGACGAGCTTGTCGTCCGAGGCGACCTCGGCCTGGAAGTAGCGGTCCTTGGAGTACGAGCGGGCCTGGCCGCGCGACTGCATGGCGCCGAGCGAGCCCATGCCCCGGTACGACTTGAACTGCTTGCCGTTGATGAACTGCAGCTCGCCGGGCGACTCCTCGCAGCCCGCGAGCAGGCTGCCCAGCATCACGGTGCTGGCGCCCGCGGCCAGCGCCTTGCCGATGTCGCCCGAGTACTGCAGGCCGCCGTCGCCGATGACGGGGACGCCGGCGTCGAGGCAGACGGTCGCCGCCTCGTAGATCGCCGTGACCTGCGGGACGCCGATGCCGGCGACGACGCGGGTGGTGCAGATGGAGCCGGGGCCGACGCCGACCTTCACGCCGTCCACGCCGGCGTCGAGCAGCGCCTTCGCGCCGTCCGCCGTGGCGACGTTGCCGCCGATGACGTCCACGGACACGCTCGACTTGATCTTCGACATCCAGCTCAGCGCGTTGCTGTTGTGCCCGTGGGAGGTGTCCACCACGAGGAAGTCGGCACCGGCCTCGGCCAGGGCCTGCGCCCGCTCCAGCGCCTCCTGGCTCGCGCCCACGGCCGCACCGACCAGCAGCCGGCCCTCGGAGTCCTTCGCCGCGTTGGGGTACTGCTCGGCCTTCACGAAGTCCTTCACCGTGATGAGGCCCTTGAGCACGCCGTCGCCGTCGACGAGGGGAAGCTTCTCGATCTTGTGCCGGTGGAGCAGCGCCATCGCGTCGACGCCGGAGATCCCGACCTGGCCCGTGACCAGCGGCATCGGCGTCATGACCTCGCGCACCTGGCGGCGGCGGTCCGACTCGAAGGCCATGTCGCGGTTGGTGACGATGCCCAGCAGCTTGCCCGCGGCGTCCGTGACCGGCACGCCGCTGATGCGGAACTTCGCGCACAGCTCGTCGGCCTCGCCGAGCGTCGCGTCCGGCCGCACCGTGATCGGGTCCGTGACCATCCCGGACTCGGAGCGCTTGACCAGGTCGACCTGGTTGGCCTGGTCGGCGATCGACAGGTTGCGGTGGAGCACGCCGACGCCGCCCTGGCGCGCCATGGCGATCGCCATGCGCGCCTCGGTGACCTTGTCCATGGCGGCCGACAGCAGGGGGATGTTCACCCGGACGTTGCGCGAGACGAGGGACGACGTGTCCACCTCGTTCGGCAGCACCTCAGAGGCCCCGGGCAGCAGCAGCACGTCGTCGTATGTCAGCCCGAGTGTCGCGAATTTTCCGGGCACTCCGTCGACGTTCGCAGTCATGACACCTTCCCCATATGGCCTTGATCGGTGCGGATGTCCATGCTAACGGCCTCCGGGGTGTGCCTGATTCCGTCGGCGGGAACGCTCGGAAACCGGCCCACCGACCGCCATCGTCCGGCTACGGTGAGCGGTTGCGCGGACGTCCTTCCCCTCTCCCACCGCCCGGCTCCCGCCGCCCGCGGGGCCGGAAGGGCCCCGGAGCGTGGCGCATCTCTCCCCGGCCCGCCGCCGCGGTGCCGGGCTCGGCGCGGTCCGCCGGACGGTGCCGGGCTCGGCGCAGGGGGCGGTCCGCGGGGCGCTCACTGCTCGGCGAGCGCCCGCAGCCGGCTCAGCGCGCGGTGCTGCGCGACCCGTACGGCACCCGGCGACATGCCGAGGACCTGGCCCGTCTCCTCGGCCGTGAGCCCCACCGCGACGCGCAGGACGAGGAGTTCGCGCTGCGTCTCGGGCAGGTTGGCCAGCAGTTTCTTCGCCCATTCGGCGTCGCTGCTCAGCAGCGCGCGCTCCTCGGGTCCGAGCGAGTCGTCCGGGCGCTCCGGCATCTCGTCGGACGGGACCGCCGTCGACCCCGGGTGCCGCATGGCGGCGCGCTGGAGGTCGGCGACCTTGTGACCCGCAATGGCGAACACGAACGCCTCGAACGGCTTGCCGGTGTCCCGGTAGCGCGGCAGCGCCATGAGGACCGCCACGCAGACGTCCTGCGCGAGATCCTCCACGAAATGGCGCGCGTCACCCGGCAGTCGGCTCAGCCGTGTGCGGCAGTAGCGGAGCGCGAGGGGGTGGACGTGGGCCAGGAGATCGTGGGTCGCCTGCTCGTCGCCGTCCACGGCACGATGGACGAGGGCACCGATCACCGTCGTCTCGTCGTCGCGCATCGGTCCATGGTGCCTTGACGCCTTCGGATCCGTGGCACCGAGTCTCCCGTTGTGCACCGAAGCGTTATGAGCAGGTGCGGCGGAACTCATCCCCTGCGCCCTCCCCTCGCTCGTCCGGCTCGTTCCGAGGAACTCCACACAGTCAAGGATGCGTCATCACGCGGGAAACGAGGCAGCGGGCGTACGGCCGGATGCCGTCACCGCCGGAGCGTCCCGCGCGATGTCGTCCTTGCTTACGGATACCCGCAGCTCCGGGGGGTCAGGCCCGTCGTTCAGGGGATTTCGTGCTGCGTGCGGGGCGCGGAGGACGCGGCGGCACCGGGCGTCCGCCGGGCGGGAGTCCCGTAGAGGCCCGTTCCGCCCGCCGCGCGGACCGCCCGTTCGGTCCGCACCCGGCTTCGGCCCGCGTCCGGTCCGTCGCCGGCGTCCGGTCCGTTGCCCGGGCCTTGCCCGTCGAGCCGAGTGCCGGTTCGTCCGCCCGGTCCGGTCCGCTCGTTCACCCATGTCCGGCCCGGTGCGCCTTCGCCGTCGCACCGCTCCCGTCGGGTCCGGTCCGAGTCGTCCCGTCGCCCCGGTCCCGTTCGCCCGGCTTCCGTGCCGTACGGCGTACGTTCCGGCCGCGGGCGGACGGCCGGGGCAGGTGCCGCGACCGGGGACCACGCGCGGGGACGTCGCTTCCGCGGCCGCCGGCGGAAGCCGCCTGCGCGGCCCCTGACCGGCGCGGGAGGCTCCGGCGGAGGACGGAGGCCGCGATCCGCCCGGGGCGCCCGCCCCGCGAGGTCGCGAACGGCGACCGGCCGGGGCGGGACCGCGCGCTCAGCGCACCAGGCCCCAGCGGAAGCCGAGCGCCACGGCGTGCGCGCGGTCGGAGGCGCCGAGCTTCTTGAACAGGCGCCTCGCGTGGGTCTTCACCGTGTCCTCCGACAGGAACAGCTCCCTGCCGATCTCGGCGTTGGACCTGCCGTGGCTCATGCCCTCCAGCACCTGGATCTCGCGCGCGGTGAGGGTGGGCGCCGCGCCCATCTCCGCGGACCGCAGCCGCCGGGGCGCGAGCCGCCACGTCGGGTCGGCCAGGGCCTGCGTCACGGTCGCGCGCAGCTCGGCGCGGGAGGCGTCCTTGTGGAGGTAGCCGCGCGCGCCGGCCGCGACGGCCAGCGCGACGCCGTCCAGGTCCTCCGCGACCGTCAGCATGATGATCCGGGCGCCGGGGTCGGCGGAGAGCAATCGGCGGACGGTCTCGACCCCGCCGAGGCCCGGCATGCGGACGTCCATCAGGATCAGATCGGAGCGGTCGGCGCCCCAGCGCCGGAGTACCTCCTCGCCGTTCGCCGCGGTCGTCACGCGCTCGACGCCGGGCACGGTCGCGACCGCGCGGCGAAGCGCCTCTCGGGCAAGCGGGGAGTCGTCGCAGACGAGCACGGATGTCATGACCGTCCTCCGCAACTGATGCGCGTCACCTTGAGCCTCCAGGCTGTACATGTCGTCACCTGCGCGGTTGACGCTTTCGGACATGTGCCCGATCGCCACTTCTCTCAACCGCCTGACCTCATCAACGATGGTCACCCGAAAGAGTTACGGGCCCCTCACACAGAGCTATGCCCCATTTAGTCGCTTTTCTTCGCTTCTGGTGGTGTCTGCGGCTAGATTCGCAAAGAGTCATATTTACATCTACTTACACAAGAGATGTACCGTCAGTACCGTCATGAGCATTTGATTCCGTCCAGGTTTCAAGGGGACATGAGCAATGGCAGATTTCTCCCGCCTTCCAGGACCCAACGCGGATCTGTGGGACTGGCAGCTCCTGGCAGCCTGTCGCGGTGTGGACAGTTCACTGTTCTTCCACCCCGAGGGCGAGAGGGGCGCGGCACGGAGCGCGCGAGAGAACTCGGCGAAAGAGGTGTGCATGCGGTGCCCGGTCCGCGCGGAGTGCGCGGCCCACGCACTGGCGGTACGGGAGCCGTACGGCGTGTGGGGCGGCTTGACGGAGGACGAGCGCGAGGAGCTGATGGGCCGGGCGCGCACCCGGCTCGTACCCGCGTCCGCCTCGGCGTCCGCCGGCCACCACGGCGCCGACGACGTCGCGGACGACTGACACCGTCCGGACGCCCGCTGGAGAAGAAACGTTCCTGCACGCACGCGGCCCGACCGGTCGCGCGGTGCGGCGTGCGGCCGTCGTGAGAGCGGCCGTCGTCAGGCCGGCGTGAGTGCGGCCGTCGTGAGAGCGGTCGTCGTCAGGCCGGCGTGAGAGCGGTCGTCGTCAGGCGGTCAGCCGTCCTGTGATCGTCCGGTCGTCCTGTCGTCCTGTCGTCCTGTACTCGCGAGACCGACGCGGACGAGACCGACGCGGTGAGGCCCGCCCGGGTGCGGCCGGCCCCGTGAGGTCGGCCCGCGCGTCGTCGGTCCGCGTGGGGTCGGTCGCGGCGAGGCAGGCAGGCGCGGTCAGCGGCGCGCCGCCGCCGTGAGTTCGTCGAGGGTGGCCGCCACGGCGGGGACGCGTGCCAGGTCGGGCAACGTGAGCGCGACGATCTCGCGCGAGACCGACGGCGCGACGGCGACCCGGCCGACCCCTTCCGTACGCACAGGGGCCAGCGCGAGCTCCGGCAGCAGGGCCACTCCGAGGCCCGCGGCGACGAGGCCGACCACCGCGGGGCAGTCGTCCGTCGCGAAGTCGATGCGGGGCTCGAACCCCGCCGCCCCGCACGCGTCCACCAGTTGGGTGCGGCAGCGCGGGCAGCCCGCGATCCACGGCTCCTCGGCCAGGTCGGCCATGGCGACCTCGCCGGCGCCGGCCAGGCGGTGGTCCTGCGGGACCAGCCCGATCAGCCGGTCCACGAGGAGCGGCCGCACGGTCAGGTCCTCCCACTCGCTCGGCCCGCCGCTCGCGCCGTCGTAGCGGAACGCGAGGGCGACGTCGCAGTCCCCGTCCCGCAGCATCTCGACCGAGCGCGGGGGCTCGGCCTCGACGAGGGACACGCGCGTGCCCGGGTGGGCCGCGCGCAGGGCGGCCAGTGCGGCCGGCACCAGCGTGGAGCTGCCGCTGGGGAACGAGACCAGCCGCACCCGCCCGGCCCGGAGCCCGACGATCGCGGCGACCTCCTCCTCGGCCGCGGTGAGCCCCGCGAGGATGCCCGTCGCGTGCCGGACCAGGATCTGCCCCGCCTGCGTGAGGCGCGTCTCGCGGCCGGCGCGGACGAGCAGGCGCGTGCCGGCGGACGCCTCCAGGGACTTCATCTGCTGGCTGACGGCCGGCTGTGTGCAGCCGAGCTCGCGCGCGGCGCCGGAGAAGGAACCGGTGGCGGCGACGGCCCGCAGGACGCGCAGATGGCGTGCTTCGATCACGCCACCATTCTACGCGGCGCATAAGACAGCCTTTGATGTGTCGCACTCGACAGCCGAAATCCTTTGGACAGCCCGTCGCGGCCGCCGCTACCGTGACCGGCATGGAACTTCTGTCGGTGAACGTGGCGCGGCCCAAGCGCGTCGAGTACACGGATGCGGCCGGCGGCGTCACGGGCATCGACAAGCGTCCGGTGACGGGTCCCGTCATGGTCTCGGACCCGGGTGCGAAGGGTCTGGGCGGCAGCGGGCTCGCGGGCGACGCCGTGTGCGACCTGCGCCACCACGGCGGGAGCGACCAGGCGGTGTACGCCTTCGCGCGCGAGGACCTCGACCGCTGGGAGCGGGAGATCGGCCGCCCTCTGGGCAACGGGGCGTTCGGCGAGAACCTCACCACGTACGGCATCGACCTGACCCGGGCCAGGATCGGCGAGCGCTGGCGGATCGGCGGCGGGGTGGTCCTCGAGATCACCAGCGGGCGCATCCCCTGCCGCACGTTCCAGGGCTGGGTGGGCGAGAAGGGCTGGGTCCGGCGCTTCACGCGGCGCGCGGAGACCGGCGCGTACCTGCGCGTGCTCGTGCCGGGCGAGGTGCGGGCGGGCGATCCCGTCGAGGTGATCCACCGCCCCGCGCACGAGGTCACCGTGCAGCTGGCCTTCCGCGCGGTGACGCTGGAGCGCGAGCTGCTGCCGCTGGTGCTGGCCGCGGGCGACGCGCTGCACGGCGAGGAGCTGCGCCTCGCGCGCGAATACGTGGCGAAGTACGGGCACGGGACGGCCGCACCGGCCCCCGGGGACGGGGGCGCGGCCGGGGCGGTCCCGGCACCGGCGGGGGCCCTCCGGGCCGCGCCCGCCTCCGGCGCCGTCCTCCAGCAGGC
>NZ_JAKGCV010000155.1 GCF_021556455.1 Streptomyces fuscigenes | reverse complement strand
CGGCGGCGCCCGGCCACGGCGCGGTTCCCGCCGCTGCCGCGGCCGCGGCGTCGTTCGGGGCGGCCGGCTCGCTCGGGCCCCTGGGCCCGCTCACCGAGCTGGCCATCCGCCGCATCCGGCTGAGCAGCCAGGTCGCCGCCGCCAAGCGCGGAACCGGGACGCCCGTGGACGACCCGGCGCGAGAACGGCAGGAGCTGGAGCGCGTACGGCAGCAGGCCACCCGCCTCGGCCTCGACCCGGACGCGACCGCCCGCTTCTTCGGCGACCAGATCGCCGCGAGCAAGGTCGTGCAGCGCGCGCTGCTGGCGGCCTGGGACGCCGATCCGTCGTCGGCGCCCAGTGACCACCCGAGCCTGACCTCGCTGCGCACCGACCTGGACGCGGTCACGCAGCAGATCCTGCGGGAGCTGGTGTCGACACGGCAGGTAAGGGAGCCGTCCGCCGGCTGCTCGGCCGCGCTGGAGGAGGCCGCGGCGACCGGCGCGGCCACGCACCGCCTCGACGCGCTGCACCGCGAGGCGCTGCGGGTGGCACTGCGTTCGGTCTGCGCCGACTGACCGGCGAAGACGTGAAGAAGCGGCGAAGAAGCGGCGAAGGAGCGTCGAAGAGCCGTACGAGTGGCGTAGGCGCGCACGGGCGTAGAGGCATGGGGACGACGACGCGCGCACGGGCGTAGAGGCATAGGGACGTACGGGGAGCGCAGGGCCGCAGAGGGCCGTACCCGGTCCGAGGGGGACGCGCTGTCGCGGGTCAGTCCGTTTCGGCCGGGGAGAGGTCCTGGGTGCCGATGGTCGCGAGCAGTTCGAACTGACGGGCCGTGCGCGAGTGGGGCGCCGCCGAGTACACCGCGATGCGCAGGTCGCTGCCCGGCACGGTGATCGTGTCGCAGTCGACCGTCACGGGGCCGAGCTGCGGGTGGTGGATCGTCTTGCGGTCGGCGCTGTGGAACCCGACGACGTGCGACTGCCACAACTCCTCGAAGCGCGGGCTCACCTCGCGCAGGTCACCGATCAGGGCGCGCAGCTCGCGGTCGCCCGGGTAGCGGACGGCCGAGGAGCGCAGGTCGGAGACGACGGCGGTCTGGAAGCGCACCAGCTGGTCCGGCTCGTGCGTGACGCGGCCGGTGAGGCCCGCGAAGTGGCGCCAGGCCACGCTGCGTTCGCGTCCGCGCAGGGTGGACGGGTCGCCGACCAGCGCCGCCCACGGCGGATTCCAGGAGATCGTGTTCCAGTAGGCGTCGTGCACCGCGATGGGGTTGCGGCCCAGCTGGTCGAGGAGGCGCTGCACGGTCGGGGGGATGTACTGGGAGACCTGCCCGTCGGCCGGCGGGGCCTGCCCCGCCAGCAGGAACAGGTGGTCGCGCTCGACGCGGGTCAGCCGCAGGGCGCGGGCGAGGGCGTGCAGCACCTGCGACGAGGGGGCGGTCGCCCGCCCGCGCTCCAGGCGTACGACGTAGTCCACGGACAGCCCGGCGAGCTGCGCAAGCTCCTCGCGGCGCAGGCCCGGCGCCCGACGGGTGCCGGAGGTCGTGCCCGCGGGCAGCCCTGCCTCGGCGGGCCCGGTGCGGTCCCGCCAGTGCCGCAGGGCGCGGCCCAGGTCGCCGTGGTCGAGGTCCGGGCCAGGGCTCTCGCCCCGCGCGGGGTGCGGTGGTCGGCTCACCCCTCCAGTATCGGCGCCCCGGCGCGTCACAGCCTGGTACTGCCGGTCCCCCCGCCGGCCCGGCCCACCGTGCCGCCGTCCCCGCGCCGAGGAGGGATCTGCCTGCGGCGGCCGGGCCCGCCGAGGGTGGACGCCATGACCATCACCGTGATCACCGGGGCCAACAAGGGCCTCGGCTACGAGACAGCCCGCCGACTGATCGAGCGAGGACACACCGTGTACGTGGGGGCGCGCGACGCCGCCCGCGGGGAGCGCGCAGCCGGGGAGCTGGGCGCCCGGCCGCTGCTGATCGACGTGACCGACGAGGACTCGGTGCGGGCGGCCGCCGAGACGGTACGGGCCGGGGCCGGGCGCGTGGACCTGCTCGTGAACAACGCGGGCATCACCGGCCGGCCCGTCAGGCCGGACGAACCGGAGGTCGAGGTGATGCGCCGCGTCTACGAGACGAACGTCTTCGGGCCCGTGCGCACCGTCCACGCGTTCCTGCCGCTGCTGTCGGGCCCGGACGCCGTCGTCGTGAACGTCAGCAGCGGGCTCGGGTCCGTGGGCGTCGCGGCGGACCCGGCGCTGCGCGCTTCGCTCCGGGGCTGGGCGCCGTTCCCCGCGTACGCCTCGTCGAAGGCCGCCCTGAACATGCTGAGCGTGCTGTACGCGCAGACCTTCCCCGGCGTCGACTTCCGCGCGGTGGACCCCGGTTACACGGCCACGGACTTCAACGGGCACCGCGGGTTCCAGACGGTCGAGGAGGGGGCGCGGTCCATCGTCGAGGTGGCCGTGGGCGAGCGGAAGGCGGGTCCGCTGTTCGCGGCGGCCGACGGCGATCTGCCCTGGTGAGACCCCGGGGACCTGCCCCGGCCACCCTCCTTGCCGGGCCGTCACGCGCCCCGGCCGGTCAGCCGCTCGTCGGCGTCAGGTGCTCCTTTGACGAGGGGTGTTGGCCGGGGGAGGCGTGCCGGCCGGGCGACGGGTCCTGGCCCGGGGCCGGGTGGGCGTGGGGCGCCTGGTGTTCGTGTGGTTGCGGTCGCGGCCCCACCTGGTCCAGGAGCGCCGTGAGGGTGTCGTCGACGATGCGGTAGCGGATGATCCTGCCGTCCCGCTCCCCCGCGACCGCGCCCGCGGAGCGCAGCAGGCGCAGCGCCTGGGAGACGGCCGGGTCCTTCATGCCGGTGGCGACGGCGAGGTCCGACACGGCCATCGACCCGACCCCGCGCAGCGCGAGCAGCAGCGCGAGCCGCCCCGGCTCCGCGAGCAGGGAGAAGCGGTCCGCGGCCGTTCGCACGTCGTCGGGGTGCCCGATGGCGGCGATGGCGTCGCAGACGCGGTGCCCGTCGATGATCCGGTGATCCGCGCGCTCGGCCGGTACGAGATGCATGCGTCCGATTGTCTCAGCAGCGGGCCGGGCGCGGCTCGTTGCTGTGAGACTCCACACCTGCGCATCTGTGCAGTCTTGCAAGCGATTCGCAGGAACCGTACTGTTGCCGGGCCGTGGTGTTCGGGAAGACCGGTGAGGACCTTGGGGTCCGAGGCCGGAGCGGCCCTCGCCACTGTGATCGGGAAGCTCCCCGTCCATGACATCCGGCCACGGGCCGCCCCCGCAAGGGCACCCGGAAGGCCGGACGGAGAGCGTGCCTTCGTACGCGGCAGCCACCCGCGCGCCGGCGGACCCGTCAGCCAGGAGACCGGCCACGGCATCTCACGAGTTGATCCACGAGGTGCTGGAGCGTGACCGAGTTGAGCCTGCCCCTGTCCACGTCCGTCCCGGAAAACGCGTCCGCACGGACGTCGGGCCCCTTCGCCTGGCGGCGTGAGGACACCGTCCGCACGGCGGGTCTGCTCGCGGTGATCGCCGGGCTGCATCTCGTCGCCTTCGGCGTCCTGTTCCTGCTGGTGGCGCCGCACCACTACGAGATCGGATCGAGCGCCTTCGGCGTCGGACTCGGCGTCACCGCGTACACGCTCGGCATGCGCCACGCGTTCGACGCGGACCACATAGCGGCGATCGACAACACCACCCGCAAGCTGATGGCGGACGGGAAGCGCCCGGTCTCCGTGGGCTTCTGGTTCGCGCTCGGCCACTCCAGCGTGGTCGTGGCGATGGCCGCGCTCGTCGCGGGCGGCGCGCGCCTGGCCGGCATCCTGATGGACGACGAATCCGGCGCGCACAAGACGCTCGGCACGGTCGGCACGTCCGTGTCCGGCGGTTTCCTCTACCTGATCGCCGCGCTCAACCTGGTGGCGCTCGCGGGCATCCTGCGGGTGTTCCGGTCGATGCGGCAGGGCCGCTTCGACGAGACGGAGCTGGAGGCGCACCTCGACTCGCGCGGCTTCATGAACCGCGTCCTGCGCCGCTTCACGCAGTCCATCACCCGGCCCGGCCAGATGTACCCGCTGGGCTTCCTGTTCGGGCTGGGCTTCGACACGGCCACCGAGGTCACGCTGATGGTGATGGCCGGCAGCGGCGCGGCGGCCGGGCTGCCCTGGTACGCGATCGTGAGCCTGCCGCTGCTGTTCGCGGCGGGCATGAGCCTGTTCGACACGCTCGACGGCACCTTCATGAACTTCGCGTACCAGTGGGCCTTCGCGAACCCGGTCCGCAAGGTCTTCTACAACCTGACGATCACCGGCCTGTCCATCGCGGTGGCCTTCTTCATCGGCACGATCGAACTGGTCGGCGTCCTGCACGACAAGCTGGACCTGCACGACGGTGTCACCGACTGGGTCGCCGGCCTCGACCTCGGCAACGTCGGCTACCTGATCGTCGGCCTGTTCGTGGCCGTGTGGGCCGCCGCGCTCGCGTACTGGCGGTTCGCGAAGGTCGAGCAGCGCTGGAACGTGCGCGCGGCGGGCGCCGCAGTGGCCGGCGCGGCGGGGAACGTGGCCGGGGACGCGGCGGGCACGGCGGCGGTGCGCGGCGGCGACGGCGGTGACGGGGCCGGCGGTACGGCCTGAGGCTCCCGCGCCCCCAAACACCGGTCGGGGAGGGCCGCGTGAGCGCGGCCCTCCCCGCGAGGGCGTCGTGGACGCGGCCCTCCCCGCGTCGCCGCGGGACCGGCGGCGGTCAGGCGGCCGCGGGGCGGGCGCTCAGCCGTCCGTACCGGCCCAGCATCGGCCGCAGCCGCGTGTCGAGGCTCCAGGTCGAGCCGGCGAACGCGTAGTACAGCGCGAGCGAGGCGAAGATGTAGCCGACGGACGGGCCCAGGTCCGTCATGCCCTGCTTCCACGGGAGATGGAAGCCCTCGGCGCCGGACCAGATGCCGAACGAGAACACGGCGCTTCCGATGAAGACGAGGTTGCTGAACGCGCCGAGGAGCAGTCCGAGGGCGATCAGGGTCTCGATGACGGCCGTGCCGACGGCGAACGCGCCCGGCGCCGACGTGCCGATGGCGTGCCACATCTGCAGCCACTGGTGGAAGACGGGGGTCTGCACGTCGGCGGACTTGCCCAGTTCGTCGCCGAGGGTCTGGCCGTGGATGAAGCCGGGCAGCCACTTGAAGGTCGCGTCGATGCCCCACAGGACGCCGAAGGCGATCCGGACGACGGCAGCGCCGTGCAGCCGGCCGAGTGTGAGGGCGGCGGGGGCGCCGTCCGCGAGGGAGCGCGAGGCGGTCGTGGTGCCGGCGGAGTCGGTGAGCGTGCTGCTGCCGGTGCTTGGGGCCGGTGTGGTCACGGGAGGCATCCGTTTCGGGGAGACGGGAACAGTGGGACGAGAACGGGCGGGATCCGCGAAGCCCGCGGGGGTGGCACCGGCCGATGCGGGATTAGGTTAGGCATACCTAATGAGGCTTCCCAAGTGCTCCGCCGTGTGAGGAACAACGCCGCCCGCCGATTGAGCAACGGCGGCTTCCCGTCCGTGAATAAGGTCCGCCCGCGCGAAGGACGGCTGGAGTTCCGCGCCGCCGCGACTGCGGGACCCCGGGGTTCACGCCCGGACGGGTGCCGCCCACCCGCACCCCGAGCGGGTCGGCCCACGGGCCAGGGCGGATCAGCCCCGCGGGCCCGGGCCGATCCGCCCACGGCCCGGGTTGATCGGCCCACGAGCCCCGGGGGGACCGGCCCGCGAGCCCGGGCGGATCAGTGCCCCGGCGGGGCGGCTAGCGCAGTTCCTCCGGGCAACCCGTGCCGCGCGGCAGCTGGTAGGGGGCCGCCACCCGGTACACGCCCGGCCTCGGCGCGAGGAGGATCGTCCACTCGTCGCCATCGTCGTTCTTGTTGGCCTTCGTCAGGCACCCGTCGGGGTTCGTGTACGTCCGCGGCCGGTCCGCGTCGGCGCCGCCCCGCGCGCGCAGGGCCTTGGACGCAGCGGTCTCCTCGGGCGGCCGCACACTCCTGCCGTCAGAGTCGACGAGGCCGAGCCAGGGCGAGTACGGGATACGGATGAGGACCCGGCCCGCCTTCTTGACGTGGATGGTGAACTCGCCGGCGCCCGCCCGGTCGACGGTGGCCGGCGGGTCGGCCATCGGCATGGGGTCCCGCACCGCGTAGAGCTGCCAGTTGGCGTCGCCCCAGAGCTTGCGCAGGTACGGCTCGCCGCCGCGCACGAGGGCCGCCTCGCGGGCCGCGCCCTCGTCCGGCCTGCCCTGCGGCAGGACGACGAAGTGCACGGCCCAGCGGTCGAGCCAGCCCCGGTAGTTGTCGGCGTTGAGGGTGTCGTCGTAGAAGAGGGGGTTGCGCGCGATGTCGGCCTGCCGGTTCCAGCCGCGCGCGAGGTCGACGTACGGCGAGAGCGCGGACGCCTCCCGGTGGCTGCGCTCGGGGACGACCTCCACGCGGCCCTTCGCGGCCCCCGCCTTCTGCAGTTGGTGCACCAGCGGTGCGAGCTCGCGCGTCCAGGACGCGTTGGGCGCGGTGATCACCATGTCGTCGACGCCCTTGAAGCCGGTCCACACGTTCACGCCGAGGAACGCCAGGATCAGCGCCCACCGGCGCAGCGAGCGACGGGCCGTGTGCGGGACGGCGGCGAGCAGCAGCACCGCGCCCACGACCATCGCGAGCCGGGAGACGTTGGAGCCGATCTGCGAGTCGACGGCCCAGGTGGCGACCGTGCCGAGCCCGTAGACGACGGCCGCGGCGCGGACGGTGCGCCAGTCCTTCGGCACGAGGACGACGACGACCACGGCGAACAGGAAGGGCAGCGCGGCCGTGCCGACCGACATCGGCTGCGTCCCGGAGAACGGGAACAGCCAGATCGAGAGCGCCTCGACGAGCAGCGGCGGCAGGCCGAGCGTGTACGCGGCGGGCCGCCGCCTGCACCAGAACAGCGCGACGGCCACGATGCCCAGGAACAGGCCCGCCACCGGGCTCGCGGCGGTCGCGAGGCCCGCGCACGGCGCGGCGATCGCGGCCTTGCGCCACCGGTTCTCGCGCCAGCGGCGCGGCCAGCAGAACACCGCGGCGACGGCGACCAGCGCGAACATCACGCCGAGGCCGAACGTCACGCGCCCCGACATGGCGTTGCAGAAGAACGCGAACACGCCCGCCATCGAGCACGCGACCGGATTGGTGACGGCCTTGACGCGGACGAGGACCAGCGCGGTGAGGGCGGCCGACACGGTCCCCGCGACGATCATGGTCGTCCGGACGCCGAGCACCGACATCAGATAGGGCGATACGACGCTGTAGGAGACCGGATGCATCCCGCCGTACCAGGCGAGGTTGTACGCGGAGTCGGGATGCCGCCCGACGAACTCGGCCCAGGCGTCCTGCGCGGCGATGTCGCCGCCGCTGTTCGCGAGGAAGAAGAACCAGACGAGGTGGGCGGCGAGGGCGACGGCGCCGGTCAGCAGGACGGGGTGGCGCCCGGCGAACGCGCGCAGACCCGCGCCGCCGCGCCCGGCGGGCGCTCCCGTGGTCCGCGCGGCCGGTGACGGCGAGGGGCCGGACAACGGCGGCAGCGCGGCCCCCGGCGGCTCAGCGGTGGTCACTGCGGCTCACTACGGCTCCACGTATTCCCTCGACGGTCCGGCGGATGGAAGGACGCCGGCGCCCCGCCGAACAGTTGCCGAACACTCCCCGACCCCGGTTCGGGACGCTAGCACGGGGGCGGCCCCGCGGTGTGGGCACGTACCGCGCGCGGGGGCGCGGAGAGGGCGTGCGAGGAGGGCGCGCGGCGCCCCCGCGGAGGATGCGCCGGGAGGACGCGCGGCGCCCGGCGGAGGCGCGTCGTGAGGGCGCGCGGACCGTGGCCGAAAGCGCGAACCGGCCCCGCGGGTCGCGGGGCCGGTTCGGGCTCGGCTCCGGAGGTCGCGGGGCCGCCGGGGCCCGGCCGATCCGGTGTGGCGGGTGGTGCCGCGCCGGATCGGCCCGAGGGGGTTCGTACCGGCTCAGAAGTGGCCGAGCTTGGCGCCGAACCCGGGCTCGACGACGGCGCGCTGGAGCGCGACCGGGACCGTGGTGCTGCTCAGGCCGTTGCCGACCGTCAGCGTCCCGACGCGGGTGCCCGCCTTCGCGGAGTGCGCGAGGGGATCGTCGCTCGTCAGCTGGAGCCGCTCGGTGAGGCCGCCCCAGCCGACCGCCTTGGCGTCGGCGGTGGCCACGACCGGCGTCGTGCCGCCGAGGCCGTCGTCGACCCGGCCGACGACCTGGCCCTTGTGCACGACCGTCGCCCGCTTCAGCTCGTTCTCGGCGGCGATCATCGCGGTCTTGCTGACCGCGTTCACGGTGTCGATGATCGGCGACTTGTGCTGGGCGAAGATCGCGCCGACGATCAGCTGGTCCTTGCCGTCGACCACCTTGTGCGCGGCGAAGACCAGGTTGCCGCCCGCGGCGGTGGTCGTACCGGTCTTGAGGCCGATGGCGCCGTTGTACGGGACGAGCGCGTTGTAGTTGCGGTGCGAGACCCCGGACGGGTCGGTCCACGACGGCAGGACCGTGATGGCCGTCAGCGCCGGGATCCCGACGATCTTCTGCCCGAGCAGCACCTGGTCCTGCGCGCTGCTGACCGTCGAGGACTTCAGGCCCGAGGGGTCCGTGTACGTGGTGTGGTCCATGCCCAGGTCCTTGGCGGTGGCGTTCATCTTCTTGACGAACGCGGCCTCGGAACCCGCGTCCCAACGCGCGAGCAGGCGGGCGATGTTGTTCGCGGACTGGACCATCAGCGCGGACAGGGCGTCCTTGAGGGTGAGCTTGTCGCCGGCGTGGACGGTGTTGAGCGTCGACTCGCCCTCGCTGTCGAGCCCGCCCTCCTGCTCGGCCTTCTTGTCGACCAGGATCGACGGGCCGTTCTGCCCGGTCTTCAGGGGGTGGTCCTTCAGCACGAGGTACGCCGTCATCAGCTTCGCGACGCTGCCGACCGGGACGGACTCCTCCTTGCCGAACAAGCCCATCGTGCCGAGGCCGGGCGCCGCCAGGTAGCCCTGCCCCTCGGAGGGCCAGGGCAGTTGGGGCCTGCTCCCCGCGAAGCTGTAGGTGGCCGGGGCCGTCAGCGCGAGCGTCGGCTCGGGCAGCGGGCGCACCGCCTGCACGACCACGAAGACGATCAGCAGCAGCAGGACGAGCGGCGTCCAGATCTTGAACCGGCGCGCGACGACGCGGACCGGGGTGTCCGGCGTGTTCGTCAGCTCCGCCAGCAGGTCCAGCGGGTCCTTGGGCGGTACGGGCTGCTGGCTGGTCCGCTCGGGGTCCACGACGGGCGTGATCGGCCCGCCGCCTCCCCCGGGCCCACCGGTGCCACGTGCCGGGCGACCGGGCTGCCCGGGCGTCGGGAGCGACGGCCAGGGCGAGGTGGCGGGGGGCGTGGTCGTGGAAGACGACGCCGACGCCGTCGAGGACGAGGAAGACGACGAAGGCGCATCGTCGCGCTTGAGCGGCACGAAGGTGCTGCCGGCGAGCGCCCCGCCCCCGGCCGAAGCCCGGTTCAGCGGCGGCTCGGAGGGCAGCTTGAGGGCGGTGGTCGGCTGGTCGACGGCCTTCTTCCCAGCCGGGCCGACCGTGCGGATCGCCGTCGTGGGCTGGTCCACACCGCCCTTGGCCCAGCCGGGAGCACGGTCGCCGGCCGGGGCGGAGGCGCCGCCGCCGGAAGACTTGCCGCCGCCGGAACTCGGGGCGCCGGCCGGGCTCTTGCCGCCGGAGGCCTTGCCGCCGGCCGCGCCCGCACCGCCGGACGGTGAGCCGCCGGAGCCGGCCGGGGCGTCCCCGGCCTTGCCGGGCCCGTCCTGCCCGGAGGCCTGCGCGGGCACACCGCCGGCACGCGGCTCGTCGACGGAACCGGAGCCGGAGTCGGAGTGCGAGTTGGCGCCGGAGTCGGAGTCGGAGCCAGTACGGGCGCCGGGGCCGGAGTCGGAACCGGACGCGGGCTCGGGCTCGGCTGCCGGCTCGGACGTCGGCCCGGGCGTGGAGGCCGGTTTCGGTGCGGCGTCGGCCTCGGGGGCGGGCGCGTCGGCCCCACCGGACGACGCGCGGCCGGGCTCCCCGTCCGTACCGGGCTCCGCGCCCTGCGGGGACTTCGCGTCCGTGCCGGGCTCGGCACCCGCGCTCGGCTCGGTGTCCGCACCGGCCCCGGAGGGGGCCTTCGGGGCGGTGCCGTCCGGGCGCGGGGTGGTGCCAGGAGCCTCGGCGCGGGAGTCCCCCGCCTCGGAGGCGTCGGTGTCGTCGGCGGGCCCGGAAGCCGGGGCCGCGGCCGTACGGGCCCCGGAGTCGGCGCCCGACGCGTCGGAGGCGGTCCCGGCGCCCGGAGCGTCGGGAACGGCGTCAGCGGCCCGCTCAGCCGCCTTCTTGGCCTCCTGGGCCTCAGGGGCCCCACCCGCCCCAGGCACTTCGCGAGCCGCAGAGGCCTCGCTCGCCGCGGCGGTCTCGCCGGCCTCGGAGATCTCAGACGTCTCCTCGGAGACCTCAGACGTCTCAGGTGCCTCTGATGCCGTCTCGGACGCCGCGTCGGCGGGGCGTCCGGGCGTGACGGGGGTCGTGGCGGCCGTCGGGGCGCCGCCCTCGGTTATGGCGGCTTCGGCGTCGGTCTCGGCTTCGCCGTCCGCGCCCGCGCCGGAGCCGGACCGCGCCTCGGTGTTCGCCTTCGCAACGTCCGCGCCGTCCGCCTCCGCTTCGCGCGGGGCGCCGGCGCGGGCGTCCCGTTCGTCCGGGCCCGTCTCCCCCGACGACTTCTGCTGTTCCGACTTGCCGGGGGACTCGCCCGCCACCGTGTCTCCTTCGTGTCGCTCCGCCGTATGGCGCCTACCGCGCCGGACCGCGCTGTCCGAACCGTCTCTCAGTTTCCCGTTCGGGACCGCCGCCCGTGTCCTAGACGAGAACGACATACATAACGGTTCCCGTACAAAGCACCCAGGCACTCTCGACAGACCAATGTGAGAGGGGTCACCCTGTCATTCATCCACGCGGGGAGGCATGGATGGGCAGGAGCCGCAGAACAATTCCGGAGGAGCTTCTGTTGCTCGCTCTGGACCCGACCACGGGTACCACAGCGCAGCCGCAGTCGCTCGACCTCGGCCTGGCCGGAGCACAGCTAGTGGAGCTGGCGCTGGCAGGCCGGATAGCCCCTGACGGGGATCGTATCGCCGTGGTGATGCCACGGCCGACCGGAGATCCGACTCTGGACTCCGCACTGGAGCTGCTGCGCAGACGCGGCAGCCCGGTCCGGGCTGTCCATTGGATCGGCGGGCCCCGACTGGGGCTGCGCCAGACGTATCTCTCGCATCTGGAGCGGTGCGGCATGGTTCATGCCGTGGCGGGTCAGATGTGCGGGGTGCTGCCGACGACGCGCTACCAGGCGACGGAGACGGCGGTCAGCCGGGAGATCAAGGCCCGGCTGGACAGTGCGATCCGCACCGGCGTACCGCCGGACCCGCGGACCGCGGCGCTCGCCGCGCTGGCCCACGCGGTCGGTCTCGGCAAGCACCTCTACCCGGGCAACGAGGGGCGTTCGTCGCGCTCCCGGCTACGGGACCTGATCAGGCACGACCCGATGGGCGGCCTCGTCGCGCACGCCGTGATGGACGTGCAGAACGGTGCCGCCGCACAGCCGCGCCGGGGTCCCGCCCAGAGCGCCGGTGCGCCCGGCGTCGCGGCGGGCGGACGGCCGGGCGGGGTTCCGATGCAGCCGAGCCGGGGCGGGAGCATGGCCCGCGTCCCGGCCCACTGAGGCACGCCACGGCGGTCGGGCCGGGCGGGGACGTCCAGCAGGGCGCCCGCCCGGCCCGTCCGTCCGTGCGGCCGTCCCGACCGTGCGT
>NZ_JAKGCV010000154.1 GCF_021556455.1 Streptomyces fuscigenes | reverse complement strand
CGCCCGGTCGCGGAGCCTTCGGCGGGCCGGGCCCGGCAGCGGAGCCGGGCGCGGTGTTCACCGCACCGGCCGGGTCAGCCGGCGGCCGGCTCCGGCGGTGGCCGCAGCAGATACGTGTCCATGATCCAGCCGTGCCGGGCGCGGGCCTCCGCGCGGACGCGCCCGATGCGTCCGGCCACCTCGTCGAGCGGCCCCGACACCAGGATCTCGTCCGGCGTGCCGAGGTAGGCGCCCCAGTAGATCCACAGGCCGCGGCCGGTGAGTCCCCGGAACGACTCGTGGGAGTCGAGCATGACCACGGTGTCCGCGTCGGCGCCGATGCCGCTCCCCGGCAGCCTGGCCGCGTCCGGCTCCACGGCCGCGCCGGTGCCCGTGTCGGCGTCCGCGCGGGCGCCGGCCCCGGCAACGGCCTCCGCCAGCCGCCGGCCCGGGGTGACGAGCACCGGCCGGCCCACCCGGTTGAGGGGGACGCGGTGCCGGGCCGCGAGCGCCGAGACGCTGGTGATCCCCGGGATCACCTCGTGGTCGAAGTCCACGCCGCCGCGGGCCAGGACGTCGTCGAGGATCGCGAGCGTGCTGTCGTACAGCGAGGGGTCGCCCCACACCAAAAACGCCCCGCACTGCCCCGGGACCAGTTCCTCGGTGATCAGGCGCTCGCACACGTCGGCGCGCCTGCGCCGCCAGTCGTGGACCGCGTGCGTGTAGCCGGCCCGGTCGCCGCGGGTGCGGTCGCGCCAGGGGTCCTCGGCCTCGACCACCCGGAACGGGCCGGGCACGTGCGCGTCGAGCATGTCCCGGCGCAGCCCGGTCAGGGATTCCTTCTCGGCGCCCTTGCCCAGGACGAAGAACACGTCGGCGCGGCGCATGGCCTTCACGGCGGCCAGGGTCAGGTGGTCCGGATCGCCCGCTCCGATGCCGATGACGAGGATGCGGCGCCGGGGCCCGGTCACGGTGCTCAGTCCTGCCGGCGCCGGCGCCGGTCGTTGCCGATGAGCGCGTACAGGTCGGCCGCGGGCGACACTCCGCTGCCCGCCGGTGCCTTCGCGGGGGCGTCGGGCCGGGCCTCGTCCGCCCCGGCCGTCGCCCCGCTGTCCCCGTCCCCGGCCGCCGCGCGGGAGGCGGGGACGGCCCGGGGTCCGGTGCCGGCCTCGTCGGCATCCGCCGGTGCGGGCCCGTCGCCCCGCGCTCCCTCGCCCGCGCTCTTCGCGGCACGGGCGTCCTCGTCGATCTCGGTGTCCCGGCGCAGCAGGATCCACCAGCCCACCGGCACCGCGGCCGCGAAGATCCACCACTGGATCGCGTACGGCAGGTGCACGCCCTGGCCGACCACGGCCATGGAGTTGGTGTCCTCCTGCGGTCCTGGCGTCAGCTCGGCCTGGTCGGCGGCGGGCGGGGCGGGAGCCGTCGCGGTGAGCTCGATGTACCCCGCCACGAGCGGCTCGCTGATGTCCCGGGTGTGCTCGCGGGTGTCGATGATCACTGACTGGCGGGCGGGCAGGCTGGGGCGCTTGTGGATGCCCGTCGTCGCGTAGGTCTCGTCCGGCCGCAGGCGCCCGGTCAGGGTGACCGTGCCCCGGGACACGCCGGGGGTGCGGGGGTAGGCGGTGCCGCTCTGGGAAGCGGGGGCGACCCAGCCACGGTTGACGAGGACCGCCTCGCCGTCGGCCATGATCAGGGGCGTGATGACCTGGAAGCCGACGTCGCCGGAGGCGTTGGTGCGCTGCCGGACCACGAACTCGTGCGCGGCGTCGTAGTGCCCGGTCGCCGACACTTTCCGGTACGTCTGGGAGAACGGCACGGTGCCGCCCGGCTTGGACAGCGAGGTGACCGGCACGGGCCGGGCGCTCTCGTTGTGCTCGATCATCGCGTTGAGCCGGTTGGTCTGCTCGTATCTGTGGTACTGCCACAGCCCCAGCCGGTAGAAGGTCGGGATGAGGGCAGCCAGCACCAGGGTCAGGACGACCCAGCGCCGAGTCAGCAAGGTTCGCAGCACCAGACGACGGTATCCGGCGCCGCCGGGCGGCCGCTCATGGGGTCCCGGCTGCCGGGGGCCGCCCCACCGCCCGCGCGTGGCCCGGTGGCGCCGGCGGGAGCCCATCCGGGAGCCTGCGGCGGGCGCGGCCGGAGCCCGCCGGATTCACCTCATCGGCCCCGTGGCGGCGGCCCGGCCCGCCGGCCCGGGTCGTCCCGGTGCGGACCGGACGGGCCCGCGGGGAGGGATTCCGGCGTGGCGGTACCGGCGTACCGGCCGGCCAGTACCGGCGTACGGGCGTACCGACACCGCCGTGCCGCGGTCGCCCGCGGAAGGGGCCGCGGAGGGGCCGCGGTCCTCCCGGCCGAGGGGGCCGCTCTCACCTGGGCGCGGACGCCTCCGTCAGCATCCGCCACCCGGGCGCGTAGCGGCCGTGCAGCACGAGGGACGCGGCGCCCACCGCTCCCGCCGTCTCGCCGATCAGGCTGGGCTCCACCGTCACCCTGCCCAGGGCGCGGGTCACGGACGTGGTGTTGACGGCGGCGTCGATCTCCTCGCCCAGGACGTGCTCGACGCCTCCGAACGCCTCGCCGCCGAGCACCACCAGGCTCACGTCGAGCAGGGCCACCGCCCCGCGCACCGCCTGCCCCATCCGGCGCCCGGCCAGGCGCACCACGTCGGTGGCCGACGGATCCCCGGCGCGCACCGCACGCCGCAGCAGCCTCCAGTCGGCGCGCACCGCTTCGGGCCCGCCGCTGAGCCCGAGGCGCCGCGCGGCAGCGCTGCCGTGGCGCGCGAACAGGTCGTCCACCAGCGCGGCAGGGTTGCAGTGAGGGCCGAGGCAACCGTTGCTCCCGCAATCGCACGGGCGGCTGCCGGCGTCTATCTGGGCGTGCCCGATCTCGCCCGCGTTGCCCGAGCCGCCCCGCAGGACCTGATTGTTGACCATGATGCCGGCGCCGAGGCCGGCGCCCATGTACAGGAACAGGAAGTCGTCCGCGCGCCTCTTGCCGCCGATCCAGCGCTCACCGATCGCGGCGGCCGTGGCGTCGTTGTCCAGCGCGACCGGCATGCCGGTCGCCTTCGCGAACATGTCGAGCAGCGGAACGCGTCTCCAGCCGTCGAAGTTCGGCGGATCGAGCAGCGTTCCCCTCTCGCCGTCGAGGGGTCCGGGCGCGGCGACGCCGAGGCCGAGCAGACGGCCCGGGTCGACATCGGCGCTGCCGGGCAGCCGCAGCGCGGCACGTGCGACCTCGTCGACCACCTCCTCGGGCACGCTGGGCCGCGGCAGCGCGAACCGGTGGCTTTGCAGTACGGATCCCACGAGGTCGGCGAGGACGATCACGGCGGCGTCCGGATCGAGGTGCACGCCGAGGGCGTAGGCGCCGTCGGCGCGCGGCATCAGCAGGGTGCGGCGCTTGCCGCCGCTGGAGGGGGCGTGTCCCGATTCGGTGATCAGGCCCGCGTCGAGCAGCCGTCGCACGAGGTTGGACACCGTCTGGTTGGTGAGTCCGGTGAGCGGCCCCAACTCGATGCGGCTGACGGGCCCCCTCGTGCGGATGGCGTCCAGGACGACGGCCTGGTTGTAACCGCCCACCCGGGGCAGGTTGGTACCGCTTCGCATGGTGGGGGCGCTCCTCCCTCGTGCGGGTGCGGGCGGCCGGCGACCACGAACTCGACCTCCGCCCGCGGAATTTGGGCACCGTGATTATGCAATAAACGTTGACTTAGTCCATCCATTGGATTTAGGTAATGCGCCAGATGCGGCACGCCCCCCACCAGCACCTGCCGCGTCGCAGCATCGTCCGCGCCTCCCCCCTGTCCGCGAGCGGCACATCCCTCCCCTACGACCCGTGTCCCGCAGCCACGACCCGTGCCACCCGCAGTCGCGCGCCGGAGCCAGGCGCATGAGCCGCACCCTTCGGAGGATCCCTTGCGCAAGAAGCTTCTCGCCGCCTTCGCGATCACGGTCGCGGCAACGTTGTCCGCCGCGGGCTGCGGCGGCTCCGCCTCCGGCAGCGGCGGCAACTCGATCAAGGTCGTCTACTGGCAGCACCTGGACCAGAACGACAACAAGCAGCAGAAGTTCCTCGCCTCGATGAAGACGTCCTTCGAGAAGGCCCATCCGGGCAAGAAGATCGAGGTCGTTCCGGTCACGGCGTCCGAGAACGACTACTACACGAAGATCCAGTTGATGATGCGCTCGCCCTCGACCGCCCCCGACCTGGTCTACGAGGACACGGCGCTGATCAACTCCGACATCGCCAGCGGGTACCTCAAGCCGATCGACTCGTACGTGAAGTCCTGGGCGGACTGGGGCTCCTTCGCCAAGGCGGCCAAGGGCGCGGTCTCCTCCCCCACCGACGGCAAGACCTACGGCGTTCCGGACGACACCGACACCCGGGGCATCTGGTACAACCAGAACCTGCTCAAGAAGGCGGGGATCGCGACCCCCTGGCAGCCGAAGACGTGGCAGGACATCCTCGACACCGCCCGGACGATCAAGAAGAAGCTGCCCGGCGTGACGCCGATGAACTTCTACACCGGGCAGGCCGGCGGCGAGCAGTCCACCATGCAGGGCTTCGAGATGCTGCTGTACGGCACCGACGCCGCGGACAACTCCCTGTACGACGCGAAGAACAAGAAGTGGATCGTCGGCTCCCAGGGCTTCAAGGACGCGCTGACGTTCGTCCACACCGTCTACAGCGAGAACCTGGGTCTGTCGAAGCCCACCGCGCTCGGTCCCAACGCGGGCGCCGAGGTCGGCACGAAGCTGCTGCCGGACAACAAGCTCGCCATTGACATCGACGGCTCGTGGATGGCGAACAACTGGCTGAAGACGGGGCCGCGTCCCTGGCCGGACTGGGCCAAGACGATGGCCTCGGCGGCCATGCCGACCCAAGCCGGTCAGGCGCCCGGCCGGGTCAGCATGTCGGGGGGCTGGGCCTGGTCCATCCCGGCCAAGGCCAAGAACCCCGATCTGGCCTGGCAGTTCACGAAGGCGATCAAGAACAAGGACAACTCGACGAAGTGGAACATCATCGAGTCCACGACCGCCGTGCGCACCGATGTGGCCGCCGACCCGAAGTACCTCGACGCCACGCCGACCAACAAGTTCTTCACCGGCCTCGTCGCGTACACCCACTTCCGTCCGGCGCTGCCGAAGTATCCGCAGGTCTCCAACGCCATCACCAAGGCCATGGAGTCCGTGACCACCGGCCAGAGCTCGGTGGACCAGGCGGCGAAGACCTACGACCAGGATCTGGCCACCGCCGTCGGCTCCGACAGCACCGCCAAGGGCGCACGGTGAAATCCGCCGCCGCACCCGCCGGGCACGCCGGCGCCCCGGCCCGGGGGTCCGGCGGCCACCCGGCCGGCTCGTCGCTCCTGCGCGGTCTTCCGCTGCTGCCGTCACTCGTCCTGCTGGCCGTGTTCCTGGCCGGGCCGATCGTCTACTGCGTCTACGACGCCTTCACCGACGCCCAGTTGACCGGGGCGGCTCAGACGCACTTCGTCGGGCTCGCCAACTTCACTCGCGCGTTCGGCGATCCGGACTTCCTCAACGCCCTGTGGCTGACGATGGTGTTCGTCGTGGGCTCCGCCGTCGTCGGGCAGAACACACTGGGGCTGGCGCTCGCGGTCCTGACCGAGAAGGCGACCCGTCCGGTGCGCTCGCTCACCAACGGCGTGGTGATCGCCGCCTGGGTGCTGCCCGAGATCGTCGCCGGCTACCTGATGTACGCCTTCTTCTACCAGCAGGGCGCGCTCAACGACGTCCTCGGCGCGCTCGGCCTGCCGCGGCAGAACTGGCTGTACACGCTGCCGATCCTCGCCGTGTGCCTGGCCAATGTGTGGCGCGGTACCGCGTTCTCGATGATGGTGTACTCCGCCGCGCTGGGCGAGGTGCCGCGGGAGCTGGTGGAGGCCGCCGAGATGGACGGCGCGGGCGTATGGCACCGGCTGTGGCACGTCACGCTCCCCGTCATCCGCCGTTCCATCATGACCAATCTGATGCTGATCACCCTGCAGACGCTCTCCGTCTTCGGGCTGATCTACGCGATGACGCGCGGCGGCCCCGGCAACAAGAGCCAGACCCTGCCGGTGTTCATGTACCAGCAGGCCTTCCAGAACAGCCTCATCGGCTACGGCACGGCGATCGCGCTCGTCCTGCTGGTCGTCGGCGCCCTGTTCTCCGTCGTGTACCTGAAGCTGCTCAAGGTGGAGGAGGACTGATGGCCACCACCGATCTGAGGCCGGCCGCCACGGCGGGCACCGGCGGCCGGGGGCTGCGCTCCGCGTCCGCCGCGGGGTCCGGGCGCCGCCGGGTGCGGCCCGCGCGCATCGCGGTCAACGTCGTCCTGCTGGCGGTCTGCCTGGCGTTCGTGCTGCCACTGGCGTGGATGGTGCTCGCGTCCATCAGCTCCACGGCCAGTTTCGAACTGACCCTGCCCTCGCCGCCGACGCTGGACAACTTCCACGCGATCCTCAACACCGACACGACCTTCCGGCCGCTGCTCAACGGGCTGCTGCTGTGCGGCGGGGCGACGCTGCTGTGCGTGGTCGTGTCGATCCTGGCGGCCTATCCGCTGTCGCGCTACCGCTCCCGGCTGCGCCGCCCGTTCCTGTACACCGTCCTGTTCACCACCGGGCTGCCGATCACCGCGGTGATGATCCCGGTCTACAGCATGTTCGTCCAGGTCGACCTGATCGACTCGATGGGCGCGACGGTGCTGTTCCTCACCGCGTCCGCGCTGCCCATCGCGATCTGGCTGATGAAGAACTTCATGGACGGCGTGCCGATCGTCCTGGAGGAGGCGGCCCGGATCGACGGCGCCAACGCCATGCAGTCCCTGGCCCGTGTGGTGCTGCCGCTGATGTGGCCCGGTGTCATCGTCGTGACGGTGTTCACCTTCATCAGCATGTGGGGGAACTTCTTCGTCCCGTTCGTGCTGCTGCTGTCGCCGGAGAAACTGCCGGCGTCGGTGAGCGTGTTCACCTTCCTCAGCGCCCACGACCAGACGCAGTACGGGCAGCTCGCCGCGTTCTCGATCGTCTACACGCTGCCCGTGGTGATGCTGTATCTCCTGCTCACCCGCAAGCTGGGCGGCGGTTTCGCGCTCGGCGGCGCGCTGAAGGGCTGAACCGGCCCTCCTCATCCCGGAAGGGTGAGGCGGCCGCGCCCCCGAAGGGCCGGCCGCCTCACTCGTTCCGCGGGAGTCCGGCGCCCGTCAGACCTTTGCGACGCCGTTCGAGTAACTCTTCATGTTGAACGTCCCGAAGCCGTTCTGCACGGGGTCGCCGGAGTCGTTGATGCAGTGCAGGATGCCGCCGCCGCCCGCGTCGTTGAGGCAGACGGTCATCAGCGAGGTGAAGACGACGCCGGGGGTGTCGGGGACCTCGTAGGCGCGGTCGGTGTAGACGTCGGCGCCGAGGTTGAAGAAGCAGTAGCTCCCCAGGCCCCAGGCGTGGTGGTCGGTGACGTGGTCGCCGACCTTGTAGGCGGCGTAGCCGTTGGTCCTGCCGTGCTTCCACGCGGACTGCGTCGGCACGTCGTACGGGTGCTCGTTCTGGAAGAAGTAGGTACGGCCGTGGTTGCCGTTCCAGAGCACCTCGTAGCCCTGGTGGTGCTCGACGAACAGGCCGTAGGCCGTGACCCGGTCGCCGTTGACCAGGAACCCGGTGCCGGCCGGATTGACCGACCAGCCCACCGTGCCGTCGAGACCGTGGTCGGCGCGCCAGGCCCAGACGTGGTCGACGATCACGTCGTCGCTGTCGATCTGGATGCTGACGTCCGTACCGCCGGGGACGGCGCCGCCGATGCGGGGGAAGACGTCGAAGAGAGCGGTGGGCCTGGCGGAGTGGTTCCTCCGGCTGAAGCCGTTCCCGACGCGCAGCAGGAAGGGGGAGCGGCGCGAGGCGGCTTCGAGGATCAGGCCGGCGACGGTGGCGTCGTCGATGTCGCCGACCTCGATGAGCGCGTTGTCGTGGACGGCCTGGAGGGTGGCCAGGCCCAGGCCGAGGACGACGGTGCCCGGCCGCAGCACGAGCAGGGGGGCGGACAGCCGGTAGACGCCGGGCGTGAACAGGAGGTGCTTGCCGAGGGCGAGCGCCAGGTTGAGGCTGACGGCGGAGTCGCCGGGCCGCGCCACGTGGAAGTCGGACAGCGGGATGCTCCGGCCGGCGGCCGGTCCGTGGGCCCAGGACGTGCCGGTGCTGTCGCGGCGCAGGGCTGGCACGAAGACCCGGTAGTCGCCGTGCCGGTCGACGGTCAGGAACGGCTTCTCCCGTACGACCGGGGTGCGGTCGACGGTGGTGTACGGCGGCGTGGGGAACGACGTGGCCGGGGCGCCCTCGACGCCGACGAAGACCATGTTCCAGTTGGAGCCGGCCCAGCTGCCGATGGTGTCGTTGCGTGACAGCCACTGCTGCTGCGAGCCCGAGTTCACCTCCCCGTCCACCACGCTGTCGGCCAGGAACCCGCCACTGGACCACCCGTTGCCGGGCGGGCTCGGCATCAGGTTCATGTTGCCCTTGACGTGGACGCGGCGCATGGGGGCGGCCTGGGCCACCGCCCAGCGGTCCAGCCCGTCGGGCGGCACCACGGTCAGGTTCTCGGCGGACCGCCAGAAGTCCTGGGTGCCGTTGCCGTCGAACCACTGGGCGTCGACCGTGACGTGCCCGTTGATCACGACGTCCGAGGGGCTCTCGCCGAGCCCCAGGACGTGGGTGTAGAACCCGACGTTGACGTCGACGTTGTAGGTGCCCGGCTTGAAGGCAAGGGCGTACCGCTCGGTGCCGAACTGGTTGGGCGCCTGCGCGGCGAACACGGCGTCGAGCTGCTTCTGGATCGCCGCGTCGCCCATCGACGGGTCGAAGACGAGGACGTTCGGGCCCAGAACGGCGGGTCTGGGCGTGCGCGAGGAGGCAAAGGCCGATCCCGCGGTGATGCTGCCGGCCAGCGGCAGCGCGGCAGCGGCGGCCGCTCCGCGAAGAACGGAACGGCGAGAGGGAATGACGGACACGGCTCTCCCTGGAAGGTGGACGGGGAAGGAGCAAGCGGCTGGGCCCTGACCGCGAGAGAGCGCTCTCAGCTACGCAGTGAATCATCGCGGATATGCGGCGTCAATAAACGCGACGGTCATAACTCCGGTGCGCGGGGAGCGTGTCCGCGATCTCGGAGTGCCGCGGCGTCGCGGTCTCGCGGGGGCGTGCCGAACGTCCGCGCGGCGGCGCGGCCTCCCCTCGTCGTCTCACGGCCGGACGGCCGCCGGCTGTCTCCTCAGCCGAGGAAGCTCAGCCGCACCTGGCGCTCCGGGTTGTCCCGGTTCGTGTCCACGAGGCAGACCGACTGCCACGTGCCGAGCTCCAGGCGGCCGTCGATCACCGGGAGCGTCGCGTGCGGGGGCACGAACGCCGGCAGGACGTGGTCGCGGCCGTGGCCCGGCGAGCCGTGCCGGTGCTGCCAGCGGTCGTCCGCGGGCAGCAGGTCGCGCAGGGCAGCCAGGAGGTCACTGTCGCTGCCCGCGCCCGTCTCGATCAGGGCGATGCCCGCGGTGGCGTGCGGGACGAAGACGTTGAGCAGGCCGCTGCGGCCGCGCGCGGCCTCGCGCAGGAAGCGCTCGCAGTCCGCCGTGAGGTCGCTCACGGTCTCGTGGCCGCCGCTCGTGACGTTCAGGGTCCGGGAGGTGAAGGTGTCGCTCATGCCGTCCATCTTTCCCCGACGGGAAGAGCGATGCCGCCCGGGACGTTCTCCGTGCGTGGACGAATTCGGTGGGCGCCCGGTGGACGTCGTGGTGGTGGGGGCCGGCCAGGCCGGCCTGTCGAGCGCGTACCACCTCGCGCGGACGGGCTTCGTGCCCGAGCGCGACTTCGTGGTGCTCGACCACGCGCCCGCGCCGGGCGGGGCCTGGCAGTTCCGGTGGCCGTCCCTGACGTACGGCAGGGTCCACGGGATGCACTCACTGCCGGGCATGGAGCTGGAGACCGGCGCGGCCGAGGCGGCCCGCCCGTCCGCCGAGGTGGTGTCCCGCTACTTCGCCGACTACGAGCGCCGCTTCGCGCTGCCGGTGCACCGCCCGGTCGACGTGCGCGCCGTCCGTGAGGGGCCGGGTGGCCGGCTGCTGGTGGAGTCCTCGGCAGGCTCGCTGGCGGCGCGGGCGCTGATCAGCGCCACCGGCACGTGGGACCGGCCGTTCTGGCCGCGCTACCGGGGCCAGGAGTCCTTCCTCGGGCGGCAGCTGCACACGGCGTCGTACGCGGGCCCCGAGGAGTTCGCGGGGCTGCGTGTCGTCGTGGTCGGCGGCGGCGCGTCCGGCACGCAGCATCTGATGGAGATCGCCCCGTACGCGGCGTCGACGGTCTGGGTCACCCGCACGCCGCCGGTCTTCCGCGAGGGCCCCTTCGGCGAGGAGCAGGGGCGCGCGGCCGTCGCGCTGGTCGAGGAGCGGGTGCGCCGGGGGCTGCCGCCGCGGAGCGTCGTGTCCGTGACGGGCCTGCCGCTCAACGACGCGGTGCGCCGGGCGCTCGCCGACGGCGTGCTCGACCGGCAGCCCATGTTCGACCGGATCACACCGACGGGGGTGGCGTGGGAGGACGGGCGCACCGTGGACGCGGACGTGATCCTGTGGGCCACGGGCTTTCGGCCCTCGGTGGGCCACCTGGCCCCGCTCGGGCTGCGCGAGCCGGGCGGCGGCATCCGCGTGGAGGGGACGCGCGCGGTGCGGGACGAGCGGGTTCACCTCGTCGGATACGGGCCGTCCGCCTCGACGATCGGCGCGAACCGCGCCGGACGCGAGGCCGTGGGCGGCATCAGGAGGATGCTGGGGGCGGACCGGGCGCGCGAGGGCGCGGCCGCCGCCTGACCCGGGCCGGCGGGGCGCAGCGCGGCGCCCGCCCGACGGCGCCGGTCACCCGCGCCGGTTCGCGTTGAACTCCTTCACGTTCTCCTGCTGTTGGGCGTAGCTGGTGGCGAACCGGGTGTCGCCGTCCTTGACGGTGACGAAGTAGAGCCACTTGCCCGGCGGCGGCGCGCCGACCGCCTTCAGGGCCGTCTCCCCCGGGTTGCCGATCGGTGTGGGCGGCAGCCCCTTGTGCGCGTACGTGTTGTACGGGCTGCGCACCTTGGTGTCGTTGTCGGTCGTGTCCAGTGTGGTGCGGTGCAGCGCGTAGTTCAGCGTGGAGTCCATCTGGAGCGGCATGCCCTTCGCGAGCCGGTTGAGCACCACGCGGGCCACCCTCCCCATGTCGTGCGGGGTGGCGGCCTCGGCCTGGACGATGCTCGCCACCGTCAGCGCCTGGTACACCGTCATGCCGTGGTGCGCGGCACCGGCCCGGACGTGGTCGGTGCCCAGCTTCCGGTTGGCGGTGTCCACCATGAACGCGAGCAGGCTCGCCGGGGTGGCGTGCGCGTCGACCGGATACGTCGCCGGGAAGAGGTAGCCCTCGGGGTTGCCGTGGGCGGGCCCGGCCAGTTCGAGGTGCGCGGAGGCGGCTGCCCTGCGCGTGGTGCCGGGCGGCACGGCGAGCACCTTGTCGATCGAGGCGTAGACCTCCGAGGCGCGCCGCCCTTCCGGTACGACGAGCGTCGCGCGGGGCCCGCCGCCCTGCTCGCCGCCGCCGGACAGCAGCAGGACCGGGACGAGCACCGCGGCGCCCAGGACGAGGAGGCTCGTGACGAACAGCGCCAGCCGTCCCCGCCGGGTCAGGCGCGGGCGGGCCGCACGTCCGGGGCCCCGCCTCCGTCCGGGCCGCCCATCCGGCCGGTATGACCTGTTTGTCATATCGAGACCGTAGCGTGCGACGCGGCGCGATCACGGGAGCCGGGACGCGGCCACGCCAGTGGCGCCGCGCCGCCGCGGCCGTGCGTCCGTCGGCGGCGGGCCGCTCCCGCGTGCCCC